>NZ_CP071454.1:900000-987500 GCF_017352135.1 Rhizobium lentis
GGAAACGCCACCTCCCTTTTCGGGGAGGTGGCGTTTTTGTTTTGTCGGGCAAGGCGCTGCCATATGTCTCTACTGGGCAGCGGGGAGAAGAGCGAGCCTCAATGCCGGCCTCTGACCTCTGCTGGGAGGCGGCCGCAGAATCGAGGCTGCTCGGCACCTATGCAACGGCCCACGCCTCACTGGCTCGTCGAGACATCCCCCAGCGCGGTCCATTCCTTAATCGCGGTATTGAACGCATTCGTTCCCGTGCCACCCTTCTCCATCGTCAGCAGCGCGCGGCGGCCGTTGCGGTAGGTGATCGGAATATCGATCCAGTTGCGGGTCGACATCAGATCGAGATTGGCCTTGCGCGCATCGGGATAGTCGTTGAGCGCGATCATGTGGAAATCATCGGTGATCTTGGCCGGCACCGCGATCAGCGCATCACCGCGATCCTGTTCGGTTCGCTTCATCGAAATGCGCTGGACGCTGTCGATGCTGCCGCCTTCAAAATTGGGCGGCACCGAGAAGACGATCTCGACGAGGTGGCTCGCCGGCAGCGACGGATCGGAATTGCGCTTGAAGGTGACGAGGGCCGAGAGATTGCGCTCGGGAACGGTGACATTGCCCTGAACCGTCGCCTCCTGCCGGCCACCCTGGCCGGCCTCGTGCTGTACGCTCCAGACGACCGTTCCCTCGATCGCCGTAGGCGAACTCTGGCCGATACGCTCCTCATAGAGGAACATTTTTTCCGACGAACTAACCGGCGCTGCCTGCTGCGGCGATACCGCAGGACCGTTCGGCGTCTGTGTTTCGGGCGGTGCGGTGTCGCCTTGCGCGCTGGCAGCCGGCGTATCCGCTGCCGCCACATTCTGCTCGGCTACCGACTTTCCTTCGGCGGTCGGCGTTCCCGGCACCGTCGCCGGGCCGCTGTCGACTTCGGTTCCGTCAGAAAGCAATCGCTGCGTGAATTTGGAATTGGCCGCTGCACCGTCATTGTTCAATGACGCCACCTGCTGGTTCGGCTGTGCCGGTGCCGCCGGTGTATTCTGCGCTTCCGGCGTGGCTGGCTGGGCTGGCGTCGGCGTGGGCTGCGCGGGAGTCTCCGAGGTCGCGGGCGTCGTTGCCGCCTCGTTCCTCGTCGCCTGCGACGGTGCCGAGCTGACAAGCCCATCGACCATCGCCACCAGCGCCTCTCTGTTCATCCAGCCGGCATAGGCGCCGCCGATCAGGATAAGCGCGAAGATGAGGGTGATCACGGTGCCGATGCCGAAGCGGCGGCGCTTCGGCTCCATGCGGAAATTCTTGCCCTGCAGCTTGGAGGCGACGATCTGGTCGATATCCATCGCCGGATTGGTGTCGTCATCATCAACGGCAACCGAGCCGCGGCGGTCATAGCCACGAAGCGCCTTCGCTTCGCGCCACGCCTCGCTCGGCGCGCCGGCGGCGGGTGCGGGCTTTCCATCGTGGACTTCCGCAAAGATATCGACATCGTCGAAATGTGAGGCAACCGGCGTCTTCTTGTTGCTGCCGGCCTCGATCGGCGGCAGATCATCGAAAGCGGCCGTCTCCCAGGAAAAGCTTTCCTTGGCGGCCGGCATGACCGCCGCGGGCGCCACCTTTTCGAGGCTCGATATCACCTCTTCGAACGCACGCGCCGAGGTGTCGGTGGCGCTCGGCGCGGTTTCCGAATAGTGCCGAAGTTCCTCATCCGCCCATTCCGTCTCGGCATCCTTGGGCGCCGGTGCTGGTGTTTCGGCGACGGGCTCGGTCCAGACGGGGTCGAAATGCGCCGCGGCATCTGCGTGCAACGGCTCCTCGCGGCTATGTTCGACGAAGTCCTGCGCACGATCGAAATCGGCGACCGGCTCCACCAGCCGGTTGGATGCATGCTCTATGCCGCGTGGGATCGGCTGAAACGATTCGATGGGCTCGTTAGCCGCCTCGGCCTCCGGCTGATGGCTTTCCACTGTCGCCGGTTCGGCTGCGACCTCGTCGGCTTCCACGGAATGCGGCTCGTCGGCACGATGTTCGTCGGCCTCATCGTAGGGATGACCGGCAGGCGGCGCTTCGAAACCATGTGGTTCCGGCGGGACTTCGTCGGCAGCGACATCTCGCGCCTCGCCGGCATGCCATTCCTCGGCCGGGGCCTCCTCCTCATGCGAGGGATGCCAGTATGTCTCGACGGGTGCCTCGGTCTCCGCCGAAACAGGTGTCTGCGCGGGCTCGACCTGCGCAGGTTCGGGCTCCTCGGCCGCGACCTCTTCCTGGATTTCCGGCTGTGCGTGGGCTTCCACGTGATCGGGCTCGTCGACGGCCGCCGGCGATTCCACATCGGCTTCACCGACCGGGTGATCGACAGCCGGCTGGGGCGCGGACGCCAGTTCGCTTTCGTCAGAAACCGCTTGTTCTTCCAAGATTTCCGGCGCAGCGACAGCGCCAGTCGCCTCGTCGAGCGCCTGCGCTTCGGAGTGCTCCCCCTCCACTTCGCGGATGGCGGCCTCGAGCTTTTCGAGCTGGCGTTGCAGCATGGCTTCCGGCGGGCGCGGCTTCATGTTCTCGAGCTGCCGCTGCACTGCGCCGCGAGCACGTTCGTAGACCTTCACCCGCATCTCGGGGGTATTTTCAGCCAAGCCGTCGACGGCCCGCCGAATAACTGCAATAAAATCCGCCATCAGTACTTTCTCAAGAAGTCCGGCTTTCCGCCGTACTGTCCTCCACAGTGACCCGTGACCTTAATCCTCAAACGGATCGGTCACAAGTATCGTGTCGTCCCGCTCCGGGCTGGTGGAAAGGAGCGCGACCGGCGCCCCAATCAGCTCTTCGACCTGGCGCACATACTTGATCGCCTGTGCCGGAAGATCCGCCCAGCTGCGGGCGCCCACGGTCGATTCCTTCCATCCCTCCAGCGTGATGTAAATCGGTTCGACCCTAGCTTGCGCTCCTTGGCTTGCGGGAAGATGATCAATCTGTTCGCCGTCGAGCATATAACCGACGCAGATCTTCAATTCTTCGAGGCCGTCGAGTACGTCCAGCTTGGTGAGCGCGATGCCGGTGATGCCGTTTGTGGCGACCGACTGGCGCACCAGTGCCGCGTCGAACCAGCCGCAGCGCCGCTTACGCCCGGTTACGGTCCCGAATTCATGGCCTTTTTCGCCGAGAAACTGGCCGATCTCATCCGTGAGCTCGGTCGGGAACGGACCTTCACCGACGCGCGTCGTATAGGCCTTGGTGATGCCGAGGATATAGCCGAGCGAACCGGGCCCCATGCCCGAACCGGCGGCCGCCTGACCGGCGACCGTGTTCGAGGAGGTCACGAAGGGATAAGTGCCGTGGTCGATGTCGAGTAGGCTGCCCTGCGCGCCCTCGAACAGGATGCGGGCTCCCTTGCGGCGCTCCTTGTCGAGCAGCAACCAAACGGTATCGCGGAAGGGCAGCACCCGATCGGCGATCGAGGTCAGCTCTTCCATGATCGCCTGGTGGCTGACTTCGGCGACGCCAAGGCCGCGGCGAAGCGCGTTGTGATGCGTCAGAATACGGTCGACCTTGCCGGAAAGGCTGTCCAGATCGGCAAGGTCCATGACGCGGATAGCGCGGCGGCCGACCTTGTCTTCATAGGCCGGGCCGATGCCTCGGCGCGTCGTGCCGATCTTGGTGCCGCTGTTCGATGCCGCATCCTCGCGCATCGCGTCAAGCTCGCGGTGCAGGGAAAGAATGAGCGTCGCATTGTCGGCGATGCGCAGATTGTCAGGCGTAACCGCCACGCCCTGCGCCTCCAGTCGACCGATCTCGGCGATCAGGGCATGCGGATCGACGACAACGCCGTTGCCGATCACCGCCATCTTGCCCGTGCGCACGACGCCGGACGGCAGCAGCGAGAGCTTATAGCTCGTGCCGTCGATGACGAGCGTATGGCCGGCATTGTGGCCGCCCTGATAGCGCACGACGATGTCGGCACGTTCCGAAAGCCAGTCGACAATCTTGCCCTTGCCTTCGTCACCCCATTGCGAACCGACCACGACTACGTTCGTCATCTAACTCTTCCTGTTACCGGCGCGGAACCGCGCACCTGCTCAAACCCGCGCATCTATAAAGCTTTGTTTTTGGGAAAGCGACCCTGTTGTCACAGCCGATTGGGCTTTTTACGTGACAAATCAGGAGCCGGCAGGCTATTTCCCCTGAGAAAACGCCACCTGGCGACCGCCGAAAGACGAGGAAGAAACGCTCTTGCAAGCCACGGCCTATATCTGCCTCGTGATCGCCACCCTTTGCTGGGGCGGCAACTCCGTCGCCGGCAAACTTGCGGTCGGGCATATCAGCCCGATGATGCTGACCTTCCTGCGCTGGTTCCTCGCCGTCGCGCTGATCGCCTCGATTTCGGTGCCGCAACTCAAGAAGGATTGGCCCGTGGCGAGGAAAAACCTGCCGCTGCTGCTTTGCTACGGCGCCATCGGCTACACGCTCTTCAACGCCATGCTCTACTCGGCGGTGCAATATACGACAGCGATCAACGTCGCCATCGAACAGGCCGGCATTCCGATGCTGATCTTCCTGTTGAATTTCTTCTTTTTCCGCACCGGCATCTCGCTGGCGCAATGTCTCGGCTTCGGCATGACGCTGGTGGGCGTGGCGTTGACGGCCGCCCATGGCGACCTTGCCTCGCTGCTGCAGCTGCAGCTCAACCGCGGCGATGGGTTGATGCTGGTCGCCATCGCTGCCTATTCGCTCTATACCATCTTCCTGCGGTGGAAACCGCCGGTCGATTGGCGCACTCTGATGGCGTTCCCCGCCCTCGCCGCCATGCTGACCTCGCTCCCGCTGCTTCTCTGGGAAGTCAGCCGCGGCGCCGCGAAGTGGCCGGACCAGGCCGGCTGGAGCATTACTCTCTACACCGCGATCTTTCCCTCGCTCCTGGCGCAGATCCTCTACATCAAAGGCGTCGAGGCGATCGGCGCCAACCGCGCCGGTCTCTTCATCAATCTCGTGCCGGTGTTCGGGACTTTGCTCTCCGTCTTGCTGATCGGAGAAAGACTTCAGTCCTTCCATATGATCGCACTGGTGCTGACACTCGGCGGCATAGCAATCGCCGAAAAGGGCCGGCCGAAAGCCTCCGCTTCGACAGTGCCCGCCTCACCCGTGGATTAGCTAACCGAGCTCGAGCGTCGTCACGCCGAAGACGTGTTTCAGCGGGATGGCCGGCGCCGGTCCGCGATACATGCGCGTGGTCTCGAACACCGGCTGAAGGCCCATGCCTTCGGCAAGTGCCGCCGCCTCGTGGTTCTCCGCGGGAATGTCGATGAAGATCGAAGCGCCTTTCGCTTCAGGGATCAGTTCGGCAAGCAAGGCCGCAGCGCTGTCGGCGTCATTGGCAAAGAGCGGCCCGATCTTGTAGCCCTCGTAGCAGCGGCGAATCGTCCCGTAACCGCGGATCTTGTGGCTCTTTCGCACCACGGCCGTCCGACGTCCCTTGCGTCCGGTGCACCAAGCGGCAAGAAAGGCATCCCGCGGCTGCGGGAAGATCGCCGAATCATAGCGCTGCAGGCCTTCGAGGCGGGAATCCAGCACCGGCTGCGCGACGAGCGTCGAGGCAGGCAGCGAGCTGGCGACGCCGCCGTAGCGAATGGTGGCATAAGCGGGTTCGAAGCCGGCCCTGCGGTAGTTCTCCTGCTGCGCGGCAACACCGTCGAGCCCGATCGTCCGGCCCTCCGCCGTGGCGATCCCCGCATCCCAGATCGCCTTGCCGTAGCCCTTGCCGCGGAAATCGGGGTGGACGATGTAGAGGCCGAGAAAAGCAAAGCTGTCGCCATATTTGACGACCGAGATCGAGCCGACGGGGACCTCGCCGATGGCGCCGATGAAAAATCCCGACGGATCAGCTTCGAGGAAGGCAAGCGAATCATCGAGGCCCGGATTCCACCCCTCCTGACGCGCCCATTCGAGCACGAGCTCCAATTCGCCGGGCCGCATCGAACGAACGGCAAATTCCGAATTCATGCGACCTTCCCAGATTGAATGTCCCGCAAGTCCATCCCGGCAACGGCAAAGCAATTGTCAGGTCACGGCTTCCCGAACGCACCTGCGAATGATGGAGAAGCAGCGCCGATGGTCTTGACGACGCGTGTAATCATTTTCGATGCAATGCAGTAAGCTTCGGCTTCCGCAATACCATGAAACAACGGCGTTGCAAGCTCAAGAAAATTACTTGGCGCCCAATAATCTTCCTGCCGGCGGTGCGAATAAAATATCGCGCCGTAGCGGAAATCAGCCAGCAATCACTGCCTTGTGCTTATCGGCCCCACCCGTGATCGGCGGGAGCAGCCGGTCTGTCTCGGCTGCCGGCGCAGGATAACCAAACGCGTAGCCCTGCAAGCCGTCGCAACCCAGCTGCGCCAGCACGCTGGCATGGGCCTTGGTCTCGACGCCTTCGGCGATCCCTTCGACGTTAAGCGCCTTGCCGATTTCGACGATCACGAATGCGAGGTGAAATCTTCGTTACGCTTTTCCCCTTTTGGATCAGAAGCTTTTACGTTGGCCGCAGCGTCGGGTCAGTGATTATGCCTCGGTGGTTTTTTCGCGATCTGGCGGAATTCTGCTGCCCCTTCCAGAACCGCGCCGTCCGCCAACTGCGTCACCGAGCGGCGATAGATCCGCTGCCACGGCGTCGCATCGGCCGGCACAGGCGGAATACCCTCCCCCTTGCGCCGGACGATTTCGGCGTCATCCACGAGCATATCACAGCGCCCCTGGTTGAAGTCGATGCGGATGACATCGCCGCTGCGAAGCCAGGCGAGGCCACCGCCGGCAGCACTCTCCGGCGAGGCGTTGAGAATCGAGGGGCTGTCCGCCGTGCCCGATTGACGGCCATCGCCGATCGTCGGCAGGCTGCGTATGCCGCGCTTCAGGAGATGGTCCGGCGGCTGCATGTTGACGACCTCGGCCGAACCTGGCCAGCCAAGCGGTCCCGCGCCGCGGATCACAAGGATCGTATTCTCGTCGACGCCGAGCCCGGGATCGTTGATGCGGCGATGATAATCTTCCGACCCGTCGAAAACGACCGCCCTGCCCTCAAAAACGCCTTCCCGCCCGGGTTCCTGGAGATAGCGCCGACGGAAATCCTCTGAAACAACGCTCATCTTCATGATGGCAAAGTCGAAGAGATTGCCCTTGAGAACGAGAAATCCCGCCCGCTCCTTCAGCGGCTCGTCGAATGGCCGGATGACCTCGCGGTCGCTGGCCTCCCGCCCTTTCAGGTTCTCCGCCATCGTTCTGCCCGTCACCGTGCGACAGTCGCCGTCGAGCTTTCCGGCCTGCAGCAGCTCCCACATGATCGCCGGTGTGCCGCCGGCGCGATGATAATGCTCGCCGAGATAGGCGCCGGCCGGCTGGACATTGGCGAGCAGCGGGATGTCGAAGCCGTGCACCTGCCAGTCATCGGCATGGAGTTCGACACCGGCATGTTTCGCCATCGCAGCCAGATGCGGCTGCGCATTGGTGGAGCCGCCGATCGCCGAATTCGTGCGGATCGCATTGAGGAACGCCGTCCGCGTCAGGATATCCGACGGCTTGAGATCCTCGAACACGATCTCGACGGCACGCCGTCCGGTGCGGTAGGCCATCTGCCCGCGCTCGCGGTAGGCGGCAGGAATGGCGCCGCAGCCGGTGAGCGACAGACCGAGCGCCTCGGCCAGCGCATTCATCGTCGAAGCCGTGCCCATCGTATTGCAGTGGCCGACGGATGGAGCCGAGTCGAGCGCCGCTTGCAGAAACTCCTCCCGATCGATCTCGCCTGCCGCATATTTCCGCCTCATCCGCCAGATCACCGTGCCGGAGCCGACCAGTTCCCCCTCGTGCCAGCCATCGAGCATCGGTCCTCCCGAGAGCACGATCGCCGGGATATCGACCGTCGAGGCGGCCATGATTGCCGAAGGCGTGGTCTTGTCGCAGCCGGTGGTCAACACGACTCCGTCGAGCGGGTAGCCGTAGAGGATTTCGACGAGGCCGAGATAGGCGAGGTTGCGGTCGAGTGCTGCCGTCGGGCGCTTGCAGTTCTCGAAGATCGGATGCGTGGGAAATTCGATTGGAATGCCGCCGGCATCGCGAATGCCGTCACGCACGCGCTTGGCAAGCTCGATATGCACCCTGTTGCAGGGCGTTAGGTCACTGCCGCTCTGGGCAATGCCGATGATTGGCTTTCCCGAGCGCAACTCTTCCGGCGTGATGCCGTAATTCATGAAACGCTCGAGATAGAGCGCCGTCATGTCGATGTGATCGGGATTATCGAACCAATCCTGCGAGCGCAGACGCCGCTTCCGCGAATGGTCGTTCGTCACTGTTATCCTCCCACCTGCTCTGCACCTTTGATAGCCCCCTCGCCCACCGTTGCAAACGGTTTTGATTGACGTAACGCATTTTTGTCGATGCCTGAAAACGATACGGGCGAGAACCGAAGTTCCCGCCCGATTTACTCGACAAAGGAAGGGTGAATTCCGTCTATTCCGCTGCGAGCCGGATAACTTCGGCCTCTTCTTCCTTGTGCTCGTCCGGCTTGTGCTGCACGAGCGGTCGGTTGCCCGTCAGCCTCCGCAAGAGCACGTAGAACACCGGCGTCATGAAGATGCCGAAGAGGGTCACGCCGATCATGCCGGAGAAGACCGCGACCCCCATGGCCGCGCGCATTTCCGCGCCCGCACCGGTGGAGACGACGAGCGGTACGACACCCATGATGAAAGCCATGGAGGTCATCAGGATCGGACGCAGGCGAAGGCGGCTGGCCTCGACCGCGGCCTCCCGCGGCGTCCTTCCCTCGAACTCCAGTTCGCGGGCGAACTCCACGATGAGGATTGCGTTCTTCGCCGATAGGCCGACAAGGACGACGAGGCCGATCTGCGTGAAGATGTTGTTGTCTCCACCGGTGAGCCAGACGCCTGTCAGAGCCGCCAGGACACCCATCGGTACGATCATGATGATCGCCAGCGGCAACGTCAGGCTTTCATACTGGGCGGCAAGCACCAGGAACACCAGCAATAGCGCGAGCGGAAAGACGACGACGCTCGAATTACCGGCAAGGATCTGTTGATAGGTCAGATCCGTCCATTCGAAGTCGATGCCAGCAGGCAGCGTCTCCCGAAGGATCTTCTCGATTGCCGCCTGTGCCTGACCGGACGAGAAGCCCGGCGCGGGACCGCCGTTGATATCGGCAGCGAGGAAGCCGTTATAACGGTTCGCCCGCTCCGGACCCGTGCTCGGCTCCACCTTCAGGAGCGCCGACAGCGGGATCATCTCGCCCGATGCCGAACGAACCTTCAGCTGGCCGATATCTTCCGGCTGGGCGCGGAATTTCGCGTCGGCCTGCACACGGACGCTGTAGGTGCGGCCGAAGGCGTTGAAGTCGTTCACATAGAGCGAGCCGAGATAGATCTGCAGCGTCTGGAAGACGTCGGTGACGGAAACCCCGAGCTGCTCGGCCTTGGCGCGGTCGAGATCGGCATAGAGCTGCGGCACGTTGATCTGGAAGCTGGAGAACAGCCCGGCGAGTTCAGGCGTCTGGTAGGCCTTGGCAAGCACTGCCTTGGTCGCCTCGTCGAGCGCCTGGTTGCCCAAGCCTGCGCGATCCTCGATCTGCAGCTTGAAACCGCCCGTCGTGCCGAGACCGTTGACCGGCGGTGGCGGGAACATAGCGATGAAGGCATCCTGGATGGCGCCGAATTTCTGGTTCAGCGCCATGGCGATGGCGCCGCCAGAAAGATCCGGCGTCTTACGCTCCTCGAAATCCTTCAGCGTCACGAAGACGATGCCGGCATTCGAAGAGTTGGTGAAGCCGTTGATCGACAGGCCGGGGAAGGCGATGGCATTGGCGACGCCGGGCTGCGCGAGCGCGATATCGGTCATGCGCTTGATGACGTCTTCCGTGCGGTCGAGGCTAGCGGCATCCGGCAGCTGGGCGAAGCCGATCAGATACTGCTTGTCCTGCGACGGCACGAAGCCGCCGGGTACCGTGGTGAACATGCTGTAGGTCGCGCCGACCAGCGCCAGGTAGACCACCATGACGATGCTCTTGCGCGACACCAGGCCGCCAACACCTTTGCCATAGGCATTCGAGCCTGCGCCGAAGACGCGATTGAAGCCACGGAAGAACCAACCGAAGATCGCGTCCATGAACCGCGTCAGCCAGTCCTTGGGCGCGTCGTGGCCCTTCAGCAGAAGGGCGGCGAGCGCCGGCGACAGGGTCAGCGAGTTGAAGGCCGAGATGACGGTGGAGATCGCGATCGTCAGCGCGAACTGACGATAGAACTGACCCGACAGGCCAGAGATGAATGCGAGTGGCACGAAAACCGCGACGAGCACCAGCGCGATTGCGATGATCGGGCCGGAGACTTCCTTCATCGCCTTATAGGTGGCCGCGCGCGGCGATAGGCCATGCTCGATATTGCGCTCGACGTTTTCCACCACGACGATGGCGTCGTCGACGACGATACCGATCGCCAGCACCAATCCGAACAGACTGAGCGCGTTGATCGAGAAGCCGAAGACATACATGACCGCGAAGGTGCCGATGATCGAGACCGGAACCGCGATCAGCGGAATGATCGAAGCCCGCCATGTCTGCAGGAAGAGGATGACGACGAGGACGACGAGCGCGACGGCCTCGAGCAGCGTGTCGATGACCTTCTCGATCGAGGAGCGCACGAATTTCGTCGTATCGTAGACGATCTCGTATTTGACGCCCTCCGGCATGGCCAATTGCAGCTGATCCATGGTTGCGCGCACATTGTCGGCGATTTCGATCGCATTCGAACCGGGCGCCTGAAGGGCTGCCACGGCGACGGCCGGCTTGCCGTCGAGCAGTGACCGCAACGTATAGTCGGCGGCGCCAAGCTCGATGCGGGCGACGTCGCGAAGGCGGGTGATCTCGCCATTGGCGCCCGTCTTGACGATGATGTTGCCGAACTCCTCGGGCGTGCGCAGGCGGCCCTGGGCATTCACGTTGAGCTGCAGGTCGACTCCCGGCTGGCTCGGCGAGGCACCGATAATGCCGGCCGCCGCCTGGACGTTCTGCGAGCTGATCGCGTTGCTGATGTCGCTGGCGGCGAGTTCATGCTCGGCGGCCTTCTGCGGGTCGATCCAGACACGCATCGAATAATCGCCGGCGCCGAAGACCTGCACCTGGCCGACGCCGGGGATGCGGGCGAGCCGATCCTTGATGTTCAAGGTCGCGTAGTTGCGAAGATAGGTGATGTCGTGGCTGTTCCCCTCGGAGACGAGGTTGACGACCATGATGAAGTCGGGCGAGCTCTTGACTGTCGTGATCCCGAGGGCGCGCACCTCCGCCGGCAGGCGCGGTTCGGCCTGCGAAACGCGGTTCTGCACGAGCTGTTGCGCCTTGTCTGGGTCGGTGCCGAGCTTGAAGGTGACGGTTACGTTGAGCACGCCGTCCGACGTCGCCTGGCTCGACATGTAGAGCATGTCTTCGACGCCGTTGATCTGCTCCTCGAGCGGTGTCGCCACCGTTTCGGCAATGACGCTCGGATTTGCGCCGGGATAGGTGGCGCGCACGACGACCGACGGCGGCACGACGTTGGGATATTCGGAAATCGGCAGCGCGCGCAGGCCGATCAGGCCGGCAACCACGATAAGGACCGAAAGAACGCCGGCAAAGACCGGCCGGTCAACAAAGAATCTGGAGATGTTCATATCAAAGCCCTCTCCGGGGTGAACATGGATGCAACGCCCCTCTCCGGCGGTTTGGGGAGCCGCCGGCGGGTCATATCATTTCTGGTATTGGCCCTCCCCGTGAGGGGAAGGCTGCGTCTTACTGCGCGGTCGCGACCTTCTCTTCCATCTGCGGAATGACGGCGGCGCCCGGACGGATGCGCTGCAGGCCGTTGACGACGATCTTCTCGCCGGCCTTCAGGCCGCTTTCGACCACCCGCTGCCCCTCAGCCAGAGCGCCGAGCTGCACCTGCCGGTATGCGACCTTGTTCTCGCCGTCGACGACGAACACGAACTTCTTGTCCTGGTCCGTGCCGACAGCCCGGTCGCTGATGACGATCTTGTTCTCAGCCTTCGGCTGGCCCATGCGCACGCGCACGAACTGGCCGGGGATGAGGCGTCCGCCCGGATTATCGAAGACGGCGCGCACACTGATGGTGCCGCTCGATGCGTCGACCTCGTTGTCGATCAATTGCAGCTTGCCCTTGATCGGCGTGCCTTCGTCGGCGAGCGTGCCGACCTCGACCGGAATCTCTTCGACCGGCGGCAGGGCGCCGTCCGTCTGCGGCAACTGGGCGAGAGCACGCGTGACCATCTCTTCGCTGGCATTGAAGCTTGCATAGATGGGATCGACCGAAACGAGCGTCGTCAGCGCCGGCGAGGCCGATCCGGCGGCAACGAGGTTACCTGCCGTCACCTCGATTTTGCCGATGCGGCCGGAAACCGGCGCCCGCACCTGAGTATAATCGAGATTGAGCTGGGCAGACTGCAACGCGGCTTGCGCCGAACGCAATCCTGCCTGCGCCTCGGCCAGCGCGCTCTGGCGCTGATCGAGATCGCTCTGGGAGATAGTGCGGTTGTCGGAAAGCCTGCGGCCGCGGTCAAGCTCGGTCTGCGCCAGGCTGACCCTGGCTTCAGCCGAAGCGACCTGGCCTTGCGCCTGCGCCACGCTCGCCTGATAGGGAGCCGGATCGATGGTGAAGAGCAGGTCGCCCTGCTTCACCAGCGCGCCCTCACGGAAAGCCACCGAAAGGATCGCGCCTTCGACGCGGGGACGGACCTGGACACGATCGACCGCTTCGAGACGGCCGGAGAAGGTCTCCCAGGCCGTCACGTCGCGCTCTGCGACGACGGCAACCGTCACCGGCACGGCCGGAGGCTGCGCAGGGGCGGAAGCTGCCGTAGCGGTCGTGCTCATTGGTAGTTCGAAAAACAATGCAGCGCCTGAAACCGACGCAATAAGTCCCATGCCGGCGCCCACGAGGGCCCAGCGCTTGCTTCTGGACGTCATCAGTACTCTCCTTGCGGCCCTAAGCCGCCGAAATATCAGATCTTCTTCAATGCAATTGCGGTTGGACGCTTACATCCTGCAGGAAACTCCCGAAATGGCGGCTGACGTGCTCCTGCCAGTCGGGCGCTTCCCCGGATTTCCCACCATAAATCGAAGGCCAGCCCGTCCCGGCGGGAAGGACATGCTGGCGCACACCGACGCCGGCCTTTTTCAGGCGGGCGCCGTAACCAAGTGTTTCGTCGTGCAGAGGATCGTCCTCGGCGGTGAATATCAGCGCCGGCGCGACCCCTGAAAGACGCGAACAGAGGCAGGGTGCGGCATAGGGATGACAGCCGCCGCCGCTCAAGTAATGGCTCCAGCCCTCCGTCCAGCGCTGGCGCATGCCGATGGCTTCCGCCTTGCGGATCGAAGAGGTGCCCATGAAGGGATCGAGCAGCGGCGAAATCAAAACCTGGCCGTCAAGCGCATCAGGCAGTTGGTCGCGCGCCTTCAACGCCACACCGGCGGCGACATTGCCGCCTGCTTCCTCCCCGGCCACGAACAGCAGCGACTTGCGGTCGCCAAGACCGGCAGCACGTTTGTTGGCGAGGTAGCTGAAAACGGAGAAGGAAACTTCCAACGCCTTCGGAAACACATTGTCGGAGAGGCTGCTATAGTCAACGGCGGCGACGATAGCGCCGGCTTTGGCCAGGCTCATCGCCACCGGCCGATCGACATTCGTCTCACTGTCGAGAAATGCGCCGCCGTGCAGGTAAAGTACGATCGGCGGCCCCTTGCCGTAGTCGGCGCCCTGGTAGATACGTGCGGAGACGGGGCCGATGGCCACCTTGTCCAGCATCATATCTTTCCATTCCACCGTCATGGTTCCGGTCTCTTTCTCGCATCGGAGCAAACAGACACAGTCCGCCGCTTGCGTTTTGTACAAAAAAGATATTGTTATTCAGAACAAGGAATAAGAAGCGATATCGCGATAACACTGTTCCAATTCTCGAACAATGGTGCAATGCAAACTGCGGACTTGAAAACCGATGGATCAGCTCTCGGCAATGCGCGTCTTCATCCGCGTCGTGGAGACGGGCAATTTCACCCGCGCCGCCGACATGCTCGCCATGCCCAAGGCGACGGTGACCAACCTCATTCAGGGCCTCGAGGCGCATCTGCGCACCAAGCTCCTGAATCGTACCACGCGCCGGGTCATGGTGACCACCGACGGCGCACTTTATTACGAACGTGCCGCCCAGATCATTTCCGAGCTGGAGGAACTCGACGGCAGCCTCTCCAACTCGCAGAGCCTGCCGAGCGGGCGGCTGCGCATCGAAATGAGCGGCGCCTTTGCTGATGCCATCGTCGTTCCGGCCCTTTGCGACTTCTACCAGCGCTACCCTGACATACGCCTGGATCTGGGGGTCAGCGACCGCACAGTCGATTACCTGGTCGAAAACGTCGATTGTGCGCTGCGGGCCGGTACGCCCACCGACCAGTCGCTGATCGCCCGGCGCGTTTCGGAGATGGAGCTGATCACCTGCGCTTCGCCGAGCTACATTCAGAAATTCGGCATGCCCGAACGGCCGGAAGATCTGGAAGCGACGCACTATTCCGTCAATTATTTCCGCGCCCAGAACAACCGGACGCTGCCCTTCGAATTTCGCAGGGGCAATGAAATAGTGGAGACCACCCCGCGCTGCATCGCCTCGGTCAACGACAGCCGCACTTATCTGACTGCGGCCCTGACGGGGCTCGGCGTCGCGCAGGTGCCGATCTTCATGGCGCGTGAACCGATGCGGCGGGGCGAACTGGTCCGCGTGCTGCCGGAATGGCGCCGCGATCCGATACCACTTTATGTGGTCTATCCACCGAACCGTCACCTCAGCAACAAGGTCCGCGTCTTCGTCGATTGGCTGGTGAAGCTCCTGATGGAGGCCAAGCTGAACGACGCCTGAGCCGGCAACAAATACGGCCCGGAAGGCAAGGGAAACCTTCGACGGGCCGCAATATTTTGAACATCGGGCCTATCGCGCCGCAGACTGGGCGCGGCAGGCTTGGAGGTTCGGAAGAGAGCGTCAGGGAATCCACTCTCTCGCGATAAAACAGTTATAAGCACTCTCCGGTGGATTGTAAGAGGGAAAAGCTACAAGCGCCGTTCACATAATTGCGATAACGGCACCTTCGTCAGATCACGCCGCCATTGGCGCGCACGGTCTGGCCGTTGATCCAGCCGCCGTCCGGGCCGGCCAGGAAGGCGACCGCGGCCGCGATGTCCTCGGGCGCACCAAGACGTTCCAGCGGGTTCATCTTCGCCATCCGGGCAATGAGTTCCTCCGGCTTGCCGTTAAGGAAGAGTTCGGTGGCGACAGGACCGGGCGCGATCGCGTTGACGGTGATATTGCGGCCGCGCATCTCCTTGGCCATGATCGCCGTCAGCGTTTCGACGGCGGCTTTGGTGGCGGCGTAGACGCCGTAGGTTTCGAGCTTCAGCCCGATGACCGAGGTCGAGAAATTGATGATCCGGCCGCCGTCGCGCAGACGCTTGGCTGCTTCCCTCAGCGTATTGAAGGTGCCCTTGAGATTGACGGCGATCTGGCGGTCGAAATTGGCGTCGTCAGCCTCGGCCAGCGAGGAGAGCATCATGATGCCGGCATTGTTGACGAGAACGTCTATACCGCCGAAGGCGGCTTCCGCGGCATCGAACATGCGGCGGACCGCTTCAGCGTCGCTGACATCGGCTTTCGCCGCCAGCGCCTTGCCGCCGCTCTGCTCGATCTCGCGGACCAGTTCCTGGGCCGGCGCGGCACTGCCGGAATAGTTGACGGAGACGGTAAAACCGTCTTTAGCGAGCCGTCGGGCGACTTCAGCGCCAATGCCGCGGGAAGCGCCGGTAACCAGCGCGACCTTGCCGTTTTCGTTGAAAGCCATGGTTCTTCTCCTTCATCTGCACCCGCGTGTTTCGATAAGGAGACGATGCGCCTTTTCTTTCATCGGATAATCATGCATTGTTTGGCATCACCATCCGGAAATCACGAATAAAAAAGATGGACAGATTCGATGCCATGCGGGTGTTTTGCCGCGTCGTGGAACGGCGCAGTTTCACCCTCGCCGCCGAAGACACTGGTCTGCCGCGCTCGACCGTCACCGATGCCGTCAAGCAGCTCGAAGCCCGCCTCGGCGTGCGCCTGCTCCAGCGCACGACGCGCCATGTCAGCCCCACGCTCGACGGCGAGGCCTATTACCAGCGCTGCCTGTCGATCCTCGCCGACATCGAGGATGCCGAGGGTGCTTTTGCCGGCGCCAAGCCGAAGGGCCCGCTGCGTGTCGACGTACACGGCACCCTCGCACGCCATTTCGTGCTGCCGAGCCTGCCGTCCTTTCTCGAAACCTATCCCGAGATCGAATTCTATATGAGTGAGGGCGACCGGCTGGTCGATCTGGTGCGCGAAGGCATTGATTGCGTGCTGCGCGTCGGCACGCCAGAGGATAGCGACATGATCATCAGGCGCGTCGCCATGCTCGACGAGATCACGCTGGCATCTCCCGCCTATCTCGCGGCCCATGGTCTGCCGCAGCATCCGGACCGGCTTGCCGGCCATCGTATGGTCGGCTTCCGCTCCAGCGGCAGCGGCAGAATGCTGCCGCTTGAATTCATCGTCGACGGCGCGCTACGCGAGATCACCATTCCCGCCACCATCGCCGTCAACGCCGCCGAAAGTTATGTGTCGGCAGCAAGACTAGGCCTCGGCCTGATTCAGATTCCGCGCTATCACGCCGAAGGAGATCTTACCGCGGGAACCCTGATCCATGTGCTTCAGGATTTCCCGCTGACCCCGACCCCGGTCTCCGTGCTCTATCCCCGCAACCGCCAGCTTTCGCCGCGCGTGCGCGTCTTCATCGACTGGCTGGTGAAGGTCTTCGCTCGACAAAATTCCGAAAACGCGCTTCACTAAATCAAGTCTTGCTAATAGAGGCGCCGGGGTTGGCCATGGTACTCAGGGATATCACCGTCTACCAGACGGAAGACGGCTTCATCGTCGAGTTCGGCGGTGAAGGCGAAGACAGCATTGCCGTGACCCTGCGAAGCACGCCCGAGCTGACCCTGGAAAACGCCGTCTCACGTGCCAAGGCGCTGATTGCAACGGCAATCGAACCGGTCCACAGCGGCGGCGCGCGCGGCAAGGACCCCGCCCTGCTCGAAGAGGAACTGGAGGAGGGCCTGGAGGATTCCTTCCCAGCGAGCGACCCGGTTTCGGTCACATCAACCTCGATCCCGATGCGCGATCCAAACGCCGGCCGGTGATGCCGGCCTGCCAGTTCAAATGGTTTTTGGGTGACGGCAGATGCATCGAATGTTATCTGCCACGGCCATGACAGATGGTGGAACGATATCAGGCGCGATCGGCGCCGGCGCGCTTGCCGGCGAGGGCCTCAGGACGTTTTTCGAGCGCGATGCGATCGCCGTCGCCCGTGATCTGCTCGGCTGCCATCTCACAGTCGACGGCGCCGGCGGCCGCATCACCGAGACCGAAGCCTATTTCCCCGATGACGAGGCCTCGCACAGTTTTCGCGGGCCCACGAAGCGCAACGGCGCCATGTTCGGCCGGCCCGGCAATGTCTACATCTACCGCATCTATGGCATGTACTGGTGCCTGAACTTCGTCTGCCATCCTGGCTCGGCCGTGCTGATCCGGGCGCTTGAGCCGGAAGCGGGAATCCCTGCGATGATGGAACGGCGCGGCACCGAGATGCTGACGGCGCTTTGCAGCGGCCCGGGCAAGCTCTGCCAGGCGCTCGGCATCGATATCGCGATCAACGACAGGCTGCTTGATCGCGCGCCCTACGCGCTCACGGCCTCCGCACCGGCGCCGATCGTCGCTGGCAAACGCATCGGCATTACGAAAAATGCCGAAGCACCCTGGCGCTTCGGCATTCAGGGCTCGCGTTATCTCAGCAAGCCGTTTCGCTAAGCAATTCCAGCAAAAGTGTGAAGCGGTTTTCCCAAGCAAAGCGCGAAGCGCTTTTGCCGGGAATTGCTTAAACGCTTGAAGCCTATTCCATGACCGCGCCGTGATCGACGGCGGGCGCCGCCTTCGGCTTGCGCAGCAGGAGTACCAGCGGGATGACCGCCAGCGACATCAGCATCAGCAGCTTGAAATCGTCCATATAGGCGATGATCGTCGATTGCAGCGTGATGATCTCGTTGAGTGAGGCTCGGCCAGCGAGCGTCAGAGGGCTCAGCCCCTGCGCCGCCACGGCGTTGAAGGCGTGGTTGAACGGAGTCACATAGGCCACGATCGACTCATGATTGCTCTGCGTGTTCTCGACGATCAGTGCCGAGACAATCGAGATTCCGACCGCCGAGCCGATGTTTCGCGACAGATTGTAGAGGCCGGTGCCGTCGCCGCGCATATCGGCGGGGAGCGTCGCGAAAGCGATCGTCGTCAGCGGGACGAAGAGAAAGCCGAGGCCGGCGCCCTGAATGAAGCCGACCGAGATGATCGTCCATTGCGAGACGTCGGGCGTCCAGCCGGTCATGTCGTACATCGCCCAGGCGGTGAGGCCGAGGCCCAGCACCAGCAGCAAGCGCGTATCGACCTTGCCGATCAGCCGCCCGACAATGAACATGCAGAGCATGGTGCCGAGACCGCGCGGCCCCATGACGATGCCGGCGGTGATCACGGGATAACCCATCAGCGTCTGCAGATAGGGCGTCATCAGCGCCAGCGAGGCGAGGTAGGTGACACCAACGACGAAGATGAAAATCATGCTGACCGTGAAATTCTGGTCGAGGAACAGCTTCGGATTGACGAAGGATTTCTCCGCCGTCAGCGTATGCACGATCAGCAGGTAGAAAGCGGCGGCGCAGATCAGCGCCTCGAGCATGATCTCGCCTGATGAGAACCAGTCGAGCTGCTCACCGCGGTCGAGGAAGAGTTGCAGCGCGCCGATGAACAGGCTCATCATCCCGAAACCGAACCAGTCGAGTTTGGCGAGCAGATCCCTCTTGGTCTCGCCGACAAAGATGACGATGCCCAAGAAGGCGAGCGCGCCGATCGGCACGTTGATGTAGAACACCCAGCGCCACCTGATATTGTCTGTCAGCCAGCCGCCGATGACGGGTCCGAGGACCGGCCCGACCATGACCGAGACGCCGAAAAGGGCCATGGCCGAGCCGCGCTCCTCCACAGTATAGATGTCGAGCAGGATGCCCTGGGAAAGCGGCACCAGCGATGCGCCGAACAGACCCTGCAGCAGGCGGAAGACGACGATCTGGTTCAGCGATTGCGCCAGGCCGCAGAGCACCGAGGCCCCGACGAAGCCGGCGATGGCGACGAGCAGTACGCGCTTGCGACCGAACCTGGCGGCGAGGAACCCGGAAGGCGGCGTCATGATCGCCGCCGCGACGATATAGGATGTGAGTACCCAGTTGATCTGGTCGGCGGAAGCCGAAACGCTGCCCTGGATATAGGGCAGCGCCACGTTGGCGATCGTCGTATCCAGCGCCTGCATGATGACGGCGAGAATGACGCAGGCCGTGATCGCACCGCGATTAGCGATGGGGGTCGCCGGAGAGGCGGCAGCGCTACTCATGATCCATGCCCTGAGGCCGGCCCAGAAGTCTGTTGACGAAATCGGGCAGGCCGCGGGCGTGGCCGGTGTCGACATCGACCACCGTGCTCATGCCGACGCGCAGCGGCGGCCTGCCTTCGGCATCTTCGATGCTGACGCGCATCGGAATGCGCTGCACGACCTTCACCCAGTTGCCGGTGGTGTTCTGCGCCGGCAGCAGCGAGAAGCTGGAGCCGGATGCCGGGCTGATGCTCTCGACCTTGCCCTTCCAGGTGACGCCGGGATATGTGTCGACATAGATCTCGGCCGTCTGGCCGGGCTTGACGTAGGTCAGTTCGGTTTCCTTCGGGCTGGCGGCGATCCACAGATGGTCGGTGGCGACAAGCGAGAAGGCCTGCTGCGAAGCCTGCAGGTAGGAGCCGACCTGCAATGCGTTGACATTGGTGACGATGCCATTGAAGGGCGCCTTGACGACGCTGTGGTCGAGTTCGCGCCGGGCGTTGTCGACCTGCGATTTGGCCTGCAGATAAAGCGGATTTTCCTCGACCGGCTGGTCGGCCCTGCCGCCGAGCTGGGCGAGCGTCGTTGCGGCCTCCGCCTTGGCAACGGCAACCTTCTGCTGCGCCGCTTCGAGGTTGTGCTTGGCCTCGTCATAGGCCGACTGCGTCGCGCTGCCGTTGTTGACCAGGTTCTGCTGCCGGTCGAACTGATCCTGGAAATAGGGCAGATCGGCTTCAGCCTGCGTGATTTCGGCCAGCGACTGTTGATAGCTCGCCTTGAGGTTCATGATCTGGTTGCGCTGGACGCCGAGCTGGGCTTCGGCGCCGGCAAGCGCGATCTTGAAGGAATCGGCCCTCAGGCTGAAGAGCACCTGCCCCGCCTTGACCGCTTCGTTTTCATGCACGTCGATCCGGTCGACGATGCCCGAGACATCCGTGGTGACCCCGACCATATCGGCCTGGATATAGGCGTTGTCGGTCGACATCACCTGACCGCCATTGACGTAATAATAACCGCCGACAACGAGCGCGACCGGCAGCAGGGCGAAGAGAACGGGCCGCGTGAGACTGCGCCGGCGGCGGACCTTCTTGCCGCCGGGCGCAGCCACGGCGACAGCCGGCGCTGAACTGGATGAAGGCGCTTCGGCTACCGTTTCCTGCTGTTTCGCTTCATTTTGTTCAATAGGTGACTTTGCATTGGCGTCGGCAACGACGCGGAGGGGAGATTGATCAGCCATCGTTCATCTCATTCTCGTCAACCGGGGTCCGGCATGCCTGGATCAGGTTGGTCTTCATTACGGACAGGATGTGGAAAAGCTGCTCGCGCTGCTCGACTGAGACACCTTCCAGCGCCTCTGCGCGGGTCACATCGCCGAGTTCGCGCATTTCGGCGAGCAGAGGATGCGCTTCGTCGCGCATGTAGAGCAGCCAGATCCGCCGGTCGGTCGGATGCTGGCGGCGCTCAATGAGCCCTCGTTCAGCGAGTTTGTCGAGAATACGCACCAGCGTGATCGGCTCGACTTCGAGAATTTCGGCAAGGCCGCTTTGGTGGATGCCTTCGTTGTTTGAGAGATAGGCAAGTGTCTGCCATTGTGAACGCGTCAACCCAAGGCACTTCGCGCGCTGCTCGAACCGCTTGCGCAGCAGCCGCGCGACGTCGTGCAAAAGAAATCCGAGGGTGGGCGTGGCGCTCATGGAGACCTTTGCCGGCTATTTATAAGCATACTTATGATGTGGATGATATATTCCCGTCGCCCGCACTGCACAAGGGCGCGGAGGCAGATTCCGCAGCCGCGGCCAAAATGCCGCAGCCGCCGCGAAAAGAGCCGGCTGCTTGCAGTGGCCGCAGACCGGCTTCGGCCCTAATTTCCGATGAGATCGCCTCGGCCGGAGGCGCGCAGGAGGGCTTGATGGCGTTCTTCGAAAGCATGCTGACATTGCTTCTGGTAGCGATCGTCTTCCTGCAATTCTCCCGGAAATTCCGCATCCCTTATCCCACGATGCTGGCGATCGCCGGCATGATCGTTGCCGCCGTGCCCTGGGCGCCCGACGTCGCCATTGATCCGCAACTGGCGCTGGCGCTGTTGATCGCGCCCGTCCTCTTCGACGCCGCCTATGACCTGCCGCCACGGACGTTGAGGCGCAACTGGCTGCCGCTCTTCTCGCTCGCCGCCATTGCCGTCATCCTGACGGCCGTCGCAGTCGCCGCCGTCGCCATGACGACGGCCGGCCTGCCGCTTGCTGCAGCCTTGGCGCTCGGCGCCATCGTCGCACCACCCGATGCGGCAGCGGCAACCGCCATGCTCGACCGTTTCGAGCTGCCGCGGCAGACCTATGTGGTTCTTAAAGGCGAGAGCCTTTTGAACGATGCCGTCGCGCTCCTGATCTTCAGCGCGGCGGTGGCCGCCGCCTCGAGCCCGACCTTCTTCAGCGGCGCCCTTGCGCAACTGGCGCTGGCGGCGCCGGGAGGTATCATCCTCGGTTATCTCCTCGGCCGTCTCTACATGGTCATCGGAGTAAGGCTCGCCGGCACGCTCGGCGGCACCTTGCTCGAATTCGTCGCCACGTTTGGCGCATGGATCATCGCCGAGCGGCTGCACCTTTCAGCAATTTTGACCATCGTCGTTTATGCGATGGTGATCGCCCGCTACATGCCCGAAAGGCAGACCGCCCGCCATCGCATCCACTCCTATTCGGTTTGGGAAGCCGCGGTCTTCCTGGTCAACGTGCTCGCCTTCCTGCTGATGGGGCTGCAAGTCCGCCAAATCTTCGTTGATATCGACCCCGGTCGACTCGACTTCGCGATCACCCTGGCCGCCTCGGTCTTCATCACCGTCATCGTGGTCCGCCTGGCTTGGGTGCTTCTCTATAACCGTGTGATTACCTTTCTGGCGGTGCGTAGGCTGACGAAACAGGCAGTTCCCACTTTCGCGACGAGCCTTATTGCCGGATGGTGCGGAATGCGCGGCCTCGTGACGCTGGCGACCGCGCTCGCCTTGCCGATCGACTTCCACGACCGCGACATCATCCTACTCAGCGCCCTTGCCGTCGTCCTCGGCACACTCATCGTTCAGGGGCTGACGCTCGGGCCGCTGATCCGCTTCCTGAAATTTGATCCGGACACCTCCTTGGACCGTGATCTCACAAAAGCCCGCATCGCGCTCATCGATGCAGCGCTTGCCGAGCTTGACGGCAATGAAAAATCCACCCGCATCTTGCGCGATGTCTACACCTCCGAGCGCGAGATCGCCGCTGACGGAAAACACCCGCGCGAGGTCAGCCGGCTTGACAAACAGCGCCGCAACGTCATCACCGCCAAACGCCGCAAACTGGCCGCGATGCGCCGCGACGGCGAGATCGACGACGATGTATTTCACATGCTGGAACAGGAACTTGATTGGGCCGAACTCGCAGCCTTACCGCCAGGCCGCGATGAGATTGTCGAAAGCTGACGCCGCTCGTAAAGAATTGATAACCGCCGGCAATTGGCATTTGCTATTTTTGGCGGCAGCCGTTTATATCCCGTTCCATAGCGTTAAGACTTTCCATTGTGCATCGCATGCCGGCCTTCCCTTCTATCGATCGGATACCGGGGGTATCACGGGAGCCCAGGCTTCCGTTCACAGCAGCAAGACATGAATAACATAACTTCATCTTAGGTTCGGCGACCATCCATCGGCCGTCGAGATTGGAGGGACCGGTATGACTTACGCGCTTCGACGGATATTGGTGCTCGGCTGCATCGCCACGTTCATGCCTCTGGCCGTGATGGCGCAAGGCGCACCGCCTGCCCCTCCTCCCGTCACCGTCGCAAAGCCTGTCGTGCGTGATGTCGTCGATAACGACGAATTCATCGGCCGTTTCCAGCCGGTCGATGAGGTCTCCGTGCGCTCGCGTGTCGGCGGCTATCTGCAGGAAGTTCATTTCGAGGACGGCGCCCTGGTCAAGCAGGGCGACCTGCTCTTCGTCATCGACCAGCGGCCGTTCATAACCGCGCTCAACCAGGCAAAGGCCGCGCTTGAAGCGGCGCAATCCACCCTTGTCTTTGCCGATGCGCAGTATAAGCGTGCCCAGTCGCTTGCTTCGAGCGGCAGCCAATCCGCACAGACGCTGGACGATCGCCGCCGCGAATTCGATTCCGCCCAGGCCAATGTCCGCGGCGCGCAGGCCGCCGCTGATCGCGCGGCTCTCGATCTTGAATATACCGAGATCAAGGCGCCGCTCAGCGGCCGCATCGACCGTCGCCTGATCTCGACCGGCAATCTCGTGCAGGCCGACCAGACGGTGCTTACCACGATCGTCTCCCTCGATCCGATCGATTTCTATTTCGATGTCGATGAACGTCGCCTGCTCAATTTTGCCGACACCGCGCGCAAACTGGGCAAGGACCTCCAGCTCGGCGGCGGCGGCGTCGACGTGTCCGTCACCATCTCCGACCCCACCGCCAAACCTTTCACGGGAAAGCTCGATTTTGCGGAAAACCGGGTCGACAACGAGAGCGGCACCATTCGCATCCGCGCCCGCCTTGCCAATCCTGATCTCGTCCTGCAGCCGGGCCTGTTCGGCCGTGTGCAGGTCGCAGCCTCCAATACCTACAAGGCCATTCTCGTCCCGGACGAGGCGATCGGCTCGGATCAGAATGAGCGCGTCGTCTATGTCGTCGACGCCCAAGGCAAGGTTTCGACCAAGCCGGTACGCCCCGGACCGCGGCTCTACGGCTATCGCGTCATCCGTGAAGGCCTCGACGGCAACGAAACGATCATCGTCAACGGCCTGATGCGCGCCCGGCCGGGCTCGACCATCACGCCTCAGATGAGCGAACTGCCGCAAGAGCGGCAGGACATGCCACCGGAATCCGCAAACGCGGAGAGCGGACAATGAGATTCGCCCATTTCTTCGTGGACAGGCCGATCTTTGCGGCCGTCATTTCGATTCTCTTCCTCGTCGTCGGCGGCATCGCCTATACGCAGCTGCCGGTCTCCCAATATCCGGAGATCGCGCCGCCCACCATCGTCGTGCGCACCTCCTATCCGGGCGCCGACCCGCAGACCATCGCCGACACGGTTTCGACCCCCCTCGAGCAGCAGATCAACGGCGTCGAAGACATGCTGTACATGTCTTCCTACTCCAGCGCCGACGGCGCCATGTCGCTGACGATCACCTTCAAGCTCGGCACCGATCTCGACAAGGTCCAGGTGCTTGTCCAGAACCGCGTTTCCATCGCGCTCCCCCGCCTTCCCGAGGAGGTTCAGCGGCTCGGCGTGACCACGGACAAGAGCTCTCCCGACCTGATGATGGTTGTGCACCTCCTGTCGCCGTCACACCGTTACGACCAGCTTTACGTCTCGAACTATGCCCGCAATCGCATCCGCGACGTGCTCGTGCGCCTCGACGGCGTCGGCGACGTGCAGATCTTCGGCGAGCGTCAGTATTCGATGCGCATCTGGCTGGATCCGGAAAAACTCTCCGCCTACGGCATGACCTCGGACGACGTCGTCTCCGCCCTGAGGGACCAGAACGTCCAGGTATCGGGCGGTAAAATCGGCGCGCCGCCGGTGACCGGCAGGAACGCCTTCGAATATACCGTGCGAACGGACGGGCGTTTCTCCGATGTTCGCGAGTTCCGCTATGTCATCGTGAAATCGACGGGAGCGGGCCGGCTGGTGCAGCTACAGGACGTCGCCCGCATCGAACTCGGCGCACAGGACTACGTCACCAACAGCTATCTCAACAACGACCCTGCGGTCGCTCTCGGCATTTTCGCTCGGCCGGGAACCAATGCGCTGGACACGGCCCATCAAGTCCAGACGCTGATGAAGGATATCTCACAGAACTTCCCGGAGGGGCTGGAATATCGCATCGTCTACGACACGACCGAATTCATCTCGGACTCGATCAACGAGGTCTATAGGACCATCGCCGAAGCGGCCATCCTGGTGGCGATCGTCGTTCTCGTCTTCCTGCAATCCTGGCGGACCGCGATCATACCGATCGTCGCCATTCCCGTCTCGCTGATCGGCACCTTCGCCGTTCTGCTCGCCTTCGGCTTTTCGCTCAACATGCTGACACTCTTCGGTCTCGTGCTCGCCATCGGCATCGTCGTCGATGACGCGATCGTGGTGGTGGAAAACGTCGAGCGCAATCTGGCGCGCGGCATGACGCCGAAGCAGGCGTCCCACGTGACAATGGACGAAGTCGGAACCGCCGTCGTGGCGATCTCGCTGGTGCTGATCGCGGTATTCGTGCCGACCGCCTTCATCCCCGGCATATCTGGCCAGTTCTACAGGCAGTTTGCGGTGACGATCTCCGTCACCACAGCGATATCGGCATTGAATTCCCTGACGCTTTCGCCCGCGCTCGCCGGCATATTGCTGAAGGCCCATGATCACGAGACAAAGCGCAAGAGCATCGCCTCACGCTTGGGAACAGGTCTTGCGAACGGCTTCAATCGCGGCTTCGACCGGATGAGCTCGGGCTATTCGTGGACCGTCCGGCACCTAGTCAGCAGCTGGGTAGGCTTGACCTGCGCGATGCTCGCCTTCGCCGGCCTTCTGGGTGCGACCTGGTACATGAGCACCAGGGTTCCCTCGGGTTTCATTCCGACTATGGACCAGGGTTACGCGATCGTCGTCGTGCAGCTTCCCGACGGCGCCTCGCTTGCGCGTACCGATGCCGTCGTCAAACAGGTGGGCGACATCGCCCGAACCGTGCCCGGTGTCGGAAACGCCGTGCAGTTTGCCGGCTTCAGCGGAGCGACCTTCACCAATGCCTCGAATGCGGGCGTCGTCTTCGTTCCCTTCAAGTCCTTCGCCGAACGCGAGGAAGGCGGAGACAACGCCAACAAGATCATCGGCGAGCTCTTTGCCAAGCTGCAAAGCATCCAGGAAGCCTTCATCATTGCCATCCCGCCGCCGTCCGTGCGCGGCGTCGGCAATTCCGGCGGCTTCAAGATGCAGATCTCCGATCTCGAAAACCCTGACATGACGCGCGTGCTGGGCCTCGCCCGCCAGATGATGGGGGCTGCGGCAACGACCGAGGGCCTGACCGGCGTCTTTACGACATTCTCGGACGCCAGCCCGCAATATTTCCTGTCGATCGACCGCGACAAGGCGCGGTTCCTGAACGTGCCGATCCCCAATATCTTCAATGCACTTTCCATCAATCTTGGCGTTGCCTACGTGAACGATTTCAACGCGTTCGGCCGCGTTTACCAGGTTCGCGCCCAGGCCGACCGGCAATACCGTATGGACAGGGAAGATATCCTTGCGTTGAAGGTGCGCTCCGCAACCGGCGCGCTGGTACCTCTCGGAACCCTGATGGACATTCAGGACTCCAGCGGCCCGGCGCTCGTCCAGCGCTACAACATGTATGTCTCGGTGCCGCTTCAGGGCAATCCGACGCCCGGCACCTCGACGGGCGATGCGCTGAAGAAGATGGAGGAACTGGCGGCCAAGATCCTTCCACCCGGGACGACCTTCGAATGGACGGAACTCGCCTATCAGGAAACCCACACCGGCAACACCGCTGTCTACATCTTCGCCCTCTCCGTGATTTTCGTCTTCCTGGCCCTGGCGGCCCAGTATGAGAGCTGGGTTCTGCCGCTCGCGATCATTCTCATCGTCCCGCTCGCCGTGCTGGCGGCACTGATCGGAGTGTCACTCAGGGGAATGGACAACAATGTGCTGACGCAGATCGGCCTGATCGTCCTGATCGGCCTTGCGGCCAAGAACGCCATTCTTATCGTCGAATTCGCAAGACAGGCGGAGGAGGAGGGCAAATCACCGGTAGACGCGGCCATCGAGGCCAGCCACCTTCGCCTGCGACCGATCCTGATGACGGCATTCGCCTTTATCTTCGGCGTTCTGCCGCTGGCCATCGCCACTGGCCCCGGTGCCGAAATGCGGCAATCGCTCGGCACCGCCGTCTTCTCCGGCATGCTCGGTGTCACGTTCTTCGGGTTGTTCCTGACGCCGGTTTTCTACGTCGTGCTGCGCGGCCGGCGTCGCCACCGCGCGACGGAAAGGCCGCTCGAACCCGCTCCGGCCGAAAGGGAGACGGTCTGACCATCAGCGTGCCGGGCGGGATGATGTCAGGTGGAAAACAGATGCACCCTGCCCTGCCAGAATCGGGCGACGGTCAGCCGGCCGCTGCGAAAGGCGCGTGTATCGAGATTGAGCCGCCTCGAGCGAATGTCGGGCTCATCGTTGGGCGTATGACCATGCACGACAAGTTTCGGCAAGGGGATCCTGCTTTCGAGAAAGCGATGGCGGATGAGGACCAGATCCTCCTCCGTTTGTGCGGCAAGCGGCAGCATCGGATCGATGCCCGCATGCACGAACACCACGTTCGGCGTCTCCAGCATGACGGGCAGCGCCCGCATGAAATCGATATGCGTATGCGGCAGCGACTGGCGCAGGAAGGCGTCGAGCTGTACGCCGGAGGGAAAAATCAGCGGCAAGTGCTCCGGATCGAGCCCATAGGATTTGAGCAGTTCCGCCGACCCCATCCTCATCCAGTCGTCGTAAGAGAGCCAGCCGTCGATATAGTCGAGCATGGCGATCTCGTGATTGCCAGCAAGGCAGATGCGGTCGAAACCATCCGGCGGCGGCGTCATGAGATGAGCGATGACCTGCGCCGAGTCCGGGCCGCGGTCGATATAGTCACCAAGCGTCACGATCAGCTTTTGCCCGGGCAGCTGCGCGCCATCGCGCAGGATCGCCTCTTCGGCTTTCAGGAGCAGGTCATAGCGTCCATGAATGTCGCCGATCGCATAGGTTGGAGTGTCGGCAATATCCAGCGTCAGACGCGGTCTCTGCTGGCGGCCCATTTTCCAAACCTCGCTATGGCGAGCAAGTGAATCTCTCATCATGTTTCTCAGTGAAGGGAAGCCCCGGTTAACCATAAGTAGCGTGGTGGACGAGACGATCAAGTTGGTGAAAAAATTCGACGCATTGGGTTTTTCTGGAAAAACCGTTCTTATCATTCACAGCGAAATCCCCCACTCCTGTCATCCGTCGAGGAAAGAGCGAAGCGATGGGAACGATATCGCAGTTTCATGACCCCTTGAGGCCGCCGGCCCACCGCATCGAAAGCGAAGAGGAGGCCTTGTCCACGGCTCGCAGCCTCGCCGCCACGTTCCGGCATCAGGCAAGCGAGCGCGATATCAACCGCATCCTGCCTTTTGCCGAGCTCGACGCGCTGTCGTTATCGGGACTGACGGCAATCGCTGTTCCGCCCGAACATGAGGGGCTCGACGTGCCGAACGCCCTGCTCGCCGAGATCGTTGCGATTATCGCCGAGGCCGACGCCTCGATCGGTGAGACCCTGGAATATCATTTTTCCGTGCTGGAAACGCTCCGCACCCAGGCGGCCGAGAATCTGAAGGCATCGCTGTTTGCCCATGTGCTGCTCGGCGACCGCTTCGCGGGCACGACCGTCGTCGACGGTACCCAACTGTCGGCCGAAGGGCCGGGTTACCGCCTGAGCGGACGGACACGGCAGGCACCCGGCATTCTCTATGCCGACTGGATCGCCGCTGCCCTCACACTTCCGCCCGGGCGCCCGGTGACGATCTATCTCAGCCGCGGTGACGAAGATGTGCAGGTGGTCGACGATTGGGACGGCTTCGGCCAGCGCACCAATGGATCGGCAACGACGATCGCCGGCGCAGTTCATATCAATGCCGACGCGATCGCGCCGGCCCCCTCATCCGGATATTCGACCGGCGTCTCGCTCGGCCTGCTGCTCAAGGCCGCTGTCAGCCTGGGTATTGCGCGGGCTGCATGGGCTGAGCTGATGACAGCGATTGGCGATCGCACCGTCACCCCCGCCCGGCTCGGCGAACACGCCGTCGGCATCGAAATCACGGCGGCAGCTCTGGAACGGGCAGGCCGCAAACTCGACATTGCCCAGGTCAATCCTGTAGAAGCCGCGATGGCGGATGCCTATTTTTCCGCTTCAGCGGCCGCGATCACAGCCGAGGAGACAGCACTCCGCACCGCAAATGCGCTGTTCGAGCTCGCAGGCGAAGCAGCGGCCGGCATCGGCCTCAATCTCGATCGCCATTGGCGCAATGCCCGCATTCACGCGCTGTCGCTGCCGCGGGATAGACTGCTGCACCGCGCCGGCGACTATCTGTCAAGCAAGGCTGCGACCTGACCGATTTCAGCACCGTCCGAGCGGTGGCGCCCGGGACCTATCGAAACGTCTCAGCTGGCTGCAGAGATCGGGAAGTCGTCCGGGGCGCCTTCAATGCGGCCGCCGGCCTGGACGAATTGGTCGAGGGTCATATTGTCGAGAATCGCGGCGATCGCATCCCGAACATCGGTCATCGAGCGCCGCACCTGACAGGTTTCCGGATCGGCGCAGTCGTCGCAGGCCTCATAGGCCGTCCGGCTGGCGCAGCGGATCGGCGCCAGCGGACCGTCGAGCGTGCGGATGACATGCCCGATGCGGATTTCAGAGGCTGGCCGCGAGAGGGAGTATCCCCCGCCTGGCCCCTTCTTTGAACGCAGAATGCCGACATTGCGCAGTTCCAGCAGGATCGTATCGAGAAACTTCTTCGGAATATTGTTGCGGCTCGCGATGTCATTGATGAAGGCGGTCTCGCCAGGCGCCAGACGCGCCAGATCGACCAGTGCCTTCAGGCCGTATTTCCCCTTCTTCGTCAGCATCGTCGTCGCCTTGTGAAAACTGCAATATCCGCCCGCTAATAGCAGGCAAATAACGTCGAAAGCGTGAAGATACAACAAAATAGCTAATATTTATAGCTTGCATCGGCAACATCCACAGCCGACCGGCAGTTTTGCGAAAGAAACGGCCGGCCACGTGGCTCTTGTGACGGCTGCGATCAAATCGTCTTCAGCATGCCGCCATCGACGAAATAGGTCGATCCGATGCAGTAGCTCGCCCGCTCCGAACTCAGAAAGACAAAGACGTTCGCCAGTTCCTCCGGCGTGCCGAAGCGCTTGGAGGCGGCATGTTCATTGGCAACGCTCTGCAGGTAGCCTTCCCAGTTTCCGCCGCTTTCGGCAGTCAGTTGCTTGGCGGTCTTGATCCAGTCGGGCGTCAGGATCAGGCCGGCATTGATGCAGTTGACGCGGATATTGTCCTGGATGAGCTCGGTCGAGAGTGTCTTCGAAAACATCATCAGCGCCGATTTGCTGACATTGTAGATCGGCTCGTACCAGAGCGGCTGGACGGCGCAGATCGAGGCATTGTGCAGGATCACACCGCCGCCTCGCTTTTTCATCTGCGGCGCGATGCCGCGCGCAAGCCGCACGGCGGCCATCACATGCAGATCCCAATAGGCCTGCCACTTCTCGTCGGGCGCCTCCATCACCGTCTCATTCGATCCGGTGCCAGCATTGTTGATCAGGATATCGGCCCCGCCTTTCTCCGCCGCCGCCGCAATGATCGCCTCCGTTCCCGCAGCCGTCGCCACATCGGCAACGACAGCGGTGGTGCTGACCCCAAATTTCTCGGCAATACGGGCGGTTTCGGCCTCCAGCCGTTCGCCGCCGCGCGCCGCCAGCACGAGGTCTGCACCCTCGGCCGCCAGGCCCTCGGCGATCGCCAACCCGATGCCGACCGACGCGCCCGTTATGACGGCAATCTTTCCCTTCAATCCCAGATCCATCTTTTCCTCCCGAAACGGCCGGCGACCCCGGCGATGCGGCAAGTGTTCCGCCAATGAATCCGGGCGTCAAGCACCCAGACGCCTCTTGCGGCAGGCTCCGTTCTGTCGCAGCCTGCGTCCAAGTCGGGGGAGTTTTCATGCGACGTTATTCAGCCTGCATAGAATGGTTGTTTGCCGAAGTCGGCGACAGCTTTCCCGATCGCATCCGCCGCGCTCATACCGGCGGCCTGACGGCGATCGAATTCTGGCGCTGGACCGACAAGGATCTGGGTGCGATCGAGGCGGTACTGGCGGAAACCGGCCTTGCCGTCACCAGCCTTGTCGCCGAGCCGATGATCGCGCTGACCGACGCCGCCAACCGGCAGGCCTGGCTGAAAGGCCTTGCCGATCCCGTTGCTGTCGCCGGGCGCCTAGGCGCACCCGTGCTGATTGCCCAGGCTGGCGACGATCTTCCCGGCTCCAGCCGTCAGGAGCAGCGCCGGTCGCTCACCGAAACTCTGAAAGCCGGTGCCGATATCCTCAAAGGCAGTGGCGTGCGTCTCGGCGTCGAACCGCTCAACATCCGCATCGACCATGTCGGCTATTTCCTCGACTCGACCCGCGAAGGCCTCGACATCATCGATGACGTCGCCCGCCCCGAGATCGGCATCGTCTACGACCTCTACCATTCCGCGGTGATGGACGAACGCACCGAAGAGGTGCTGGACGGCCGTCTCGATCGGGTTTTCCATGTTCATGTCGCCGATCATCCCGGTCGCAACGAACCGGGCTCCGGCAGCATCGACCTTGCCCGCCGCCTCGACTGGATCTTCGCCAACGGCTATGCTGGCGCCGTCGGCCTGGAATACCGGCCGACCAGATCCGGCGCAGACGCGGTCAGGGCCGCCATTGCTTCACTTGGCGCCTAGGCTGAGCCGGCTTCCGCGAAGGCTTCAAGCTCAGGGTCGAGCTCGACCTCGACCACATTGTTGAACACGGCCGTCGCCAGCATGATGCCGGCAAAGGCGATGAGGTCGACGAGCGTCTTGGTCTCGTAGCGCTCCTTCAGCCTTGCCCAGAGCTCGGCCGGAACGGCGTTGGAATCGGTGACAACAGCCCTGCCGAAAGCCTCGAGCAGCGCTTCCGACTCGGAAAGCTCCAGCGCGTCGGGATCGAAACCCTTGTTGATCAGCGCCCGGCGAAAGAAGGTGATGGCGATCTTCGACTTCGCCGCCTTCGAGATCGCATGCGAGAAGATCCAGATCTCCCGGTCACTGACCGCAGGATCGAGTTCGGCCCGCAGCGTAAACCATTCGGCATAGATGCGATGGGCGACCGGCGAATGTAACAGCGTGCGCTTCATATTGGTCATCCGCCCGCGCAGCCTGATCTCTTCATCATGCGCCGCACGGATCTCTTCGGAGGCGGCAGCGTAGTCGATCTGCGGGAGGTGGCTCATCGGAACGGTGCTTTCCTTTTTGTGAAGGGGCGATGGCGGCAAATCTGCTTGGCCGCCGTGCGGCATCCGCCTAGACTGACCAAATCGAAGGCGGAGGCAAGGCATGAGCGATACGATCATCATCACGTCGACTGGCGCGAACATGGCGTCAAGGTCATTCCGGGCAACTCGCTCGATCCGAACACCGCGCAGACGCCGGGCATGAACCGCGCGACCGCAATCAACAATGCGCGTGCCGGCGCAGAAAAGATCTGGGCCGGGACGGTGACGATCCATGCCAATGCCAAGACCGGCGCCCATCATCACGGCGATCTCGAAAGCATCATCTACGTGGTCAAGGGCAGGGCCCGGATGCGCTGGGGCGAGCATCTGGAATATACCGCCGAGGCCAGCCCCGGCGATTTCATCTATGTCCCGCCCTTCGTACCCCATCAGGAGATCAACGCCAGCCGCGACGAGACGCTGGAATGCGTGCTCGTCCGTTCGGGCCAGGAACCCGTCGTCGTCAATCTCGATATCGAGCCAGTCGAGAAGCCGGAAGACGTTGCCTGGATCGATCCGATCCATCGCTGATCTCACTCAAATCGCCAATGCCTCGCGCCCGTCAGGCGTGAACGGCCCCGGCCCCGCTCACCGCAGGGCTTTCGATGATCCGGCCGGTATCGGCTGCGTAGAGATGGATCGCATTGTAATCGATCGCGATGCCGATCGGATCGCCAGACTTCACCTTCACTGCCTCGGTCAAGGCTACGGCGAAGGGAAGCCCATCGAAATCGGCATGAACAACGCGGCTCGCACCGAGTTCTTCGATGAAATCGGCCGTTGCGACCAATGCGCCGGGCGCATCCGGCGCCACCAGCCGGGCGGCTTCGGCGCGCATGCCGAGCACGACACGCTTGCCTTTCAGCGCACCGGCGCGCTCGCGCGGCAATGTGATCTTGCGGCTTTGGTCGTAGACAAAAATTCCCTCGTCATTGATCGTGCCTTCGAGCAGGTTCATCGCCGGCGTGCCAACGAAACCGGCGACAAAACGCGAGACCGGATGGTGATAGACCTCTTCCGGCGTGCCGACCTGTTCGACTTTGCCGGCGTTCATGACGATGATACGGTCGGCAAGCGTCATGGCCTCGTTCTGATCATGGGTGACGAAGATCGAGGTGGCGCCGAGGCGGCGGTGCAAGCGGCGGATTTCGGCGCGCATGGCGATGCGCAGCTTGGCGTCGAGGTTCGACAGAGGCTCGTCGAAGAGGAACACCTTCGGTTCGCGGATCATCGCGCGGCCCATGGCGACGCGCTGGCGCTGGCCGCCGGATAGGGCGGCGGGCCGGCGGTCGAGGAAAGGCTCGAGGCTGAGGACCTTGGCGACGTCGGCGACGCGGCGGTTGCGCTCGGCCTTCGAAACGCCCGCCACCTTCAAGGCGTAGCCGATATTCTCGGCGACCGTCATATGCGGATAGAGCGCGTAGTTCTGGAATACCATGGCGCAGCCACGCTCGCGCGGCTCCAGCTGGTTGACGACGCGGCCGTCGATGGCGATTTCGCCGCCGCTGATTTCCTCAAGGCCGGCGATCATGCGCAAAAGCGTGGACTTGCCGCAGCCGGACGGGCCGAGGATGACGATGAACTCGCCGGACTGGATCTCCAGGTCGACGCCGTGAACGACGGGATGCTTGCCGTAGCTCTTTTTCACATCACGGATTGAGATCGGTGCCACTGGACTGTTCCTTCACTTCTCGGTGGAGATAAGGCCGCGCACGAACCAGCGCTGCATCAGGATGACGAGCACCAGCGGCGGCGACATGATGATCAGCGTACCGGCCATGGCGACGTTCCAGTCGGGCAGGCCGAATTCGGACGGGATCAAGGTCTTGAGCTGCGTCACCGCGATGCCGAAATTCGGATCGGTGGTGATCAGAAGCGGCCAGAGATATTGGTTCCAGGCCCAGACGAACATGATCGTGAACAATGCGATCATATTGGGGCGCGAGAGCGGCAGCAGAACGTCCCAGAAGAACCGCACCGGGCCCGATCCGTCCATCTTCGAAGCCTCGGCAAGCTCATCGGGAACCGTCAGATAGAACTGCCGGTAGAGGAAAGTGCCGGTCGCGGTGGCGACGAGGGGCGCTACGAGGCCAGTATAGGAATTCAGCAGACCCCATTCGAGCTTGATGTGAATGCCGGACAGCCAGGCAACGAGCGCGGAAATTCCCGTGACATCGAGGATCGCCTGAAACGGCGCCAGCGCATTGGCCGCAATCGAATAGGTCGGCACGATGCGGACTTCGAGCGGCAGCATCAGCGTGATGAAGATGATCCAGAAAATCAGATGCCGGCCGCGGAAGCGGAAGTAGACGATCGAGAAGGCCGCCATGGCGGAAAGGATGACCTTGCCGGCAGCGACCGCCGTGGCGAAAATGATGCTGTGGAGCAGCTTGTTGCCGAGATCGGCGCGAACCCAGGCTTCCTTTGCATTTTCCCAGAAATGCGAACCGGGCATCAGCGGCAACGGTACGCGGTTGACCGTTTCCAGATCGAGCGTCGATGCGATGATGACGATGACGAAAGGCAGAAGCGCGATCACCATGCCGAGCGCCAGAAGCGTATAGCAGATGAAGTTGAATATCGGCGTGCGTTCGATCATATCCGCGACCTCACTTGTAGTGCACGCGCCGCTCGATGAAGCGGAACTGGAAGATGGTGAGCAGCACGACGAGCAGCATCAGGATGATGGACTGCGCCGCCGCACCTGAATAATCGAGCCCTCGGAATCCGTCGAAATAGATCTTGTAGACCATGAGCTCTGTCGCTCGCGCCGGACCGCCCTGCGTCATGACGTCGACGATCCCGAAGGAATCCTGAAAGCTTTCGGTGATGTTGATCACGAGCAGGAAAAACAACGTCGGCGTCAGCAGCGGCAGTTGGAGGTCCCACATGCGGCGCAGCGGCCCGGATCCGTCCATGGCGGCCGCTTCGATCAGCGAGCGGGGGATACCCTGGAGGGCGGAAAGGAAGAAGATGAAATTATAGCCGATATACTTCCAGGAGAAGGCGATGATGACGGCGATCATCGCATCCTTGCCGTCGAGCGCCGGGTTCCAGAGGCCGGGCCAGGCGTGATTGATGACCGACAGAAGGCCGGCCTCCGGCGCCAGAATGAAGCGGAAGGCGAGACCGAGGGCGGGAGCGGCGATCGCGTAAGGCCAGATGAAAACCGACCGGTAGATCTTGTGGCCGCGCAGTTCACGATCCGTCAACAGCGCCAGGATGAGCGCCAGGCCCATGGCAATGATCGTCGAGCTGAAGCCGAAAACCATGCTGCGGGTGATCGATTCCCAATAGATCGGATCGCTGAGCAGCAGTTTGAAATTGTCGAAGCCGACCCAGGCATTCCCGCCGCCCCATGGCTGCTCGAGCGTGAAAGCCCAATAGAGCGCCTGTGCGCTCGGCCAATAGAAGAAAACGAAGATCAGCAACAGCATCGGGAATGCGAAGAGCAGGCCGATCGTCGTCGAGGAGAAAGTGACGCGCTTTTCCATGGGTGGTCGTTTTCGCCGTAGTTTGGTTCTGGCGCGGGCGCAGCTCGCATCCACAACTAGAAAGAACTTACAAAGACGCACCCGGCGCGCGCAAGGCAGGCCGGGTGCGGCTCATATCGGACGATCAGGGAAGCTGAACATTCTTGTAGGTCTGCTGGAAGCGGCGCAGGAGCTGGTTGCCGCGATCGGCAGCCGAGTCGAGCGAAGCCTGAACGTCGGCATTGTTGACGAAGATTGCCTGCAGGCCGTTGGCGATCTCGGTGCGGACCTGCAGCAGGCCGCCGAGACGGATCCCCTTGGCAGCAGCGTCGCCGGCCGGCGATGCGGTCAGGCTCTGGATGGCGAGTTCCCGGCCGGCATAAGGAGCCTTGTCGTAGAAGCCCTGCTTCTTCAGATATTCGAAGCCGGAGTTGCGAACCGGGATATAGCCGGTAACAGTCGACCAGGTGAGAGCTTCTTCCGGCTTTGCGATGAAGTTGAAGAAGGCGGCTGCAGCCTTGTATTCGGCGTCGGAATGACCCTTCAGAACCCAGAGCGAAGCGCCGCCGACATAGGAGCTGTGACGGGTTGCGTCACCGTAGGTCGGCAGCATGGCAACGCCCCAGTTCATGCCCTGCTTGGCGGTGCGGCCGATATTGCCGTGGTCGCCGACCGAGGTCAGGATGACCTGGCAATCGCCGGCAGCGAAGGCTTCGACGAAAGTCTGGCCGACGGCCTTGTTCTTAATGACGGCGAGCTTGTTGTCGTACCAGGACTTGAGGTCCTTGATGTAGCTGACGAGAAGCGGGTTTTTGTTGAAGACCAGCTCGGCATCGAGCCCCTCAAAGCCGTTCTTCTTCGTCGCGATCGGTTCGCCATTGACGGCTTCGAACTGCTCGATGTACTGCCAGACTTCATTGTTGGAGATGTCGAAGGCGAGCGGGCATGCATAGCCGGCGTCCTTCAGAGCCTTGAAGTCTTCGCCCGCTTCCTTCCAGGTCGCCGGTGCATGATCCTTGCCGATTTTGGCGAAGGCGTCCTTGTTCCAGTAGAGCAGAGCGGTCGAGGAGTTGAAGGGGAAGGAATACATCTCGCCCTTCGACGTGGCGTAGTAGCCTGCGATGCCCGAGAAGTAGTCGTTCCAATCGACGGTGTAGCCCATGTCGGCCATCAGCTTGTTGGCCGGGTAGTAGGCGTCGGAGAGCATGATGTCGAGCGTGCCGGCGTCGGAAACCTGGGCGATCGTCGGCTGCTTGCCGGCACGGAAGGCCGCAATCGTGTTCTGCAGGGAAGCGTCGTAGCTGCCTTGGCTAGTGCAGACGACTTCGTAATCGGCCTGCGACTGGTTGAAGCGATCGCACTGCTCCTGGACACGCTTTGCGATGTCACCGGAATTGCCGAACCAGAAATCAATCTTGGTCTTTTCGGCGGCGGCAGCGGGGCCAGCAAGAAACGCTGTAGCGAGAAGGGCGCCGACGGCGCCGAGAAGCTTGGCTTGCATGAGAACCTCGAACGTAAAAGGGACGCGCACTTTCAGCGCACGCCCATTTAGCCGGTTCAAATTGTCGCTGCCAATGAATATTACATGACATGAAATGTTCGAATTGTAGTTGTCATAAAAATGACATGCAATCGTTATTCGGAACACTAGTAGAAGTATTTAGAGAATATTTGCAAAAATCCCTAACATATTGCCAGCTCTATGCATTTATATTCGAATAACCATAATTTTCAGGGGTATGTAATATTTACCTATATTTATCGGAAACCGCCTTTATTCGCCCGAGGCACGACAATGAAACTTGCAAAAACAATTGAATTTTTGCCGTTGCACTGCTGTGCAACGCTTGGTTTTAGCCTCGAAATCATAGAGAATCCTTCAAAATTGCAGCAAAACGCGGATCGAATGCCCGGCTGATCGGTCCGGCAGCCGCTCCGAGTGCCACCGACCAGGGATCGGCCATGCCGGGCTGCAGGCGCGGCAGTGTTCGACCGGGCCTTTCAGCGATCGAGGGCAGCAGCGGGTCGATGGCCGCAATCAGCCTGTTCACCAGAGCTTCCGGCGCGCTACCGCAAAGGATTACCGTCTGCGGATCGAAGACCGTTTCGATGAGATGGATGCTCCAGCGCAGATCCGCCGCCGCCGCCGCGATCCAAGTTTCGATGCTTGCATCGCCGCTGGAGGCGAGGCCGCTGATGCGCGCATGGAGATCGGGATCGGCCGGGTCGATCGATAAATGCTGGTAGAGCGAGGCGAGCGAGGCGCGGTGTTCGAGCGGTGTCGTTTTGCCGTCGGCAAAGAGCAGCGCCATGCCGATCTCGCCGGCATTGCCGTTGGCGCCGCGATAGAGCTCGCCGTTCAGGATGAGGCCGGCACCGATGCCGTAGCCGACGAAGAGGCAGACGGCATGGTCGAGGCCGTGGGCGGCCCCCACCATGCGCTCTGCGGTCGCAGCCGCCGCCGCATCGTTCTGAAGGCCGACATCGAGCCCGGTGCCGGCGCTCAGCGTTTCCAACAGCGGAAACTTCTGCCATGCCCCCATCATCCAGGGATCATCGCCGCTGCCGTCCACTCCGAAGGGGCCAGGCATCGCTGCGCCGAGGCCGACCAGGCGTTTCTCCGACTGTTGGACGATTCCGGCAAGTCTGGAACGCACGCCGGCGACGAGATCGAGAATGACCTTGGTTCCCGTCGACGGGCCTCCGGACGGCAGGCCGGCTTCTGCATGCACGAGCACGCTGCCGACGAGATCGACGGCGACCGCCCGCGTCACATGCCGGTCGATCTGCAGGCCGATCGCGAAAGCCCCCTCGGGCACCAGACCATAGGGTGTCGAGGGTTGGCCCCTGCCCTTGCGCACCGCCTCCTGCGAACTGACGAGACCATCGCGCGCGAGCTCCTCGATGATGTTCGACACCGTCTGCTTGGTCAGCCGCGTCGCCCGCGCCAGATCGGCGCGCGAGAGCGCACCGTTGATCCTCAATGCATCGATCATCACGCGCCTGTTATGCGCGCTGGTGCCTTCGTGGTTGGTGCCGCTCTTGGCCCGGATCGGCCTGACGTCATTCATGTGCAATTGCCTCTTGACTCCAGTAGAATGTTGGCGAAGTAATAAGTCAAGACATTTGACTTAATAAGGGACCGAAGAGTTCCGGGGAACGCAGGGAAGCCGCACAGGGCCTCCAACGACGCTCCGAGATGAAGGACCGGCACGTTCTTTTCACGCGTGCCTTCTCGAAAACCGCTGGCGGCAAAACCGCCCTCGGCCATGCGTAAAATTCAAAAACTGGAGGCTGCAATGCTGAAATCTTTTAACAAGACGCTTTTGGGTGCGGCTTTGATCGGTGCATCCTTTGCCCCGCATGCTTTCGCCGAAACGACGCTCAACGCGCTTTTCATGGCGCAGGCCGCCTACAGCGAGGCGGACGTGCGCGCCATGACCGACGCCTTTGCCAAGGCGAACCCCGATATCAAGGTCAATCTCGAATTCGTTCCGTATGAAGGCCTGCACGACAAGACGGTGCTGGCGCAGGGTTCCGGCGGCGGTTATGACGTCGTCCTCTTCGACGTCATCTGGCCGGCCGAATACGCCACCAATAAGGTTCTGATCGACGTCTCCTCGCGCATTACCGACGAGATGAAGAAGGGCGTGTTGCCGGGCGCCTGGACCACCGTGCAATATGACGGCAAATATTATGGCATGCCTTGGATCCTCGACACCAAATACCTGTTTTACAACAAGGAAATCCTCGAAAAGGCCGGCATCAAGGCGCCGCCGAAAACCTGGGACGAGCTGGCCGAGCAGGCAAAGGCGATCAAGGACAAGGGCCTGCTCGCCACGCCGATCGCGTGGAGCTGGTCGCAGGCCGAAGCCGCGATCTGCGACTACACCACGCTCGTCAGCGCCTATGGCGGCGACTTCCTGAAGGACGGCAAGCCTGCCTTCCAGACCGGCGGCGGCCTCGACGCGCTGAAGTACATGGTTTCCAGCTATACATCAGGCCTGACCAACCCGAACTCCAAGGAATTCCTGGAAGAGGACGTCCGCAAGGTCTTCCAGAACGGCGATGCCGCCTTCGCGCTGAACTGGACCTACATGTACAACATGGCCAATGACCCGAAGGACAGCAAGGTCGCGGGCAAGGTCGGCGTCGTACCGGCGCCAGGCATTGCCGGCAAGAGCGAGGTTTCGGCCGTCAATGGCTCGATGGGCCTCGGCATTACTTCGGCCAGCCAGCATCCCGACGAGGCCTGGAAGTACATCACCTTCATGACCTCGCAGGCCACACAGAACGCCTATGCCAAGCTCAGCCTGCCGATCTGGGCCTCTTCTTACGAGGATCCGGCCGTCACCAAGGGTCAGGAAGAGCTGATCTCCGCCGCCAAGGTCGGCCTTGCCGCCATGTATCCGCGCCCGACGACGCCGAAATATCAGGAGTTGTCGACCGCGCTGCAGCAGGCGATCCAGGAATCCCTGCTCGGCCAGTCCACGCCCGAGGATGCGCTGAAGTCGGCCGCCGAAAACAGCGGTCTCTGAGATCCGAATAAAACCCCGGGCGGCGTCGGCCGCCGCCCGGCCTCCCATCCTATATGAAAAGGGTCGCCTCGATGTCGGGCACTTGGCTGACAACCCGCGCGTGGCTTTTGATGCTGCCGCTTCTCGTGGTCATGATCTCGGTGATCGGCTGGCCTCTGGTGGATACCGTCGGCCTCTCTTTCACCGATGCCAAGCTCGTCGGCACGGAGGGCAGCTTCGTCGGCATCGACAATTATGTGAAGATGCTCTCCGGCTCGAATTTCCAGCGCACGCTCGTCACCACCGCATGGTTCGCGATCGTCTCGGTCGCCGCCGAAATGGTGATCGGCGTGCTGGCCGCCCTCCTGCTGAACCAGCAATTCCGCGGCCGCACCGCGCTTCGCGCCCTGATGATCCTGCCCTGGGCGCTGCCCACCGTCGTCAATGCCACGCTCTGGCGGCTGATCTACAATCCGGAATACGGCGCGCTGAACGCCGCGCTGACGCAGCTAGGACTTCTCGACGCCTATCGCTCCTGGCTCGGCGAGCCGGGCACGGCGCTCGCCGCCCTTATCGTCGCCGACTGCTGGAAGAATTTCCCGCTGGTGGCGCTGATTGCGCTCGCTGCACTCCAGGCCGTTCCGCGCGACATCACCGCCGCCTCGCTGGTCGATGGCGCCGGCCCCCTCGCCCGCTTCCGTTTCGTCATCCTGCCCTATCTGGCCGGCCCGCTCATGGTGGCGCTCGTGCTGCGCACGATCGAGGCCTTCAAGGTGTTCGACATTATCTGGGTGATGACCCGCGGCGGCCCGGCTAACAGCACGCGCACGCTGTCGATCCTCGTTTACCAGGAAGCCTTTTCCTTCCAACGGGCAGGCTCCGGCGCATCGCTCGCCTTGATTGTCACGCTACTGGTGACGCTGCTTGCCGCAGGCTACGCGGCGCTGGTGCGCAAGACCGCCGGGAGTGCTGCCTGATGGAACGCCGGAGCCCGCTTTTTTCCGCTTTCATTCACCTCTCAGCGCTCCTGCTTGCCGCTGTCATCCTGGCGCCGATCCTGTGGCTCTTCATCATGAGCATCTCGCCGGCCGCAGACCTCGCGGCAAGGCCGCTGCGCTGGTGGCCGCAGGCGGTGGATGTCTCGCGCTACCAGCTCCTGCTGTCGACGCTCGAAAACAGCGCCGGCGCCGCCTTCACCACGTCGCTGCGCAACAGCATCGAGGTGGCGGGCATGGCGACGATCGCCGCCATCGCACTCGCCATTCCGGCCGGCTGGGCAGTATCGCGCACGCCTTCGGTGGGATGGTCGCTGTCGATGGTGATCGCCACCTATATGCTGCCGCCGGTGGCACTCGCCGTGCCGCTTTATATGGGCCTCTCCCATCTCGGCATGCTGAACAACGTCTTCGGCCTCGCCCTCGTCTATCTCAGCATCCTCGCTCCCTTCACCACCTGGCTGATGAAATCCGGCTTCGATTCCATCCCGCGCGAGATCGAGTCCGCCGCGATGATCGACGGCGCCGGCCTGTTCCAGACGCTCAGGATCATCACATTGCCGCTCGCAGCCCCAGTGGTCGCGACGTCGAGCCTCTTTGCATTCCTGCTTGCCTGGGATGAATTCTTCTATGCGCTGCTCTTCACATCGGACCAGCGCGCCAAGACGCTGACCGTCGCCATTGCCGATCTCGCCGGCGGCCGCGTTTCCGATTACGGGCTGATCGCTACGGCAGGCGTGCTCGCCGCCCTGCCCCCGGTGCTGATCGGTCTCGTCATGCAACGCGCCCTCATTTCGGGGCTGACCAGCGGCGGCGTCAAAGGATGAACATGACAGCAGATAGAACCCGGCCGGCCGGTCTTGCGGCCATCGATCGCGAGATGGCGCGCCAGCATGGCGATGCGCTCGCCACCTATCATGCCGCCGGGCGGATGGCGGAAAAAGCCGCCGCTTCACTGAAGAAGACCGGCCGGCTGCTCCTGCTCGGCATGGGCGGTTCACATGCCGTCAATCGCGCCGTCGAGCCGCTCTACCGCAATCTCGGCATCGATGCCGTTGCCCTGCCGCTGTCCGAGCAGCTCGGCCAGCCGCTGCCGATCAGCGGCCGGACGATCTTCGTCACCTCGCAATCGGGCGAAAGCGCGGAAGTCGTGCGCTGGTTCAACGAGACCGGCGGCACGCAGGAAACTTTCGGCCTGACGCTCGAAGCCAGCTCCTTCCTGGCAAAAACCGCCCCGTCGCTGGTGGGTGCCGGCGGCACCGAGCTTGCCTTTGCCGCCACCCGCAGCCTGACGGTGACTTTTGCTCAGCATCTCGCAGTCCTTGCCGTCCTCGGCGAAGATCCCGCAGCCGCGCTTGCCGTCCTTGAAGCGCCCGAAGACCATGACATCGCCGCCGCACTGGCCGCACTCGAAAACGTCGCGACGGTCGTGACTTCGGGCCGCCGCCTACAGGGTGTTGCCGAGGCGCTGGCTCTCGGATTGACCGAATTGTCGCGCCGCCCCTGCTTTTCTCTCGAAGGCGGGCAACTGCGCCATGGGCCGATGGAGATGCTGGGACCGGAAATCGGCGTCGTTCTGTTCCGCGGCCTGGACGAGACAGCCGCCCTCGTCACGGCCATGGCGATCTCCGCCGTCGAGACCGGCGCGCCCGTCATCCTGTTCGACGCATCCGGACGGGCGCCGGTCGCCGGCGCCGTGACGATCGGCTTTGCTCCGGCAACCGGCCTTGCTGCGATCTTCGCCATGCTGCCGGTCGCCCAGCGGCTGATGATCGGCTTTGCCGAAACTCGCGTGGAGAATGCCGGAACACCCGTTCGATCCTCTAAGATCACCCGGAGCGAATGAATGCGGCCGCTTGCAGTCATCGGCAACGTCAATGTCGACTTGATCCTTGGGCCGGCCGCGCCGTGGCCCAAGGCCGGGACGGAAATCATCGTCGATCATGACGAGCTCAGGGTCGGCGGATCGGCCGGTAACAGTGCGCTCGCCTGGCAGGCGCTCGGCATCGAATTCGAGATCGCCGCCAATATTGGCAGCGACCAGTTCGGCCGCTGGCTGGCCGAGGCCTTCGGCCACCGTTCCGAGAAGTGGCAGGTACGTCCCGAGCAGACGACCCTTTCCGTTGGCATCACCCATCCGGATGGCGAACGCACCTTCTTCACGACGCGAGGTCACCTGCCGCGCTTCAGCCTCGCCGACGCCTTCGCAGTCATCGACGGCGAAAGTCTCCGCGGCGGCTGCGCGCTTCTCTGCGGCGGTTTCCTGACCGACGATCTGACGCGCCAGTACGACGCCTTGTTCGACTGGGCCGAGAGCCATGATATCACCGTCGCACTCGACACTGGCTGGCCGCTTGCCGGCTGGACGGAGGAGAATTGCGCTGTAACGCGCGCCTGGCTTTCTCGCAGCGGAATTGCACTGTTCAACGAGGTCGAGACCACGACGCTTGCCGGCATCGCCGATCCGGTCGAAGCGGCCCGTGAGATAAGCTCGCACATGCCACGAGGCGCGATCGTCGTCGTCAAACGCGGCCCCGACGGCGCAATCGCGATTGGGCCCGACGGCCAGTTGGTTTCCGTGGGTGCGCCCGTTGTCGCGGTCGTCGATACGATCGGTGCCGGCGATGTCTTCAATGCCGCCTTCCTCGCGGCACTGGTAAAGGATGAGCCTTTGATTTCTTGCTTGAGTGCGGGAACGGAGGTTGCCTCGCGCGCCATCTCCACGCTTCCCCGCAGCTATGGCGACCCGACCTTTTCTCAGGAGCCCCGGTCATGAGCGCGCTCGATATCCAAAACATCCGCAAGACTTACGGTGATATCCAGACGCTCAAAGGCATCAATATTTCCCTGGAAAGCGGCGAATTTCTTGTGCTGCTCGGCTCCTCCGGCTGCGGCAAGTCAACACTCCTGAACATCATCGCCGGCCTGGCCGAAGCCACGAGCGGTGACGTCAGGATCGGCGGGCGCTCCGTGCTCGGCGTGCATCCGAAGGATCGCGATATCGCCATGGTCTTTCAATCCTATGCGCTCTATCCCAATCTGACGGTGCATAGAAACATCGGCTTCGGCCTGGAAATGCGCAAAGTTCCGACGCCCGAGCGTGACAAAGCGGTGCGCGATGCCGCAAAGCTGCTGCAGATCGAAAATCTGCTCGATCGCAAGCCGAGCCAGCTTTCCGGCGGCCAGCGGCAGCGCGTCGCAATTGGCCGCGCGCTGGTGCGCAAGCCGGAGGTGTTCCTCTTCGACGAGCCGCTTTCCAACCTCGACGCCAAGCTGCGCATGGAAATGCGCACCGAGCTCAAGCGGCTGCATCGGATGCTGAAGACGACTGTCGTCTACGTCACGCACGACCAGATCGAGGCGATGACGCTTGCAAGCCGCATTGCCGTCATGCGCGACGGCCGCATCGAGCAGCTCGGCACGCCGGAGGAGATCTACAACCATCCGGCAACGCTCTATGTGGCGACCTTCGTCGGCGCACCGCCGATGAACCTGCTGAAGGTCACAGTGCGTGATGGCCGGCTGGCGCTCCTGGGCTCCGATGTCAGCCTGCCTCTGCCCGCCCGTTTCGATAAGGCGGCTGCCAGCGGCCGCGACCTCATCTTCGGCATCCGCCCCGAGGCCCTCCGCACGGGCGGTCCCGGACCGTCGATCGAGGCAACCCTGGAGGTTGCGGAACTCACCGGCCCGGAGCTCGTCGTCACCGCCTTGGCGGGAAATCAGCGGCTGATGGCTTGCCTGCCGCCGCGCACTCTGGTCCGCGACGGCGAAAAGCTCACACTGTTCTTCGATGAGGAGGCGATGCACCTCTTCGATCCGCAGACCGGCCTCAACTGCCTGCGAGAACGATAGAGCAATCGTTCGTCAGTTCGCGGCCTCGGCGGGCTTGCGCTGGTAAACGTGGATATAATCGACAAGCAGAACGGACGGGTTCGGCGTTTCATCGATCGGCCAGCCCGAACCGAGTGCCAGATTGACCAACGGATAAAACGGCATGTGGAACTCTTTCGGCGTGTCGAAGCTCCAGATAAACTGGCGGTCGAAATAGAAGCTTGTCTTGTCCGGTTGGATATCGACGCCGTAGGTATGATAGTCGCTGTTCAAGATTCCGTCCTGGACCTTGTTCCAATAGCCGCCGGTGGAGTTCTGGCCGCCTTGGCTCTGGCGCCAGATATGGAAGCCCATGCTGAATTCGTAGGGCGCGCGCCCATAATATTCCAGGACGTCGATTTCGGCGGTATATTTCGATCGGTCGACCCCAATGAGCCAGAATGCCGGCCACACGCCTTTGCCTGGCGGCAACTTCATCCGTGCTTCAAAATAGCCGAATTGCTGAGAAAAACCTTCGCCCTTCGGGTTCACCGACGATAGCAGACCCGAGCGCCAGGTGCCGTCGGTCCCCTTGCGCGCTTCGATCTTCAGGATCCCCTGATCGGTGGTGAACGGAAAGCCGGGTGCCGGATCGGTGAAACGGGCATCACCGAAGTCGCCATTCCAGGGTGTATGAGCGATCCAGCGGGACCTTTTCTCTCCCCAGGCCGAAACGTCGAGGCTGTCGAAATTCTCCGCGAACGTTAGCCGGTAGGCATTGATGTTGATCGGCTCCTGGGCGACGCTGGGCTGGCCAGGCAACGCCCCCAGACCGAGCACGGCAAGCAGACCCAAGCCCTTAGAAGATATGCCGTAACGCATTGCGCTCCTCCGAAAATACCGAACCAAGTGTTGGACCGCACCGGTCCTTTTCATGAAATAAGAAGCCTGTTTCGTCGCGGCATGAGCCTCTGGACGACGATGGTCTCGATGCCGTCGGGCCTTCCCAGAATCTGCCACAGCAGCAATGCAAAGACCCAGAAAATTGCCGCGGCCGCCGCGCCGCAAAGCGCCAGGCTGCCGATCAGGTTGAAGCCGGCAGGCATGATGGCGAGCTTCGGCTCCACCCAGAGCAGGAACGCGATCATCGGCAGACCCGCGGACAGAGGCCGGCAAAAGGCAGACAGCTGCGCGGCAAAACTCGCCCCGATCAGCCGTCGTGTGATGACGAGCGACGCGGCATAAGCGACGAGAACCGCGACAACGCGCGCGCCGAGCGCACCCGCCACCTGGAAATAGGCGATACCGAGGATGGTGACCGGGACTCTGACGGCGAATTCGGCAAACATCCGCAAGGCGAGGGAACGGGTATTGTCCATGACCATCGCCAATGCCGGCACGATGTTTGTCGGAAGACCGAGCAGGCTGACCAGACACAGCCATTGCAGAATTGGTGCAGCGGCTGCCCATTTCTCACCGACGAGGATACGCACCGTCGGTTCGGCGAGAAAAGCAAGCGCAATGAGAACGGGCGCCGCGACGAAGGTGATTGCACTCGTGGCCTTCAGATAGGCGGCCACCAGGTTGCGACGATCTTCGACTGTGGAGAACGCCGCCATCAGCGGGCGCAGCAACGGCCCGACGAAGGTCTGGTACGGGATGCCGGCGATATTGTCGGCGACGCTGAAGGCGCCAAACGTCGGCAGCCCGGTAAAACGCGGCAAAAGCAGTCGGTCGAGCTGCCAATTGATCGCGCTCAGCACCTGCGACACGGTATTCCAGCTGATCATATCCTGGAACCGCTGCCACTCGGACAGGCTGAACCTCGGCCGCATCGGAGCCAGGATATAGGAGGTGATCATCGCCGCGGTCGGACCGGCAACCGCCCCGATCGCCAAACCCCAGTAGCTGCCCGTTGCCAGGGCCACACCGGTGCCGAACAGCAGCGTCGATCCTTTGGTGATGAGGTCGAGCGCGAACTCGCGTTTGAAATCGAAACGTTGCATGAAAAGGACCATGCGCGGACTGATCATGCTGCGCATGGCCGGCGCGATCGAAAGCACGGCGACAAGCGCAAAAAGCCGGGAATCGTTATAGATCGCGGCCATCGGCCAGGACATGATCATCATCAACAGGCTGATGGCCAGCCCCCTCAGCAGGCTGAGGGTGAAGGCCGTGGAAAACATCTCCCCCGAGGGAGACGGCTGACGCATCAGCGCCTGTGTCAAGGGCAGGTCCAGGATTGCTTCGACGATGACCAGGACAGAGGTCGCGATCGCAACGAGGCCGAAATCCGCTGGACTTAAAAGTCTTGCCAGGATGAGAAGGCTGACAAAATCGATGAGCCGGGCGAGGAATTTACCGCTGATGGTCCAGATGCTCGCCGTCGCCGTCCTCTGGGATACGCTTGACATGGTCTGCTCTCTATTCCTCGTCGGCGGATGGAGACGGTTGCGGTTGCATCAGCAAGGCGGAAGCCACTTTCCCTGCCCTCAGCCCGGCCGCCTCGCGAAAGTGCCGAACGATCGCTCGCCATGGAGTGACAGCTGTTGCTCGATGAGGCCCGCCAGACGATCGCGGAACACGGCGGAAGAGAATTTCATCGCATGTGCGCGGATCGCATGCGGATCGATATCATCCTCGACCTGTTCGAACGCCGCCATGGTTTCCAGCAAGGCTTCCGCGGTCTGCTGTGCGAAGCGAAAACCAACCTGCGGCGAAGACACGGTTTCCCGGGCGCCGCCGGCGTCGAAAGCAAGGACCGGCCGCCCCGATGCCATGGCTTCGACCGGCAAGATGCCGAAATCCTCGATGCCCGGAAACAGCAGGGCGCGGCATCGCGACAGGTGATCGCGAAGGATATTGAATGGCTGGTGTCCGAGAAACTCAACAGTCGGCCCGGCGATCGATTTCAGATAGGGCAATTGTTCTCCCTCTCCGATGACCACCAATTTCCGGCCTGCCTCGGTGCACGCCCGAACCGCGATATCCGGCCGCTTGTAGGCCGTCAGCTGGCCGGCATAGAGATAGAATTCGCCCCTCCCCTTTCCGACCGAAAAATCGTCGGTGGCAACCGGCGGATGGATGACGACGGAGTCCCGGTCGTAGAAGCGGCGAATGCGGTTTGCGACATAGTCGGAATTGGCGACGAACATGTCGACGCGGGAGGATGTCGTCACGTCCCAGGCGCGCAGCATCGGTGCGGTGATCGACATCAACGCACGCCCCATCCATGGCTGGCCATGCCGGTACACGTGGAACTGATCCCAAATGTAGCGCATCGGCGAATGGCAGTAACAGACATGCAGAGCATCGGCGCGGGTAATGATGCCCTTGGCAGGCCCGGATTCGCTTGACAGGACGAGATCGTAGTCCTGGAGATCGAATTGCTCGAGCGCAAAAGGCATCAGCGGCAGCATCTTGGTGTAATGCCGCTGTGCGCCGGGAATCTTCTGCAGAAAGGAGGTGCGGATGTTCCGCGTCTTTAGAAAATCGCTGATGCGATCCCGGTTGCAGACGAGGGTGAAGATGTCGGCCTGCGGAAACATCCGGCACAACTCTTCGACGACCTTCTCGCCGCCGCGCATCGAGACGAGCCAGTAATGCACGATGGCGACGCGCAATTGCCCGGTTTCCTTGACGCTGCCCGCCTCGGCCACGCGTCTTTTCGCCATGACAGGCGCATCGCCGAGAAATGCCCTTGCGTCGGAAAGAGAGGTTGTTGCTTTGAAGGTCAACGGAATACTCCTTGTGTCGCCACACCGTCTGTCAGCTCGGGAACCGCATTCGTCGAAAGCAGGCTGTAATATTCGGCGAGGAGCGCGTCGCGCCATTCCTCATGCGTCGAAGCGAGATTCGGCGACATCAGGAAAGCCCGCTCGCTCATGGCGCGGATCTCATGCCCCGGCATCTGGCTGAAGCGCGTCAAAGCATCGGCAAAGGCGATTTCGTCACCCGTGTCGCAGGCAAACGCCATGCCGGCTCGTTCCATTTCCTCGGCAAGAAAGGCGCTGCGTGACATGATGACGGGCAGACCGCTCCTGGCCGCTTCGATCGCGACGAGGCCGAAAGGTTCGGGGTAACGCGAGGGCATCAACAGGGCGCGCGCCTTGCGAATAATGGTGCCGATCTCCGCATGTGACTGCCAGCCGACGGCCCTGACGTGATCGCCGGAAGCTTCAACCGACCGCCTCAGCGGCCCGTCCCCGATCACGCAGAGCCTGGCGCCGGCTCTGCGTGTGGCGGCCACTGCATCTTCCACGCCCTTTTCCTCGTCGAGCCGCCCGATGAAGACGAACTCGTCGTTCGCCTCCGCCTCGATGCGCTGTAACGACAAAGGAGCAACGGGATTGCGGATCGTCGTCAGCCGTTCGGGCCGATAACCGGCGCCGACGAGAAAGCTCGCCATCTTCTCATGCAGCAGGATGATCCGGCCGAAATCGGTCTGCGCCTTCAAAAGCCGGAGGATGTTCGAGCCGCGGGCGACCCGCCACAATTTGTGCGAATAGCTTCTCTTGTCGCAGGCCGTCGCAAGGCAGCCCGCGCCGAGCGGGCGCCGAAGGCAGATCTCTTGCGCCTGATAGTCGAAAAAAGCGCCGTTCGGACAGGCGGTGAAGAAGTCGTGCGCATGGACGACGCTTCGCCTGGCAACCGGCGCCAGCGCCCGGAAAAGCGCGGGAGACAGGATCTGATGCCAGCCGTGGATATGGTAGACAGTATTGACGGTATCTTTTGCGGCAATCCAGTTCGCGACCATTCGGGTGGCCGCACCATTGTGAATGCCGGTCACGAAAGCCTTCGCGCGCTCGGCGCTCAGCAGATCGCGGCTGTTCAATCCAACCATGGAGACGCCGAGAGCAGCAAGCTCCGCATTGGCCGCGTCATCCCCGCAAATATAAGTCACGGGGATATCCAGGCCTCGAAAAAGCTTGGCCGAGAGGACCGCCAGCCCTGTCGCCCCGCCCCGGGCCACCGAGTAGTCGTCGATGACGACCACACGATCGATCCTTGTCATGTCGGAGCCGGGAAAGCGGTTGACATTTGCGGCGGATCGGCTGACCTCGGGAAGCGACGAGCGCATCACTTCACCGAAAATGCGCCATTCGCACAGGCCTCAAGCGCTTTGCGATTGAGAATTCGGATCTTGCCCTGCCCTCCGTCGATGATCTTGCATTCCCGCAGACGCCGCAGGCATTGATTGACCTTCTCGCGGGACGCCGGCAGCGTCGCGGCCAGATCATTTTGCGAGATGATCACTTCGTCGCCGCTGTTTGCTGCATCCTTTCCGTAAACAGCCGAGAGCCGCAGCAGCGTGCTCGCCAGTCTTGACTGCAAGGTCGACGCCGCATTGGAGATGATCCTGTGTTCGAGCTCCGAAATACGCGCCAGCGCCCTTGAGAAAACTTTTTCGCGGAAGCACGGATCGCTGGCATACATGTCGCGCAGCAGCCGCCCTTCGAAGAAATGCAGCTCGCAGTTGGCAGCGGCTCGATATTCGAGGCTCAATGTCTGCCTGCGCAAGACTTCGAGCTCGCCGATCAGACCAGATTTCGGAATGATTTCGACGATGAATTCCCTGCCGTCGGGCAGCATCGTGCTTGCATTGACCAATCCCGAATGCACGCGAGCGAACATATCGACAAGGACCCCGGCACCGGCAATGACCTCACCGCGACGGAAACGCCGCACGCTCGAGCGGCAGGAAAGAAATTCGTCGTCGACAACGATGCGGCTGTTGAGATGAATGCCGCCGTTGGCCGAGATCGTGGTGTTGCCGATACCGACCCTGCGACCTGATGCATGCGTGATCCCGTCCATGCACTCCACTCCAGTACGAGAATGACCCTCAGCAATGCTGCACTGCATCAGTTATATTGGGTTAATACGTTAGTCAAATAACATCAGCAAAATGCGGCAAAAATAATAAGTCTATATTCTATTTATAACCAAAACTACAACTCTACCCATAATCAAAATCGCCAAAAGATCAAAAATTAATCGGTTGAGAAAATATACATGCCCATAAAAAGACTACATGATTTAAAAATCACCAGTAAGCGAAGTGCATATATTAAATCTATAATCTGATCGACCCAGAATTATCACCTAAGAGCAGGTTATAGAGCCAATTAAAAGAATTGATGACACAGAGCCGTAATTGGAAATCTCTTATTCGGCTTGGTAGCATAAAGAATTAATTAAGCATTATGACCTTGGTAACAGACAATCAGGGTGCGGCGCAGCAAGCTTTGAACGGTTCTTGACGGCAATGTTTTGGAGGCCGCGATGACATGGGAAGCACATAGTTTTGAGGCCTGGTCGCGCGTCGGACGGACCGCAAAGGGCGGCGATTTACGCGACTCCCGGCCCCGTGCAGCGGGCAGGTCGTGGAAGCGTGTTATAGACCTTGTTACCGCGATCACCGCCCTGATCATGCTCTCCCCGCTTCTGCTGATTGTCGCGGTGATCGTGAAACTCTCCGACCGCGGTCCTGTCTTCTATTCCCATACGCGCATTGGCTATGGCGGAGCGCCGTTCGGATGCCTCAAGTTTCGAACGATGAAGATCGATGCGAGCGCTCAGCTTGCGGAATTGCTGCAAAACAACCCGGCCGCCCGTAGCGAATGGGAAGCGACGCGCAAGTTGAAAGACGATCCGAGGATCACCGCCGTCGGCGAGATCCTCAGGCGATCGAGCATCGACGAGCTTCCCCAGCTGATCAATATCGTGCGTGGCGAAATGAGCCTCGTCGGACCCCGGCCGGTCACAGCAGAGGAATTGCCGCGCTACGGCGAACACATGTGGGCCTATATGGCGGCCCGTCCCGGACTGACCGGTCAATGGCAGACCAGTGGGCGCAACGACGTCAGTTACGAATACCGGATTTCCCTCGACGTCCACTATCTCAACAACTGGTCGCTCCTCCGCGACTTCATCATCATCGCCAAGACCATTCCTGCGCTGTTTTCGCAACGTGGCTCGTACTGAACGTTCAGGGGGAGGCGCCGACCATGCCTGAGATCGGAAGGTGCGTTTCTCCACCGTCCCCGCCAAGCTGCCGCTAGGTGGTTACTCCTCGATCTCGCCCATTTTTGGAATAGGACGACATGACCTCCAGCACAATCTTCAGCGGTGTCTCTCCCATACCCCTGTCCGCAGCAACCACAGCCGGCGGGAATTCGCCGCTGACCCTGCGGGATATGCTCTTCTTCTTGAGAATGCGCTGGCATTGGATCGTCGTGACCACCATCGCCTTCCTGGCGATCGCCGGAACTTATCTGTTAACGGCCAAACCGACCTTCGTTGCCAGCACACAGCTCGTGATTTTCCCCCAGGTGAGCGGCTCTGAAGCACAGAGGGCTTTCGCCGAGGATGCGTTTATCGAAGGACAGCTGGAAATCGCCAGATCGACCGATGTCGTCGGCGGAACAGTGGCGGCGCTCGACCTCGTTCATGATCCGGAGTTTGTCGATCAGACACCTTCGCTGCAGGACAGAGCGAAGAATTGGCTGATGGGGCTTTCCTCACAATCGGATAAACCATCGCAAGACCCGGCGGGCAAGGGAACAGGGGAAGCGCAACCGCAGACGGAGGAGGAGCGCCTCCGTGACTGGGCAACGGCCAAACTGCTGAACACGGTGGGCATCCGCCGGATCGGAAACTCGACGATCGTCGAGATATCGGCTGCGGCGTCGACTCCGCAGAAGGCTGTCGACATCGCCGACACGCTCGCCAGGCAATACATCCAGAAGAATATCGCGATGAAGGCCAACGCCGCCCGTCAATATAGCGACTGGCTGGCGAAATTCATGGCCGAGCAACAGCGAGGGCTGGCGGAGGCCGCCAGCGCCCTGGCCAGCTTCACGAGCAATCCGCGCGACCAGTTCAAGCTTGCGGAGTTGCAGAGCGCGACGGATGCCCGCCGCACTCTTTATGAAAACACCTTGAACCAGCTGACCGAAGCAAAGCAGCGCATAACCTATCCGATGTCCGATGCCACGATCGTCTCGCGAGCCACACTGCCTCTTTCGAAGGCGAGACCGCGCAGCACGCTGATCGCTGCCTTTGCGGCGGCCCTTGGCCTTGGCACGGGTTTCGCACTCGCGATGATAAGACATGCCAGTGACCGCCGGCTCGTCCGCCCGCATCAGATCGCCGAAACCTGTGATCTGCCCTTCGTGACTGTGCTGACGACATCAAAAAGGACACGCAACGGCCACCCCACGCCATTGCTCGCCGCCGGCACCGGCAGCCCTACGGCCGATTATCCGGTTATTCCAGGCATAATGGAACTGAGCGCAACGGTGGTCGGCCTGCGGCGCAAACGCCGGGTCGTCATCGGCGTGGTCGCCGTCAGTCCCGGCAGCGGAGCATCGACCATCGCAAGCGAACTTGCGGTGCTGTCGTCGGTGTCCGGAGCGACGACCCTTCTGATTGATGCGGCCGCGCAGAAGCCATCGCTCAGCAAGGCGATCGCACCCCATAGCTCCAGCGGCCTCGTGGACGTCCTCGACAATGGCGAACTGATTCAGACAGCGGCCTTGTCCCTCTCCTCGACGCTGAAGTTCCTTCCGCTCGGTGAGGTCGACACCGTGACGCCGGCAATTCGCCTGAGTTCGCGTCGCACGCAATTGAGCTTCGCCGAGCTGAAAAAGGAGTTTGACGCCATATTCGTCGACATTTCCGCATTCTCCGCTTCGCCGGATGCCAATGCGATCGCGCCGGAGCTTGACGGAGTTCTGGTGGTCGCCTCGCACGGACGCACCTCGATCGATGAGGCCATCCGTGTCATCGAGACGATGCGCAATGTCGGCGCGGAGATCCTCGGCGCTGTCATCAACCACGCTCCGGCGAGCATGCAGTCATGAGCGCGCATTCGCCAAAAGCGGCCATACCGGATGGGCTGAGGGAACCGGCCTCTGTTTCTTGCGACGCGGAAGCGATGGCGCGACGCTCGCGCCAGCCATTGCGGCTCGCCATCGGAATTGCATCCGCGGGCCGCCCTTCGATCCTGCTGGAAACCGTCAACTATCTCGCCCGCTTGCCGGACCAGCCGCAGCGGTTAATCGTCTGCGTACCGGGCATTGACGATGCCGCCGGGCTCGCCGACCGAGCCGACGTGGAAGTCATTGTCGGCAGCCGTGGCCTCACTTCCCAGCGCAACAGCATCATCCGGGCGACCGCGGCCGATACGGATGTTCTGATCTTCCTGGACGACGACTTCATTCCCGCCACAACCTTCCTGTCGCGAATGGACGCCGTTTTTTCAGCAAAACCCGACGTCGTGATCGCCACCGGCGAGGTCCTGGCCGATGGCGTCCTCGTAGGAGGGCTAGACATGTCGAAGGCCCTGGAGGTTCTTCAAACTGCCGGCGAAGGGTGCGAGCGGATCGCGGATGTCTATAATGCCTACGGGTGCAATATGGCGGTTCGCCTAGCCCCCGTTCTCCAACACGCAGTGACCTTCGACGAGCAACTGCCGCTCTATGGCTGGCTTGAGGATGTGGATTTTAGCAGGTCCATCGCCCACTACGGCAGATGCGTGCGCGTTGAAGGGGCCCGTGGGGTGCATCTCGGCGTCAGATCCGGGCGACAGCCCGGCCAAAGACTTGGTTACTCCCAGGTTGCAAATCCTGCCTACCTGATCCGGAAGGGCACGATGTCGAAGAGCCGAGCGATAGCCCAGATTGGCCGCAACATCCTGGCGAACGCATCGGGCATGTTGTTCAACCATCGCTTGGTCGACCGATGGGGCCGTTTGAAAGGCAATTTGCTGGCGCTCGCCGATCTTCTTGCCGGCAGCGCCGCACCGTCCCGCATTCTCGAATTCGGCAATCCGCCGTCCCGCGCAACGGCGCCGCCGCCGACCACACCGAAACGGAGATAGATCAATGCAGTCCACAGTCTTGCCCGATCGTTTTATCTCCGCGGCCCTCGCCTTGCTGGTTTTCTGCTGTCTGACCGGCTGCAGCGTCGCCCGCGCGCAAACATTCACCCTCGTGCCGGAAGACAAGGTAAGACTGCGCGTTGTCGAATGGCGCTCGACCGATTCCCGCTACGCCAGCTGGGAAGCTCTCGATGGCGTCTACACCATCGACGATACTGGCGACTTGTCGATCCCGATCGCTGGCCATGTACAGGCGTCAGGAAAGACAACCGAAGAACTCGCCGACGCCATCGCCAGCGCGCTCGCTGAAAAGGCGGAACTTCCTGGCAAGCCATACATCGCCCTAGAGATTGCAGAGCATGCGCCGGTCTTTGTGACCGGCACCGTTCAAACCCCGGGGCGCTATCCTTTTGAACCGCGGATGACTGTTATGAAGGCCATCAGCATCGCTGGGGGCTTTCTCCGGGAGCGCGAGGACAACACCTACTTCGAACGCGATCGGATTCAGGCAGCCGGGGCATACCGAACCGCCGTCCTCAACCGGCGCGATCTCCTGATGCGGCAGGCGCGGCTGCGCGCGGAGATCGCCGGCGAGCAGAGCTTCGAGATCCCCACCGAACTCGTGGGAACGCCCGATGTCGACAAGCTGAAGGCACAGGAATTGAACCTGATGCGGCTGCGTCGCGTCGATATCGACAGCCAGATTGCAGCGGCGAATGACCTCACCCGCCTCTATGGCCAGCAGGTCGAGTCGCTCGAGGCCAAGATCAGCTCGCAAAAGCGGCAGATCGACCTTGCCCAGAAGGAATTGGACAACGTCAACAGTCTGGTGAGCAAGGGGTTGGTCAGCAATTCCCGCCAGGTCTCTGTCGACCGCTGGGTTGCGGATGCACAAGGTACCCTGATCGATCTCGAAGTTGCCCTGACTACGGCTCGCCAGGGCCTCAGTGAAGCCAACCGTTCCAAGATCAATATCGTCAATAGGCAGAACAGCGAAAACCAGGAGCTGCTGAATCAAGTCAACCTCGCGATCGGCAGGGCCGCTATCGATATCCAGGTGGCGCAGCTTTTGGGCGAACAGGCCGGCTACGACGCTCAGCTTGCTCAGATGAACATGGAGGCGCCGGGTGTTGGCAGAGCGCAGAAGAACTACAGGATTATGCGCCGCAATAACGACGGAACCTACAGCAACATCGTAGCAGACGAGCAAACCGCATTGCTGCCGCATGATCTCGTCGAGGTTGGCTTGGACACCAATCTTCAAGCGCCGACTTCGCCTCTGCAGCCGGCACTCCAGACGCAGAGCTCTACAGTCCCTTCGTCTGATATCGCCGGGGATGATCGAGCGAGCCGCGGCTGGATATCCCAGACGGGATCGAATTAGGAGGCGACAATGATCAGCGACGACAGCGGGCGACTCTCGCCTCGCCCATCATACCGGCTTGTGGGGGCCTGCATTCGGCCAAATCGCTATTCCAGCTGTTTGACCGGGTCAGGATTGGACGCATGTCGATAGAGCCGCTCGGTTTCATCATTCTCCTGCTTGGCCTGCTCGCCATGGTCAACGGCGCTCGTTTCGCAGTTACGACCCTTTGCCTCTTAACGCTGCTGGGAGCCGCGGCGGCTCTCCAATTGCCCGCGCTCGGCGGCAGCAGTATCCAGCCAAGCCATCTCTTGTTGCTGTTTATCGTCGCCGCCACCCTGGTGCGCCCAGTCCAGACGCAAGCGGCGCTGGCGAGCATCGCCTATCCGGGTCCCGGCTTCTGGTTTGCCGCCTATGTCCTGTTTTCCGTAGTGTCGTCCTTTTTCCTGCCGCGCATTTTTGCGGGCGCGACCCTCGTCTACTCCTCTGCGAGAGATGCGACGGGCATGATGTCGACTGTCGCCGCTCCCCTGTCCCCAGGTTCATCCAACCTTAGCCAATCTGTCTATCTGCTCGGCGACCTCGCCTGCTTTGCCGTGGTCTCGGGCCTTGCGAGGCTCGGATATCAGCGTTTCATCGCACAGCAGTTGATCGTCGCGTCAATCGCATGTTTTGCTCTGGCGTTGCTTGATATCGGAACATTCTTGACCGGCCAGTCCTACCTGCTCGATGTCATTAGAAACGCGAATTATACGATGCATACGGCCGAGACGATCAGCGGTTTCAAACGCATTGTCGGCGCCTTTCCCGAAGCAAGCATATATGGGACGGTCGCATTGGCCTATTTTTCGTTCACTCTTCTGCTCTGGCTGGAGCGTGTCCGAAGCCGCATGGCCGGCATGGCAACGCTTTTCATCGGCCCGACGATCCTGCTCTGCACGTCGACAACTGCCTATATCGCTGGGCTCTTCGTTGTCTGCATGCTCGTGCTGTTCTGCTTCAAACGTATGATCGCAGGATCGGCTAAGAACTCGCACCTAACTTTCCTGGCAATAACCCTCTTCTTGGTCCCTTGTGCCATCGTCGCTCTCAGCCTTGCCCCTGATGCGTGGCACTCCATCGCCAGCCTCGTTAACACCACGGTGTCGGACAAACTTCAATCGCAATCCGGCGAAGAGCGCACCGCCTGGAATACGCTGGCACTGATCGCATTCGTCGACACCGCGACCTTCGGTGCTGGGCTCGGAACGGTTCGAGCTTCGAGTTTCATCGCCGCATTGCTGTCCAACGTAGGATTGACCGGCACGCTTCTCTTCGTTGCCTTCCTGTACAGCCTTATCAGAGCCTCCGGTCGGCACGTCTCGGGCGATCGGGAGACGCATGCGATCGGAAATGCTGCCATCATGGCATCGATCGCACAGATAGCCTCTGCGGCGATTTCAGGAAGCGGCACCGATCTCGGACTGCTGTTCAGCACCACAGCGGGTTTGGCTGCCGGTTGCCTGGCCCCTCCCTATGTCTCGCAGCATCGAGCGACCCGACCCGTCTCAGATCGGCATCCACCGGAGGCATCGGCATCTCTGAGGAGAGCGCCGATGTTTGCAGCGTGATGACGTCAGTGGCGAATTCCGTTCAAGGCCAAAGGCCGCGCGCGCCGCATCCGTCAGGAAATGCCGGTGTTGCAAGGTGGGAGGAACGCGGTTCCGCACTCCCATCCTCGGAAGGGCGGGAGGCGGGTCCTATTTCGGCGTCAGCCCTGCTGGCGCTCGCTGGTGGGTGCGATGCTTTCGGCGGCGGAATTGCTTTGCCGCAGCCTGGCGCTACGCCGCGCAAATCCCGAGAGGAAGACGCCGGCGAGGTAGGCGATCTCCATGAGCACGAGGAAAGCGAGGCCGGAAAAGATTGCCGCGATCAGCGAAGAGCCGTCGGCGAAAGCTACGCAGCCGACGCCGATTGCCACAAGAATTGCGAAAATCGCAAAGGCCCAGGCGCGGATCGAAGCGCCGGCGGCTATCGAAATCACGGCCGCCACCAGGGTGGTGATCAGCATGACGATCTCCCTTCCCTCTGCATTTCGACAAGGATTCCGGCACCAATCATCCTGCCGCGGTTCAAGATGTCGAAGCACAGTCCTGTGACAGGCACGGCATTCTCCATGACGAGCGTCTCAACAATGGAACACACAACTGGAGGCGGGACGCTGTTTCAACAAACGAGTGGTCCTGCGATCCGAAATGTATACAGGACTGGACTGTCATACGACAGGTCTGCCGGGTCAAGCAACAACTGTTCCCTCAACCCCGAGGAGAGCAGCCATTCACTCGCTTTGAAGACAACCGCAAGGGTGATGACATGAACAATCAGTGCGTTGTGTACGTCACGGATGTGGAATATTCATTTCCAACTATCCTTTCCGCGCTTCAGGCTCGCAAATCCGCAAGCCCCGCAACCGATGTTTGCGTGCTCATGTCTGAACGTCTCGATAATTTCAATGAGTTGAGAGCCTTGCTCGCCGCGAGCGGAGTCGAATTGATCGATGCGACCGACGCACTGCAGGACTCCCTCGGCAAACTCGACAGCTCGCATTTTCAGGGGCGCATCAGCGTCAGCACAATGGCCAAGCTGGTCCTCTGCGAGATCCTGCCCGCCCATTACAGCCAGATCATCTATCTCGATGGCGATACCCAGATCGTCAGCGATCTCGGTAAACTCGAAAACGCCACTGTGCCTGAGGGCCGGTTTTTCGCGGCCCGCGACTACACGGCAATCCAGGACTTCCTCAACACCGGAAAAGACAACCATTACTTCAACGCAGGGGTTCTGAAATTCCATCGCAACGGCTGGATCGGGCAGGAGGCGCTTGAGCTTTTTGCCAGAAATCCCGAGGCTTGCGAGGGTAAACATGATCAGGGTGCATTGAACTATGTCTGCGGATCATCGCTCATCCTCGTGTCCAACCGTTGGAACTTTCCCAAGCAGTTTCTGCATCTGGTGAACATGTCGTCACTGGCGATCGTCCACTATATGGCGCATCCCAAGCCATGGCATGGAACCTTCTTTCCATGGACTGATCGGGAAAGCCAAGTCTACGTCGATCTGCGCAAGGCGCATCCGATTTACAGCGCCCTCTATCGCGGAATAAGCCTCGATCGGAAGATGCTCTATAAATATCGGTCGATGCGGGCACGCCTCGAACACGCGATCGAGAGGAATGGGCCTCACCCGAGGGTCCAGAGCCTGCTGGTTGGCGATTATGCTGTATGATGACGCATATTGGTCCGACCCGAAAAAAGATCCGTATATAGAACTCAGGATGGAAAATGAGTTATCGGGCTTCCGTCGCTAGTATCTCGCATTACGCAAAAGCGCGCCTGCGCCGGTCGCTAAAGGCTCGGCAGGTCCGCTACGACCTGCTGCGCAGCGCCCTCAAGCAGGCGCGCCACGTCGTCATCTGCGTCATCCGTGACGAGGGCCACCGCCTGGCATTCTTCCTGCAATATTATCGCGACCTCGGTTTCGAGCACTTCATCTGCATCGACAACGGCTCGACGGACGGAACGGCAGAATTGCTGGCCAGCTTCGACGATGTCTCGCTGCTCTCGGCTCACGGTTCCTACAAGGCGGCAAGGTTCGGGAACGACTGGATCAATGAAGTCATCAACCGGCACTGTCAGGAGAAATGGGTCCTTTATGTCGATGCAGACGAGTTTCTGGTCTATCCGCATTGCGACTCCCGCCCAATCAATCAATTGACAGCCTATATCGAATCTACCGGCGGCCATTCCCTCCGCTCGGTCATGATCGACATGTACAGTCAGCGTCCGGTCCTGGAAAACATATGCGAACCCGGTCGCAACCCGCTGGAGGTCTGCAATCTTTTCGACCGATCCGGCTATGTCGCACATTTCGACGACCGCAACAGGACGACATGGATCAAAGGCGGCGTTCGCGGACGCATTTATTTTCGCGATAGGCTCTGGGACGGGCCGGCGCTCAACAAGCTCCCTCTTATATATGTGACAGGTGAACGGCTGTTTCTCAAATCATCGCACCAGGTCTGGCCGCTCTGCCTGAATTTGGGCGACATGCGCGGCGCGCTTTGCGTATCCGGCGCCCTTCTTCACTTCAAATTCCTATCGACCTTCGTGCACAAAGTTGCCGATGCCGAGCACCTTTCTCAGCATACGGAAGAATACACCGTTTACTCCGCCGACAAGGGGATGGGTGACTTCGTCTGTGACGATACAGGCACTTACACAAGCTGGAAGGACTTGTCCGATCAAGGGCTTATTCAAGGCGAGGGCTGGAAATATTGGAGGAATATCTCGGGGGACGAAATCGAAACAGTCCAGCAGAACATGCCTGGTTCCGCGCAGCGACATCCGCAGAAAAAGCATGAAAATGGCTACGCCCCTGCCTCCCTTGGATCGCCATCGTGACCGAACCTGGAAGCCGCCAATACGCTCAATCGGATTTTCCCCCGTGCCGCTCGAAGTTTAGGGCAAATCTAAACGAGGCTCCGCTCCGCACGGTATTGCCTGCTTGAGGCATCATGCGATGGCATGAGCCTAGCATCAGTATTGAGCTTTAGGCGCCGTCAGAGCTTGGCGACGGCAAGCGTGATGATCTCTTCGCTGGCCGGCTTCGGTTTCCCGGGCTATCGGATGTGAAACCGGAAGCCTATTTCAAAACCGCTCCGGCCAACTCCCGTCTTGAACCGCGCTGCAGGTACAGGTTCTCAAGCCAGGTCACCTGTTTCCTCAACCCCAGCGCAGGCTTTTCGATAAAGCGCCACGAGAGGGCGGCAAAACAAGTGACAATCATGCTGCAGACGATCCCATTCAGCCACCAGTTATGCGCCCACGGTCCGAGTGCGACGAAGGCCTGCTGGATGGGATAGCCGTAGAGGAATACGCCATAGGAATAGTCGGCTCCCTGAAGCACTCCGAGTTTGCGGGGCGAGGTGAGCCCGAGAAAGACGGTTACATAGCCAATAGCCGGAATGGCAACGAAGTCCCCAAATGGGCTGAACCAGTAAGCCCACAATATGACGGCAACAGCAGCGATGAAGATGCGGACATCCCACAGAATCTTGTCCTTGTAGAGATAGATGGTCACGCCTACGAGGAAGGCGCCGATCAGCAGATTCCCCGATGCGGTCGTCGGCATGGATGCCCAGTTGCTCTCGTGCTTCCAATATCTCGCAAGCCCAAAGCCCACGATCAACGCCGTCGTTGCCACGAGCGCAATTGCGCGCCGTTTGACTACGCCAAGCAGGAAAAGCAAGGCGATCGCGACATAACATTCAAGTTCGAAAGGCACCGTCCAGAGCTGCCCATTCACCATGGCGGCATCAGGGTTGTTCAGGAACACTCCCGGAAGATTGAAGTGAATGTGCCCGGTGACGTTCAGGAGATATGCAAAAAACTGGGGGTCGCTGAAGTAGTTACTGAGGTCATACTCGGTATAGATCGCTCCAAGTATAAAAGCAGCCAGCAACACTTCCACCGCGAGAGCGGGGTAAATCCGGATAAATCGATTGCCAAGAAAAGAGATCAACGTCTTCGACCGCGCCAGGCTGCCGGCAACCAGGAACCCGCTCAGGGCAAAGAACATGGGTAGCACCGACTTGATAAAGGGACGCAGGGGCGTTTCCCACAAAAACAGATCATCGCCATAGGTAACGCGAGCCGTATGTATCCAAAGCACCGAAAAGGCCAGCAGCAGTCGCATGTAATCGAATCCCGTCGGCCGCCCCTTCGCCAGATCAAGTTTTTCGCCGAGAACCATCTGCGCCCCTTTCGGAAGTTTTGACGTAATCACAAGCATCATCGCCGGCTCGGGGACACGTGTCAGTGACCACAGCTACATCAGGAAAAATTTGAGGGGACTGCCCCTCTTCGGGACGAATAGCTGACCATCGCTCCAATGGCCCTGTGCTGCCCAAGGCGCCGTTTGATGGTCGGAGGCGAATGAGGGCGATCGGGTAGCGAATTGGATGAGAAGACGATGAAATATCTGGCCGCTCTATACTGTATCGCTCTCGCCCTTATCGGATTGGGCTTGATAGGAGGCGGCGCGTTGTTGATCAGCCTCGGCGGGTCGCCCTATTACGCAATCACAGGACTTGCCTACCTCGTTGCGGCAGTTCTGCTATGGCTCCGAAAGCCGCTCGGCGCGCTCATTATCCTGCTTGTCGCCGTTTTCACTCTTCCCTGGGCATTGTGGGAGTCTGGCACCAATTTCTGGGCGCTCTTCGCACGCTTGATGTCGCCTATCGCTCTGGCGGGATTTGCATTTCTTTTTGCACCAGCGCGTTTACCGGCCGCCAACCGAAAGCTCTTCTATGGCGGCGCCGCGCTTGCCGCCATTCTGTTTGCTGCGGGCTTCAGCCTTGCGTTCACGCCGCACGAGGTGATCCGCCCCTCCGCCGACATTCCTGCCTATAAGGCGGCCAAAGGCGACAACTCCCCCTCCGACTGGACATCCTATGGCCGCAGCACAGCGGGAGATCGCTATTCCCCGTTCGACCAGATCAACCGCAGCAACGTTGCCCAGCTTGAGCTTGCCTGGTCATACCGCACCGGAAGAGGCGACGGCGTTGACCAGAATACGCCCTTGCAGATCGGCGATACCGTCTACACGTGCACACCGACGAATGTGATCGCGGCCCTCGATACGGATACGGGAAAACCCCGCTGGACCTTCGATCCCAAGGCGTCGGCGCCCTACTGGCAGCGCTGTCGCGGCCTCGGCTACTACAAGATGCCGGAAGCGAACCGTTCGCCCGACGGCCTTTGCAACGAACGCCTGATACAGACGACGATCGACGCCCGGCTTCTGGCGATCGACAGCAAGACCGGCGCGCCGTGCACGGCCTTCGGCGATAATGGCGCCGTACAGCTTTCCCAGGGCATGGGCGAAGTCAAGAAGGGCTATTACTTCCAGACATCGGCGCCACTGATCGCCCGCAACCTCATCGTCATTGGAGGCTGGGTCACCGACAATCAGGAGGTCGGCGAGCCCTCAGGCGTCATCCGCGCATTCAATGTGGTCACCGGCGAGCTCGAATGGGCATGGGATCTCGGCAATCCTGCGATCACCAAGCTTCCACTGGAGGGTGAAACCTATACGCGCGCCACGCCCAACATGTGGACGACAGCCGCCTTCGACGACAAGCTCGGCCTCATCTATGCCCCGCTTGGCAATACCACGCCGGATTATTACGGCGCCAATCGGCCGGCTTTCGCCGATCATTACAACGCGACACTGGTGGCGCTCGATGTGACGACAGGCCGGGAGAGGTGGAAATTCCAGACCGTGCATCACGATATCTGGGACTATGATCTCCCCGCCCAGCCGATGCTGATCGACCTGCCCGATGGCAACGGCGCCACCGTACCCGCCGTGCTGCTGACCACCAAACGCGGGCAGCTTTTCCTGCTCAGTCGGCAGACCGGCGCCCCCCTTGCCGACGTTCAGGAAAAGCCCGTGCCGCAGAAAGGGGGTGCGCCGGAGGAGAAACTGTCTCCGACGCAGCCTTATTCGGTCGGCATGCCGACAATCGGTGCCGAACAGGTGACGGAGCAGAGGGCTTGGGGCCTGACGATGTTCGATCAGCTCGCCTGCCGCATCGCCTTTCGAAAGCTGCGCTACGACGGCGATTTCACACCGATCGGCACACAACCGGCACTTCAGCAGCCGGGAAACCTCGGCGGTCTCAACTGGGGAAGCCTCTCGGTAGACCCGGCCAACAACCGCGTCTTCATGAACGATATTCGCGTCCCCAGTATCTTCGCGCTCGTTCCGCGCGACGAATATGTCGATTTCGCCCTCGTCACGACCGCGCATGGGCCCTCCGCGCCGCAGCGGGGCACGCCTTATGGCATGACGACCGAGAAGTGGACATCACGATTGCGCATTCCCTGCACGCAACCGCCATGGGGCACGGTGACCGCAGTGGATCTGAACACGCGCAAGATCGCATGGCAGGTGCCGGCCGGCACTGCCGAACAGCTCGGACCGCTCAAGATGAAGATGAACATGCCTATGGCAATGGGCCTGCCGACCTATGCCGGCACGTCGGCGACCGCTGGCGGCGTCGTCTTCTTTGCCGGCTTCCAGGACTATTACATCCGCGCCTATGACGCCGAGAACGGCAACGAGCTTTGGAAATATCCTCTCCCGGTCGGCTCGAGCGCGACGCCAATGACCTACATCTCACCGAAAACAGGCCGGCAATATGTTCTGGTTTCGGTTGGCGGAGCTGCAAATTCGACCGACATCGGCGACTACGTGCTGGCCTTCTCCCTGAAAGACGGGGGTTAATCCGCCTATCATGGGAACATCTTGTACTGACCGATCGGCCAGTTTCTTCTCACACCTGCCCATGCTCCGCTGCTGACATCGCCGCCGGATGTGAGGGCTATACCCGATGAGGCGCTGCGATGGATTTCAAGCGGGCGCCGAAACACAAAAAGCCCTTGAGGAGCCTTTTGGAGGCATTTGGGGCTGTGGTTGTGTGGTCAGGGATTTGTTGTTTTCTGTCGCGTCACGTCGGCTGTGCCTGCTTGCAGGCGCCTGCGGTTAAATCCTGGAGCCGTTACGCAACAAAACGCCCGCTCGAGGCGGGCTTGTGATGTTTGGTTGCGGGGGCCTGAAACCACAGAAACTTGCAAAAATCGCGGGTATTCGAGGGCACTCAGCCCAAGCGGTTTTTATGGAAGTTCAATTTCGCCATCCACCACGTGGTTGAGGCCGGTGCCTTCCGCCGTCAGCGTCACGCGGACCTTCAGCTTCTTGCCGTCGGTCTTCCCTTCGCGCACTGTCTCCTCGATCTTGCGCTGCGAGGTGACGCCGACTTCCTTCAGGAACTTGCGAATCGACATGTTGAAGGCGTCTTCGCTCATGACAGAACTCCTGTGTGCCCGGCAGGGATTATAGGGGAAAGCAAGTCGTCAAGGAAGCAAGACGGTGATGCGCAATCGCATCTAATCTCAAACGCACTCTCGTGATGCAGCGGAACCCGAGACGATTCCTGCGATTGGTCGAGCGCACGATAAACTGGCCGCAGAGACGATCATCTATCGCCGTGAAGAAGCTAAACCCTGGCCTCGTGCCTCGCCGGGATGACGTGCTGCGACTTCGACGATCTGCGGCAGAACCCCCGCTCCATCCAGGGAACCCGCCACGGTGTATCCTCGATGAACATCAGTTGAACGTCGACGCACAGATGCCGCCAAATTCCTATACCCCGCATGCCAACCCACGAAAACGCCTGCTCACCCTGGACGGCATCTGCCTGGCATTCCGCCCTTTTCGTGGAAGCGCGCCATCAATGTTCCGCCGAGCCCGGTTCCGCCATCTTGCGGTGCTGCCTGGCGAGAGTTTCCGCCGGAGTGACATTGGCGGCGGCGGACATGAGCTTGTTCTTCCAGCCGGAAACGACGTCCCCTTCGCCGTTCATCATCGCATCATAGCCGATCCTGGCGACGAAGGCGGGATCGTCCTTCTTGCCCTGGCCGACCGAGGTGTCCAGCATGTCGGCGCGCTCGAAGAAGTCGGTGTCAGTGGCACCCGGCATCAGGCAGGTCACGGTGATGCCCGTGTCCTTCAGCTCTTCGCGCAGCGCAAAGGAGAAGGAATTGATGAAGGCCTTGGTGCCGTTATAGACCGCCTGGAACGTGCCGGGCATGAAGCCGGCGATCGATCCGGTGAAGAGTATCCGCCCTTCGCCGCGCATCCGCATGCGGTTGCCGATCTCATGCACGAGCGCGATCGTGCCGCTGATGTTCGTATCGACGACGCGTTGGGCCTCGCCGATATCCTGGTCGAGGAAGCCGTCGCCGAGCCCTCTGCCGGCATTGGCGAGCAGAAGCTCGACCGGGCGGTCGAGCGCGGCGATTCCCGATGCAAACCGGCGCAAGCCGTCCGGTGTCGAGAGGTCCACCTGCATGGCCTCCACCCTCACGCCGAATTCCTTAAGTTTCAGGGCCGCTTCCTGAATGCGGGGCTCATCGGCGGCGATGGCGAGATCATAACCGTCCTCGGCCGCGCATTTGGCGAGTTCATAACCGATGCCGGTCGAGGCGCCGGTGACGACGGCAAGGCCCTTGCCTGTTTGAACGGGATTCATGGGATTTCTCCTTTACGGCTTCAAAACGACTTTGATGCAGCCGTCCTGTTTGTCACGGAATGTCTTGTAGAGGTCCGGCCCCTCTTCGAGGGTCGCCCGGTGGGTGATGATGAAGGACGGATCGATCTCGCCGTTCTGGATGCGCTCCATAAGGAGCGGCAGATAGCGCTGCACCGGTGTCTGGGCCATCTTGAAGGTGAGGCCGCGATTGATGGCGGAGCCCATCGGGATCTTGTCGAGGAAGCCGCCATAGACGCCGACGATCGACACGGTGCCGAAGTTGCGGCAGCAATGGATGGCTTGGCGCAGCACGTGGGGACGGTCGGTGCCCATGAAGGTCGCGACCTTGATGCGGTCGAGGCGGGAATCCCAGCTCGCCGAGGCATCGGCCTCAGTGCCCACGGCATCGATGCAGGCATCTGCGCCGCGGCCGTTCGTCAGGTCCATGATCTTTTCGTAGATATCCTCGTCCCGGAAATCGAGCGTGACCGCTCCGGAGGCCGCAGCCAGCGCCAACCGTTCCGGCACCGTGTCGATGGCGATCACCCTCTCGGCACCGAGGATGAAGGCGGACTTGATGGCCATCTGGCCGACGGGGCCGCAGCCCCAGATGGCGATCGTATCACCCGGCTCGATGTTGCAGAAATCGGCCGCCATATAGCCGGTCGGGAAGATGTCGGAGAGGAAGAGCACCTGCTCGTCGGTCAGGCCATCCGGCACCTTGATGGGGCCGACATCGGCGTAGGGCACGCGCAGATATTCCGCCTGACCGCCGCTATAGCCGCCGAGAAGATGCGAATAACCGAACAGGCCGGCGGGGGAATTGCCCCAGAGCTTGGTCACCTTGGAACGATCCGGGTTCGAGCGTTCGCAGCCGGAGTAGAAGCCGCGCTGGCAGAAGAAACACTCGCCACAGGAGATGGTGAAGGGAACGACGACGCGGTCGCCGACCTTCAGTTTCGTATTCTCCTTGCCGACCTCGACGACCTCGCCCATGGTTTCGTGGCCCATGATGTCGCCGCTATGCATCTCGGGCATGACGCCGTCATAGAGATGCAGGTCCGAACCGCAGATCGCGCAGGCCGTCACCCTGATGATCGCGTCGCGTCCGTCGTGGATTTCCGGGTCGGGAACGCTTTCGCAGCGGATGTCGTGTTTGCCGTGCCAGGTAAGCGCCTTCATGGATAGTCCTCGCGTAGCCTGATGAGGCAATCCGGGCCTCAGTACAGGGGAAAAAAGGAACCCCGGGATGCCCGGGCTTCGACCGTTCAACCAGCCGCAACCGGCTTGGTGATGTGGATCTTGTGCATTTCGAACGTCTGCAGCTTGTCCAAAACCCCCGCGTTGGGTTTGCCTATGGGCGAAGGAAGGAGATGTACAGGTGGCAACGACGATGACCGCGAGCGCGACTGGCCGATGGCGGGGCAGCGGAAAGGAGCAACGCTCATGTAGAATCCTCGTAGTTGAGGCTTCGAACATGGACTGGCGTTGTTAGTTCCAACTTTTATTGCGCAATCGCTTGCGTGAATCCGACCGCGATTTCTTTCCTGGGCCAATGGGCACCGGCGGGCGAGGCCATCTGATCGGCCGCGAGCGGTTGGCGGCCGATGCTTATGGGATGCGTGCCTCGCCTCATGCGAGCGACCAGACAGGTTAACCTATGCTCGGTGGTGCCTCGACCGCATAATGCCGCTCGCCCTTGCGGCAGAGATAGACCTCGCGTTCCGGATTGGCTTCGATGGCGAAGCCTGAACTGCGCAGCATGGCCTGGACAGCCGGCTTGTTGGGAATGAACCAATTCGTCGGATCTGCGGCATATCGCTCCTCGACGAAGAAGAGTTTCGGGTAATCCGGACGGTCGAACACCGACCATTCCGAAAAACCGTAGTCTTCCTTGAGATCGGGAATCCGCTCGTCGCCGCGCTGCAGGCACTGAAACAACATCCGGTCGCCAACAACATGCTCGTAAAGCAGATCGAGCGCCAGCAGCGGGTGACGAAGGTGATAGAGCACGCCCATGAAGATGACGAGATCGAATTTCTCGCCCAGCCTGCCCACGTCATAGACGGACATCTGCCTGAACTCCACATCGAGCCCGGTTTCCGCCGCGGCAAACCGCGCCTGCCGCAGATAGCGTGCGTCGGGATCGAGACCGACAACCCGCCCGGCATTCCGGCGCTTCATTTCGAGAGCGTAAAAGCCGGCATTGCAGCCGACGTCAAGCACGCTGCATCCCTGCAGATCCGCCGGAATGACGTGTTTGAACCCGTCCCACTTGAAACGGGGGTAGTCACCGAGAAAATGGTCTGGAGCCGTCTGGACGCCCCTGATTTCAAGGTTGTGGAACCAGGGGCCGAGTCTGGTGATCTTCCTTTGCAGCTCTTCCTCTCCGCCGTGTCTTGCATCCATACCTACACTCCCGCATGGACTTCAGAAGGCGCGGCCCTGCCACGCGCCTTGGTGGAGGAGAGATCGGCGGCCGGCTCGCCGAGCGTCGCGATAAACCAGCCGGCGGTGTGCTTCAGCCCTTCCGAAAGCGGAATTTGGGGCTGCCAGCCCAGCAGCTCGCGTGCTTTGGAAATATCCGGGCGGCGGCGCTGCGGGTCGTCCTGCGGCAACGGCCGGTGAACGATCCGGGACGTCGTCGGAACCATATCCAGCACCATCGCCGCAAGTTCATTGATCGTGAATTCGCCGGGATTGCCGAGATTGACCGGCCCTTCCGGATTGGGATCGACATCCATCAGCGCCATCAATCCCGCCACCAGATCGCTCACGAAACAGAACGAGCGCGTCTGTTCGCCGGTGCCATAGATCGTCAGCGGCTCGCCGGAAATCGCCTGCACGAGAAGATTGGAAATGATCCGACCATCGTTCGGCTGCATCCGCGGCCCGTAAGTATTGAAGATGCGAGCCACGCGCGCATCGACCCTTCCCGCACGCAGCATGTCGAAGCAGAGCGCTTCCGCCGCCCGCTTACCCTCGTCGTAGCAGGCGCGCGGGCCGATGCAGTTGACATTGCCGCGATAATCCTCCCGTTGCGGGTGTTCGACCGGGTCGCCGTAGACCTCGCTGGTCGATGCCTGGAGGAACGAGGCGTCATTCTGTTCTGCAATCGCCAGAAGGTTGCCGGTGCCGGCTACGCACGTCATCATTGTATGCACAGGGTCCGCCTGATATTGCGGTGGAGAAGCGGCGCAAGCCAGATTGTAGACCTGGCTAACCGGCACATCGATGGCTTCCAGATCGCAGATATCCATCTCGATCAATCGAAAACCCGGATGGTTGAGGAGCGGCCTGACATTGTCCTCCGAGCCGGTGAGATAGCTGTCCACGCAGATGACCCGATCACCGCGGGCAAGCAGCGCATCGCAGAGATGCGAACCGACGAAGCCGGCACCTCCAGCGACAAGAACAGTCTTTCCTTTTCCGTTTCGGGTTCTTTGCAGCATTACACCTCTCCTTAGGCTGAGACTGGCTGAAGCATGGATTGCGGATGGATCTGTCGTTCCGGAAGCTGGCTGAGGTCGGCGATGAGCCCGCGAGCGCGCGCCAGCCCGGTATGGCCCTCAAGGACGATCGCCTTTGCCCTGGCCGCAAGCGAGCGGCGCTGTCTTTCGTCGATCCCGGTCAGCGCCTTGAGGACATCCTCCGTCTTCGTGGCAATCAGGACGGCGTGCTGGTCCAGCAGCAGTTCGTCGAGGCCGCGCCAGTAGTCGCTGATGATAGGCGTGCCGCAGGAGGCCGCTTCGAACAGCCGGACGCTCGGGGACCAGCCGGCGGCGATCATGTCGGCGCGGGTGACGTTCAGCGTGAACCGCTGACGGCTGTAGAAGCTTGAATGATCCGCCGGCGGCAGATGGTTTATCCGCTCGACATTCTTCGGCCAATCGATATCCGCGGGATATTGCGGACCTGCGACCACGAAACGAAGATGCGGAAGGCGCCGGGCCGGCTCAATCAGCAGCTTTTCGACAGTCGGCTGACGGTCGGGGCTGAACGTGCCGAGATAACCGAGGTCCCAGCGAAAAGTCTCTCCCGTGTGCTGATAGCGCTCGGCATCGACGGAGCAATAGAGCGGAAGCGCCTTCTTGGCCCCGTATTGCTCTTCCAGCCGGGTCAGCACCTGTCCGCCGGAAAAAGAAAAATAGATGTCGAACAACGCGACCTGACGCTTCGCCAGGTATTCCTCGTCGCCTCGATCGAGCTTTGCCAGCGTCACAGGCGTGTCGATGTCGTAGAAACATAGTCTCTTGAGGTCGAGCGCCTCCAGGCGATCGATCAACACCACACCGTCGGGCACATACGATCCGACTATGACTACGTCGGCTTTCATAAGTCGGCCCGCGTAAACCTCAAGCATCTCGCAGATGTCGGAATAGTAGAGGAGTTCGCAGAAATCCGGTTCCGGCAGATCGCGATGCTCGGCATACCACGGCACGTCCCGTTCCAGGAAAAGAACGCGATGACCTTCCGCTTTCAGGCCGCGGATCAGCGCACGAAAGGTCGTCGCGTGGCCGTTTCCCCAGGAGGACGAAAGTGTCAGTCCGAGAACAACGATATCGAGAGGTTTCTTCATTCCGCCGCCTCCCGAGCCGCGCCTGCATGGCTTCGGAACAGCAGGTCCACCGCCTCGGCCCGGTGAACATAGGTGTGTTCGGAAAGGACGCGGGTAAGCGCCCTCTCGCCGATAGCCTTTGCCCGTTCGCGGTCGAGCCCGGCCAGGATATCGGCGACATCCTGGCCATCCCGGGCGACAAGCACCTCCTCTTCCGGTTTGAGGAAGAGTTCGATACCCTCCCAGTAATCGGTGATCAGGCAGGCACCGGCGCCGGCGGCCTCGAATACGCGGGTTGCAGGAGAAAATCCGTTCTCTGCCATGCTGGCGCGGGAGATGTTGAGCACCGCCTTAGGGGTGACGTTGAAGGCATTGTGATCGCGGGTCGAGACGTGCCCGATGAAATTGACATTTTCAGACATGGATTTGTCACCCCAGCCGGATCCGCCCAGCAGGAACGTCTGACGCGGCAGACGCGCCGCGGGTTCGAGGAAGAAATGCTCGACGCGCGCTTCCCGGTCCGGCAGGCGATTGCCCAGGAAGCCGAGATCGGCGCTGAAGCGTGCGTCATGCGGCACCGGATGATGCGTGACCGGGTCGAGCGCGTTGTAAACGGGAACACAATTCGCAGCGCCTAGGCTCCGATAGGCATCTACGACCGGATCGCCTCCCCCGTAGGTCAGGACGAGATCAAGCTCCCCGAGCGCCTTGCGGAGGACATGATCGGGGTCCCCCCGAAGCTCGGCAAGGGTCGCCGGCGCATCCACGTCCCAGAATATCTTCAGCGCCCGGGGGGGCGCATTGCGAAGCACTTCCTGCAGCAGCAGGTCGTCCTCGAACCCGACGCCGCTCGCCTTCACGACGATGTCAGCCCGTGCAGCTTCGGCAGTTACCGTCTTCAGTGCTTCGACGGTCCCGTCATAAACGACCACTCCGCACCATTCGGGCGGATCGATGTCCCGGTTCTTCTGGCGGTCATAGACATCCGGCTCATAGAAGATGATGTCATAACCCTTCTGAGCCAGCGCCCGTAGAAGGCCCCGGTAGTAGGTGGCGGCGCCGTTCCAGTAAGCCGAGACGATGCTCGATCCGTAAAAGGCGATCTTCATTCGGCGGCCTCTTTTGCTGCAAGTTTTTCGACCACACGCCGCGTGCCGCATTCGGCGAGGACGGAAAGCAGTTCGTCGACGCGGTGGCGGCATGTGTGGCGGGATCGGATGGTTTCGAGACCCGATGCGACCAGCGCGTCCGACAGGTCTGCATCGGAAAGGACTTCGCTCAGCTGTCTTGCCATTTCCTCTCCGTCATGCGCGACCAGATAGTCATGACCGGGTCGGAACAGGTTTTCGGCGTCGTTCCAGGGCGCCGAGATCAACGGGATGCCGCAGGCAAGCGCCTCGAACACCCGGATGGTCGGAATGCCGGGCAGATTTTCCACATAGGGCCGGCGAGGAATGTGAACCGTGACACGATGACGGGCAAAGGCGAGCGGCGCCTCGGCGTTGGCGATCCAGCCCCCATATTCGATGCCAGCCTCCGAAAGCGCCTCCAGGGCGTGCTCCGGATACCGCACGCCGCGCACGGCTGCATCGAGCCCGAGCACTTTCACCGGCCTCACAAGGAATTCCAGGATCTCAGCGGAGCGTTCGTCGTCGCCCCAATTGCCGATCCAGATCAGGTCTCCGGTCCTGGCGATCTCCGGTCTCGGACGGAACAACGTATCATCAGCCGCCTCGTGCCAGGTATAGACCCTCTTGCCCCAGCCGGTTTTCAGATATCGCTGCCGTAGCGTCTCTCCGAATGCCAACACGCCGTCATAATTATCCAGCCGCAGCCCGGCGATGTCGCCTTCTGCCGAAACGGCACGATGATGGGTGTCGTGAAAGAGAAGCGTGAAGCGGCCGCCATCACGGCGCGCTTGCCCGATCCGCTCCACCAGGGCGGGCTCGGTCCACTCGTGCACGATAACGACGTCAGCATCGTCGATCGCCGCTTCATGGTTGAAGTCCGCCCCATAAATCTGAAAGCCCAGATCCGGAAATGTCTCACGGAACCTTTCGATCGCGACCGGTCCCTGCTCCGCAATCAGGTTCGCCCGGCTCCAGGAATCGTTTGGCTCCAGTGCCAAAGCCTGATGCCCGCGGCGAACGAGGTCACGCATGACGCCGCGCAGGAAATGGGCGTTGCCATGGTTCCAGTCGGAAATTAGCGAATGGGTGTAGAAGATGAATTTCATGCTTACTCCGCCGCGGTAAGGGCTGATTTTGTCGAAAGGATCTGGGTGTAGAGGCGTGCCACCGCATTCGCCTGCGCTTCGGCCGTGAAATCGAGCGAACGAATACGGGCTCGGTTCGCGCATATCGTCCGCAAGGAAGGGTCCCTGACCAGGCGGTTGACTGCTGCCGCGAACGCCCGCGGATCGTGGGGATCCGCAAAGAGAGCGGCGCCATCCCACAATTCGCGATAGGTCGGGATATCGGCAACCACCAGCGCGCTGCCGCAACGCGCGGCTTCGAGCACGGCGAGCCCAAACGGCTCATACAGCGACGGCGATACGACGATCGCCGCCTTTCCCATCAGCTGCATCGTTTCGGCATGGGAAAGTTCGCCTCGGTTCCGGGCCTTTTCGATCGGCACGTACTGCCCGGTCGGTCCCCGGTTCGAGCCGGCCATCACAACAGGCCACGAGATCTCCGGCGCTGCCGCATCGAGCACGGCACCGTTCTTGCCGTCATCCCACCAGCGACCGGCGGCAAAGACGAAATCATCTTTCGGCCCGCCAGCTGGGGATACGCGGCTCGCGTTATGAATAACCTGCAGACCGTCGATGGTCCCATAAACGCATCCAAGCAGGGCTGCATGACTGCGGCTCGGGGCAAGAACCGCATCTGCCTGATCGAAACCTTGCCGGTTGAGCCGCTCCTGCCATTGCCAAGCTTCCGGTACGCTTGAACCTCTAACCGCGTGAAACCACGTGGAGACGCAGGAATGTGAGACGACCACAACCGGAACGCCGACATCCACCGCGGCTGCCTGAGACGGCAGGTTTAGATGCACGAGATCTGCCCTCTCTCTGACGGCGAGCTCCGCAATCGTGCCGGGCACGGCCTTCACGTCGGCTTCAGTTTCCGCCATCCAGTCGAGCGGCGCATCGCAATAGATCAATTTGCCGATGGCTTCCGCTTCCCGCACCTGTTCTGCGGAGGGGCGCGGGCCGAACACGGCGAATATGGTTTCGAGCCCGAGGGGCTTCAGCCCGACTGCGAGATCAAGTGCGTATCGCCAGACCCCGCCGACGGCATCGACCGACATCAGGATACGGCGGCGAGCGGCTTTGTTCGATCGCCCCGTCATGCCGGCACCTTCCGCCGCTTCCGGAGCAGCGCTTCACCGGGAAAACGATGTTCGGCCAGCCATTCCGCCAGATGTAGGATGCCGCTCGCCCACCGAACGCGCGCCTGCCAGCCCAGTTCGCGCTCCAGTCTTCGGGTATCCGCGACGAAGTAGAATTGATCGCCCGCACGCCAGTCCCCGAAGCGGGTATCGATGGAGCGCTCGGTAATCGCCTCTATCTCACGAAGAACGGCACGGATGCTGACGGCGTTCTGCGGTCCGCCGCCGAGATTGAAAACTGCACCTTTTACCTTGTCGATATTGGCAAGGACCGTTCGATATGCGCCCACCGCGTCCTCGACATGCAGGATGTCGCGGACCTGCTTGCCGTCGCCATAGATCGAAATCGGCTCGCCGCCGAGTGCGCGGATCAGGAAATGCGCGACCCAGCCCTGATCTTCGGTGCCGAACTGGCGGGGACCGTAAATGCAGCTCATCCGCAATACGGCCGTCGGAATGTCGTAGGATTTCGCATAGTCGAGAACATACTGGTCCGCGACGCCTTTCGAGCAGCCATAGGGCGTGCAGAAGTCGAGCGGCCGATCCTCGCCGATGCCGTTCAGCCGTATGTCTGAATGTGCCGGCACATATCGGTCTTCGGTTTCGAGCATCTTCAGGTCATCGAGCGCACCATAGACCTTGTTGGTGCTGGCAAAGATCACCGGCGCTTGTCTGCCCGCCTTCCGAACCGCCTCGAGGACGTTGATCGTGCCACGGGCATTCGCCTCGAAATCATCGACCGGATGCACGAGGCTCGTCGTCACCGCCGTCTGGGCGGCAAAGTGGAAGACAGCCTTGGCATCGGCGAAGGCCGCCTCTATGCCGCGCAAATCGCGCACGTCCGCGAGCGCCGGATGAACCCGCTTGCCGTGTCGATCCATCAGCCATGCAAGGTTCTGGTCGACGCCTGGGCGCCCGAGATTGTCGAGCACTACGACATCCTCGCCATCGCTGAGGAAGCTGTCGGCAAGATTTGACCCGATGAACCCGCTGCCGCCGGTAATGACGATTGGCAAGGCGCCGCTCGCGACGTTCGGCGTGGCGAGCCGCGTCACGTCCTCGACCCGCGATACGCCGCCCTCCGTCAGAAGACGCGCAAGCAGTTTCGGTTGGCTGTCATAGGTGACGACGCCACAATGATAGTGACGGGGGTCGAACCATAGCCCTTCCTGAACAGGAACGTCCGGCGCGACATCGGCCCAGGAATACCAGTACATCCGGTCGGCCGGCACGTTCAGCGCCTTCACGAAACGGCGCGCCTGCTCCATCTCGTCATTGCGCCAGGTGGAATAACCGGTTTCCGTGATCCAGACTTCGGCGTGACGGTTGTAGCGATCGAGAATCTTCCGCATCTCGCCGAGATGCATGTCCCAACCGCCCCAGGTACCCTCCTCGCTGTCCCACGTTCCAGGAAAGCCGTGGAAGCCGACGGCATCGACGACGCCCAGGACACCGCGTTCACCCATCAGGTTCAGCCAATAGGGATCAAAGGGGCACGGGCCGCCGAGCACCGGCTTCCATCCGCGATGTTTCGCCCAGTAAGCCGCGCCGCCCACCATCTCGCAAAACAGCTGGAAGTCACCGTCCTCGCGCCAGTCCCAGTCCAGAAGGTTGTTCGGCTCGTTCCACAATTCGATATGGCGGAAGTGTTTGCCGTAACGGGTCAAGACATGGTCGACGAAGTCAGCGTAGGACTTCAGCTCATGCGGCGCACCCGACGACCGTCCGGTACGCGACATGGAGGGCGGGGTGTAATGGATGCACGGCAGAAGATCGATCTGACGGCCGAGTTGCGGGATCAGCCAGTCGAACCATTCCTCTCCACCCGGCGCCAGATATTCGGCCCAGGAAAGGTGGGTGCGCAGGTGGCTGGCGCCGCTTGCCAGTATGTCGGGAAGCACGCGCTCGGTCCGCTCGAATTCACCGGGCCGAAACCATTCGACGAAACCGAAAGTCTTGCGGGCCTGCGACACATTCACGGCGGGAATCGATATATTCATGATACCAGCCCCCGCTCTTCGAGCTGGCGCTTCATCTCTGCTCCACGGTCGATCGCGCCGGAATTCCGCACCCATTCCGCAAACGGGGCGAGCGAATTCTCCAGCCCGAATTGCGGCTCGAACCCAAGTAGTTCGCGCGCCTTGGAAATGTCGGCAAAGCAATTGCGGATATCGCCGGAACGGGCCTTGTTCATGATGTCGGGAGCAATCTCCGACACATCCATGGCTTCGGCAAGAAGGATGGCCACCTCCTCGATCGTATAGGCCTCGCCGCTTCCGATATTGATGACATGGCCGGCGGCGTTCGACTTTTCCAGGGCCAGCCGGAAAGCGCGGGCGACATCGCGCACATGCACGAAATCGCGGCGCTGTCGGCCGTCTTCGAAGATCATCGGTGGCTGGTTGTTGGCGAGCCGCGAGGCGAAGTTGGCAAGGACGCCCGTATAAGGATTGGAAAGTGCCTGCCCCGCCCCGAAGACGTTGAAAAGCCGCAACGCGACGGCGTCGACCCCATAGGCTTCGCCGAAAATCAGCACCTGTTTTTCCTGAGCATATTTCGTCAGCGCGTAGATCGAGGCAAGATCGACCGGCTTCTCCTCGTCGGTCGCGACCGGTGTCAGGAGCTGGCCATCGGAGGAAAGGGGATCCCATTGACCGATCTTGATCCGCTCCGGCCTGCGGCGGACCACGCCAAGCTGGTTGCCGTCGGGTGTTTGATATCGCCCTTCGCCATAGACGCTCATCGAGGATGCGACGACGATCCGCCTGACCGGACGACCGATCATCGCCTCCAGGAGAACCGCGGTGCCGAGATCGTTGCCGCCCACATAACGCGCTATCTCATACATGGACTGGCCGACGCCGACTTCGGCAGCCAGATGGATGACACCGTCCACCCCATCGAAGGCCTTCTCGACGACCACCTTGTCCCGGACATCGCCACGAATGACTTCCGCATCCTCCGGAACGGCGACCTCCGCGTCGCCATGCACCTGGTCGATCAGGGCGTCGAGGATACGTACCTCATAATCGTTTTCGAGAAGCTCTTCCGTTACGTGGCGGCCGATAAAGCCGCATCCACCAGTCACCAGGATCTTCGCCATGAGGGCCCCTTTCAATCGCGATTGGGATTTCAATGGGCCGCCCAACATGGCTCGGGTGCAAAAGTTCCTTCTTCTACGTCATCTTTGTCATCAATGACTTCATCAATGACATCATCCCATTTCTGCGACGGCCTGGAACCGGCGGCAACCGGACGGGTTAGGCGCCTTCTTGCAGAAGGATGAAAACTTGCTCCACGACCGCACCGATGAAGCCGATGTCCAGCACCGTCCGTCGGAAGAAAACCATATATCCGTCGTCCTCGATCGAAACATAAGTGCATTGATCCGCCGCAGGGCCGAGGATGAGAAGGCCTTGTCGCGCCAGGAGCGGCTCGCCCAGGTCATGACAAATTTTGCCGGCAGCATGGTCTTTGTCTATATCCATGCGGCGGCTTTCAGCCTCTGGATCGTCGTCAATCTGGGATGGTTGCCGATCTTCCCGCCGTTTGATCCCTCGCTTGTCATCCTCGCCATGGCAGCGTCGGTCGAAGCGATCTTTATCTCGACCTTCGTTCTGATCAGCCAGAACCGCATGGCTGCCGAAGACGACAAGCGCGCTGACCTCAGCCTGCAGATTTCGCTGCTCAACGAGCACGAAACCACTAGGCTCGTCGCCATGGTGGCGGCGATTGCTGAAAAGCTCGGCGTCGAAACTGAGGTCGCGCCGCATGAGATCGACGAAATGAAGAAGGACGTGCCGCCGGAAGTGGTGATGGAAGAGATCGAACGCCAGCAACCTAGCTGAGCCGTTCTTCATCTTCACCATCATCTTCTTTGACTTCTTCCGGAACTCTTGCGGACGTTTTCAGTTGGGTGCGGCCCGACCTTTCGACCACGTCCAGCAGAAGGCAGCCAAATGAACGTCATCTCCAAGAACGTAGTGACCACGATGCGCGCCGCCGTCATCACCGGCCCCGGCAAGATCGAATTGAAAGACATTCCGATTGCGGAACCGGGACCAAAACAGGTGCGGGTGCGACTGGAGGGCTGCGGGGTCTGCGCCTCCAACCTCACCCCCTGGGCCGGCCCGGACTGGATGATTTTTCCGACGGAGCCCGGCGGCCTGGGGCACGAGGGATGGGGGCGCGTCGAGGCGATCGGCGAGGATGTGACGAATGTCGCGGTCGGCGATCGGATCGCCGCACTCAGCCACCATGCCTATGCCACCCATGACATCGCCGACGCGGATATGGTCGTGCCCCTGCCAGCCTTGCTCGATGGCCTCCCCTTCCCGGGCGAACCGCTTGGCTGCGCCATGAATATCTTCCGCCGGGCAGATATCCGGCCCGGCCAGACGGTCGCGATCGTCGGCATCGGTTTCCTCGGCGCCCTCCTGACCCAGCTTGCTTCAGGAGCAGGCGCGCGGGTGATCGCCATCTCCCGTCGCGCGCATTCGCTCGACGTCGCAAGGAAGATGGGCGCCGCCGAGACAATCGCCATGGACGACCACTGGCGGATCATCGAAGAGGTCCGGCATCTGACGGACGGGCGCTTCTGCGACCGCGTCATCGAGGCTGTCGGCAAGCAGTGGCCGCTCGATCTCGCAGCGGAACTGACAATGGAACGCGGCCGGCTGATCATCGCCGGGTATCACCAGGACGGTCCGCGGCAGGTGAACCTGCAGCTCTGGAACTGGCGTGGACTCGACGTGATCAATGCCCATGAACGCGATCCGGCCGTTTATATCCAGGGCATCAGGGACGCGATCGAAGCCGTTGTGCAGGGGCGCCTCGACCCCTCCTCGCTCTATAGCGACCACTACCCGCTCGAAAAGCTCGGCCAGGCACTCGACGATACTCGCGATCGCCCCGGAAATTTCCTGAAAGCGCTGGTGATCTATCGATGAACGAAATGGTCAAGCAAGAAGAATTGGCCGGCCAAGCCCGGCCCGTGCGGCTGGGATTCCTGGGGGTCGGCTGGATCGGCCGCCATCGGATGCAGGCGATCTTGAACAGCGGCGCGGCGCAGGTCGTCGCCATAGCCGACTCCTCCGAAAACGTCGCGCGGGAAGCGGCCGACCTCGCTCCCGGAGCAAAGATTGTCGAGAATCTGGACGCTCTGCTGGCGGAAGATATCGACGGCGTGGTCGTTGCAACACCGAGCGCTCAGCATGCCGAACAGTCCATCCGAGCGCTGGATGCAGGCATGGCGGTGTTCTGCCAGAAGCCCCTGGGACGGACGGGCCACGAGGTACGCGCCGTCATCGACGCGGCAAAGGCCGCCGACCGCCTGCTCGGCGTCGATCTCTCCTATCGCCATACGCAAGCCATGCGCCGCATCCGGGAACTTGTCCGGGAAGGAGAACTCGGCGATGTCTTTGCCGCCGACCTCACCTTTCACAACGCGTATGGCCCAGACAAGCCATGGTTCTACGACAAGGCGCTTTCCGGCGGCGGATGCATGATGGATCTCGGCATCCACCTGATTGATCTTGCCCTCTGGGCGTTGGATTTTCCGGAGGTGGAAGGCGTATCCAGCCATATCATCTCCAGTGGGCAAGCGCTCGATCCCGCATCAGCCGATGTCGAGGACTATGGCCTTGCGACGTTGGGGCTGAAAACCGGAACGATCGTGCGTGTCGCTTGCTCATGGCGACTGCAGGCGGGATGCGATGCCATCATCGCAGCGAGTTTCTTCGGCACAAAGGGCGGCGCGTCCATGCGTAATGTCGGCGGCTCTTTCTACGACTTCGCCGCTGATCGATTTGCCGGCACCTCCAGCGAACGGCTCGTCGATCCCCCGGACGACTGGGGCGGCCGCTCAGCCATCGCATGGGTACGCCGGCTCGCGGAAGACCCGGGTTTCGACCACGACTGCAGGAACTTCGCGGACGCTGCTCAAGTTCTCGACCGGATATATGCGCCGCGAAAATAGACGGAATGTGGTCCAGCTTAACAGACAACCTAGACGGTAAGGAACAATAGGCGACCGGGTTGGTTAGCACGTCGATAGTTGCGTCCTAGACGAGGAGGAAGAGTGCATGAGCCCGATCCAAAGACAAAGGCGCATAGAAGCCGAACTCGTCGAGCTCATGCCGGCCTTGAGAAAGTTTGCAAGGCGTTTCCATGCTTCCCCCAACGATATCGACGACCTCGTACAGGAAACATGCCTCAAGGCCCTGTCCAATCTTGAAAAGTTTGAAGAGGGCACACGCCTCAAATCCTGGTTGTTCACCATCATGCGGAACAGCTTCTGCACCAAATTCGGCCTCGCCAAACGGGAGCGAGTCGGCATAGAAGCCAATGTCGCTGAACGGCCGTCGGTTCCCCCAACTCAGGACTGGGTCGTGCGTGGGCATGAGCTCGAAGACGCTATAGGGCGCCTGCCCGAAAGGTACCGGATTGCCATCGACCTCATCTTCATCCAGGGCGTCAGCTACGAAATTGCTGCCAGCCAATGCGACTGCCCTGTCGGCACTGTGAAAAGCCGCGTCAACCGCGGTCGTCAGCAGCTTGCACGCGAGTTGGGTTAGCACGACTGATCTAATGCATCCCGCTCGATGGACCTGACGCGAAGAGGGCCTTTGCTATCTTCTCAAGCTCTGTCGGCTTTTCACACAGAGTAAAACCGGAAAATTCCTTCGGTATGAAGGCGGGATCGTAACTGGTGGCGAAGACGAACGGGATATCGAGTTCGTCGAGTTTTTCGGCTACGGGAAATACGAATTCATCGCCAAGATGAACATCCAGGATGGCGGCATCGATTTCCTCCTGCTCGATCAGAGCCAAGGCTGCTTCCACGCTTGACGCCGGCCCTACGACAAGGGCCTGAAGCTGACTGAGCTTCCTGCGAACCTCATCGGCCAGAAAATATTCGTCCTCTACGACGAGGACCCGTTTGCCCGCAAAGAGGCTGATATGGCTTTCCTGGTTCACTTGCATTCCCGTCTGAAAACTCAGCAACCCCGCGCCGCTAACTTTGCGAGGTGCCGGAGGTTCACGCTCAGGTGAAATTAACGCAAGGACCTCCAAAATACTTTCTGCGTCCATTCATTGGCAATGCGCATGGAACTCCGGACCGCTCGCCTGGTTGGGCGCTCTCCAAACGAGAGGTAAACCATGTCAGCCAGTTCCGAAACCCGTTCGATCTTCGTCCCGCCAGCCGCGTTATCGAGTTCGAAAGGTTGGTGAACATGCGCCCGGAAGACGAACCAGGAATATCGCCTGGGCCTGCTTCAGTGGCCAGGAATCCATCTACGAGGCTCTCACCCAGCAGCCCGAAATGCACGGCCCGCCCCGTTATCTTACGCCGGACTGGGACGAGGCGGAACAGATCGGTCAGCCTCCTCGCCAAACTGAAACCAGACCTGGTGATCAGCGGACGTTGACGTCCGATGAAAGGGCAACATATGCGGCAGCCCCTGCACGAACTGGCGGCAAACTTTCAAGCGATCACGGTTCCCGAAGGTCGGCCTTATGTCCTCGACTCGGCCAAGCCCGGCAAAATCAGCAATGACGCCTATCGATGAATTTAAGCCAATGATCGCGAAATTGAGAACAGAGGAAGTATCGAATGCAAGGACAAGACGATGCAGTCCGCCTACGGGCCTATCAGATATGGGAAAGCGATGGCCGGCCGGAGGGCCGGGATGGCGACCACAGGCGCCAGGCGGAGGAGCAGCTTGGCATCAACTCATCCTCGTTTCCGGCGCCGGCCGTTTTATCGAGCTCGGATGCCGTCCAGGGGCTGTAAGCCCATCCGGGGCTTTCCAGCATCCGGAAGCGCATCCTGATATCGAAGTCAGCAGAACCGACGCATTCACGTCGGTTCGCGAGAAGAACATTTGAATCTCCGGCCTTCGGCCGGACATCTCGCCACTCGGCTGTAACATGGAAATAGACCCGTTTTCCGTTTTCGAGGATCTCGACGTGCGAAGAGCGCGTCGCCTCAACCATGTTCTCGCTCACCTGCCGCGCTATCATACCGGCAGGCGGCTGAATGCAAGGATAATCAACGGCGTCGTGAAGCTTGCCGGTATCTTGCTGCCCAAGCCGCGGCAGCGCGATGTCACTATCGACATCGTCAAGTTGCGAGCGGACGATCGTGAAATACCCATCCGTCTTCTTCGACCACAGGGACCGGTGGCGGCCCTCTACCTGCACTTTCACGGCGGAGCTTGGATACTTGGCAATTCGCAGCTGGACGATGGCTGGAATGCAGAGATCGCAAGATCCGGCAATGTCGCCATTGCCAGCGGCGATTTCCATTTGGCCGTGGACGACGATCTCGAGCGCACGATCCGTGATGCCGTTGCTCTGACCAAATGGGCACTCGATCGTCTTCCGGAATTCGGAACCGACCGGCTGGTTGTCGAGGGCGAGTCTTCCGGAGCCCACCTTGCCGCATGCGCCCTGCTCCAGGTCGCGAAAAGGCAGCCTTTGGATAACGTCGCGGGCTTCGTTTCGTTTTGCGGTGCCTTCGACATGAGCGGGTCACGGAGCCTTGTGAATGCCCGACGCAGCCTGATCATCGACCCTGCATCCGCCGTCCACAATCTTGAACGGCTGACCATGCGTTCACGCGCGACAACTCCCGAGGTATCGCCGATCTTCGCCGACTTGACCGGCATGCCGCCTGCCCTCTTCATAGCCGGCGCGCTGGACCCCATCCTGGACGACAGCCGCAGGATCCACGACGTCTGGCAGCGCCAAACGGGTCATGCAGACCTGCTCGTCGTCCCGGAAGCCCCCCATGGTTTCGAGCGGCTGCCCACGCGGCTTGCGGCGAAAGCCAGAGATTTCCTGTGCGGGTGGATCAAGGAGCGCTTGGGCTAGACGGCCCGCCCGGTTGGCTCACGGTGTCCCGCCCGTCCGGCATTCCGGTTCGTCCCCAGCATATGGGCTCCTCCAATCGCGTGACGTCACCTCATAAGCAAAACCCGCGCAAATTATCGCGCGGGTTCAATTTGCCTCACCGCCTGATACCGAGGCGGCTCGATGGCCCATCAATTCTTTTCGAGATCCTGCGCCATCTTGTAGTGATGCTCCAGCGCCGGGAGCGTCCTGCCTGCCCAGGCCTTCAAATCGGGATTGTCGCCACCCTCGGCATAACGTTTGAAGAGGTCCACGGCATCCTCGTGAGCATCGACCTGATCGTCAAAATACTCTTCTTTGAACTTGGCTGCATCAAGCTTCGCGAGGTCGTCGGTTTCCTCCTTGAAACTGTCCGGCAACACGGTGGCCGAGGAGCCTTTCACCTTGCCGCTCGCGATCATCGCCTTCAACTCCGAACTGGTCTTTTCGTGGTCGGTGATTATCTGCTGCGCGAACTTCTTGGTTTCGTCATCGCCTTTTTGAAGGGCCAGCTTGCTCGATTCGATCTCGAACAGGTCGCTGCCGGACGCCAGCATCAGGAAGTCCTCGGTCTTCGGAGCCACCCCCATGACCGAATTGACGCCGGTTTTCTCCGCTGCCGACTGGGCGAGAGCGGATGTTGCAAGCGCGGCGAAGGCAATTGAAAACGCAATCTTCCTCATCATAAATCTCCTTGTTGCCAGCCACAAACAAAGGCGGCGAGGAGGAGTTCCGCAGCCATGGAGACTTTTCTCACTTCACGCCTTTGAACCTTAGCGATACCAGGCCTCGATTGACGTCATCGATCAGGTCGCAAGCTTATCCGCAGCGGATCGATATATCTGCCGGACACTGGTCCAGTGCGCACCGCTGCGATCGAACTCGATCACCTTTTTTCCTGTATCGAAAAGATTGCGTGCAGCAATGCGAGATGGCTGAACCCTTGGGGAAGATTGCCAAGTCCAGCGCCCGTGTGAGGGTCGATTTGTTCGTTGAGGATGCCGAAATTGTTGCCGAGCTTTGCCAGCAAGGTTTGCAGCATCTCCCCCCGCCCGATCGACCTCTCCGAGAAACGCATAGGCTTCGACGAGCCAGCAGGAGCATGCGACAAAGGTGCCTTCCTCTTCCACTACTCCGCTATATCGGCATACGAGCGGCCCGACGGCGAATTCACGTTCGATCGCTGCCCGGGTCTTGGCGAGCCGGCCTTCATGTTCGAAACCAAAGCGGCTGGTCAGCAGAAGCGCCGCATCGAGCCGCTCGGTGCCGGCATGGAACTTGTAGCACTGCTTGGCCTCGGACCAGCAGTGTTCGTCGATCCAGCCACGGATGCGTTCGCTCTCCTTTTCCCATCTTTCGGCGTTGCCGGCTATATGGCCGTTCCGGGCCAGTTCGGCCGCGTTGGAAAGCGCCAGCCAGCAGCCTATCTTGGAGAACGTGTAGTGCTCCCGGTCCTCCAACTCCCAGATGCTGGAATCCTCCTGCGGGCGCTTATGTTTTGCTGGCCTCCGAACTCGGAAATTACATGACCGGCGCGGTCATCCCCGTTACCGGCGGAGAAATCATGATCTGACAAGTCAAAAGGCGGAAACTGCGGGAGTTCGAAGATGCGACAATCCCTGGCTCTGATCGATGGCTTCAAAAGATCCGCACCCCTGACCAGTTCGGCGCGGCGAAGAAATTGCAGCGTGCTGTGCAGGCAGTCGTTCCTCAGGCGGAGGCTCTGACGGGATCATGAAGCTCGGTTCGAAAGCAGCACTTCGCCTGATGGATGTTTACCGGATGAAGGGGTTCCAGCCAAGCGCCTGTCGTAGAACCGTAGGAAACGCTCCCGCCGACTTTACGCCCTGAGGCGGAGCGTTGGCACGGAACCCATCGAGGACTTGCCCTCTCGGACCAGCATGGAGCGTGACCTTAACGTCGTACAGGGTTGTAGTTTAGACCAGCGCCGCGTGCTGTAGCAGGATTTGAACCGTTCGCAGGCTCACCCTTCAGGTTATGGTGAGCCTTAGCGAACGACGAGGCGAGGCGGCAGAGCAATCGATCCAGTGAATCGATTGCCGCCGAGCGGGCTCATCCGAGGGGATCGTTTTGCTTTAGCTTTTGGAAGTTTGGTTGCGGGGGCAGGATTTGAACCTGCGGCCTTCAGGTTATGAGCCTGACGAGGCGAGGCGGAAAGCAATCGATCCAGTGAATCGATTGCCCGCCGAGCGGGCTGCTCCACGAGGAGCATTCTGCTTTTAGAAGGAAGAGATTTGGTTGCGGGGGCAGGATTTGAACCTGCGGCCTTCAGGTTATGAGCCTGACGAGCTACCGGGCTGCTCCACCCCGCGATATTATTTTACAGCAGAAAGGGCCGCTTGAGCGACCCTTTTGTGACGGCGTGGGCCGTTGATTGATCAGAGAAGATTAAAGTTGCGCTTAGCAGACCTGGCAGCGACCTACTCTCCCGCGTCTTAAGACGAAGTACCATGGGCGCAGGGGCGTTTCACGGCCGTGTTCGGAAAGGGAACGGGTGCAGCCACCCCGCCATAACCACCAGGTCGGCAAAGCGCAACTTATGTTTTGAGAAGCTGGGGATGAGGCAGTAGGCAGTTGCCATTAGGCAATAGCGCTATTGTCATCGTTTTTTTGAACACGTCTTTGAAGCGAATGAGGAGTGGCTATTGCCGACTGCCTATTCCCTTCTGGCTTCATCAGCTTTGGCTGATGAGCATTGTCAATGAGAACGATCAAGCCGATCGAGCTATTAGTACCGGTAAGCTTCATGCGTTGCCGCACTTCCACACCCGGCCTATCAACGTGGTCGTCTTCCACGGCTCTGATAGGGAACACTCGTTTTCAGGTGGGTTTCCCGCTTAGATGCCTTCAGCGGTTATCCCGTCCATATATAGCTACCCTGCTATGCCCTTGGCAGGACAACAGGTCCACCAGAGATATGTCCATCCCGGTCCTCTCGTACTAGGGACAGATCCTGTCAATATTCCTACACCCACGGCAGATAGGGACCGAACTGTCTCACGACGTTCTGAACCCAGCTCACGTACCGCTTTAATTGGCGAACAGCCAAACCCTTGGGACCTGCTCCAGCCCCAGGATGCGATGAGCCGACATCGAGGTGCCAAACAACCCCGTCGATATGGACTCTTGGGGGTCATCAGCCTGTTATCCCCGGCGTACCTTTTATCCGTTGAGCGATGGCCCTTCCACGCGGGACCACCGGATCACTATGACCGACTTTCGTCTCTGCTCGACTTGTCAGTCTCGCAGTCAGGCGGGCTTATGCCATTGCACTCGACGACCGATTTCCGACCGGTCTGAGCCCACCATCGCGCGCCTCCGTTACTCTTTCGGAGGCGACCGCCCCAGTCAAACTACCCACCATACACTGTCCCGGACCCGGATGACGGGCCGCGGTTAGACATCCATGACGATAAGGGTGGTATTTCAAGGATGGCTCCACGGAAACTGGCGTCCCCGCTTCAAAGCCTACCACCTATCCTACACATGCCGACACGAATGCCAGTGTAAAGCTATAGTAAAGGTGCACGGGGTCTTTCCGTCTGACCGCAGGAACCCCGCATCTTCACGGGGAATTCAATTTCACTGAGTCTATGTTGGAGACAGCGGGGAAGTCGTTACGCCATTCGTGCAGGTCGGAACTTACCCGACAAGGAATTTCGCTACCTTAGGACCGTTATAGTTACGGCCGCCGTTTACTGGGGCTTCGATTCAAAGCTTGCACCTCTCCTCTTAACCTTCCAGCACCGGGCAGGCGTCAGACCCTATACGTCGTCTTGCGACTTCGCAGAGCCCTGTGT
>NZ_CP071454.1:1292500-1392500 GCF_017352135.1 Rhizobium lentis
GGAAGACGATATTGCCGGTGAGCGCGCGGAAGCGTGGATCGGCGTCAAGCGCTGCTGCCTCGACATGACTGCGCGTGTCGTTCCAGAGAATGCAGGGCCGCAGCACCTTGTCGCTCGCGTCGATGAGTGTCGCCCCGTGCATCTGGCCGGAAAGGCCGATGCCCTTGACCGCCGCAAGCTCTTTCGGATGTTTCGCCTTCAGGCCGGCAACGGCTTCCTCCGTGGCGCGCACCCAGTGCGACGGCTCCTGCTCCGACCAGCCGGAATGTGGGCGCGACACGTCGAGCGCACCATTGGCCGAGCCGATAATCGTCTGATCACCGTCGATCAGCATCGCCTTGACGCCGGAGGTTCCGAGATCGAGACCGAGATACATGGGTATTCTCCTTTGCCGTTACGGCAGATTGTCTTTCAGGAAGATGTCGAGACGGATGCGCTCCTGCGCTTCGATGACGGCAAGCCCGTCCGCCTTGGCTTTCAATACGCGGATCGCGCTGCGCACCTCATGGCCCGCATCCTGGTTGAGGATCGCATCGATCGTACGGTCGATGAGTGCGGCGCGCGTATGCACGGTCAGCTCGTGGGCAATGACGGTCAGCGTCCGGTCAACGGCCTTTTCCTTCAGCGCCCGGATCAGGCCGCGGTTACCGGCGCCGAGGCTGTAGACGCCGACGATACCGGCATTCCTGGACAGTGCATCGGCAACGAGCATGTGCGCAATCTCGGGATCGTCGCGGCCTTCGAGAACCGGCAGGATCGCAAGGCCGGGAAATTCCTCGGCCATGACCGAGGTAAAGCCCTCGAGCCGCTCGCGATGGTCGCGCACCAGCATGGAGCCGGCAAGCACGGCGATTTCGCCTTTTCGGGCCCCGAGGAACCGGCCGAGCAGACGGGCAGCTGTCCGCCCTGCTGCAATATTGTCGACGCCGGCATAGTGATGGCGCAGCGACCCGGTGAGATCGGAAACCAGGGTGACGATGGGAAAACCGGCGCGCACCAACCTGTCGACGATGGCCCGCACTTCAGGCGCATCGGTCGCGACCATGGCGATGCCGCAGGGTCTTTCCCGGGCAAGTCCTTCGAGCACGGAGACGAGGGCAGCCGGATCGAAAGCCGACACCTCGATGGTGCGAATATCGGTGCGCTCGGCAGACGAGCGGAGGATTGCCTGCCGAATCTCGGCATTCAGCCCATGCATGAAGGAATTGTCGCTGGCCGGCAGTATGAAAACCAGTGGATAGGTTCGCCCCTTGGCCAGATTGGCGGCGGCAACGTCCCTGATATAACCGAGCTCGCGAATTGCGGTCTCGACCTTCTCCCGCGTGACGTGGCGCACACCGGGACGCTGGTTGAGAACCCGGTCGACAGTCGCGAGACTGACGCCTGCCGCAGCGGCGATATCGTGAACTGTTGGCCTCATCATTCCTCCTGACGAGACCATTAGCGCCATTCTTGATGTACGTAAATCAAAAAATCCAGAAGGCCGATTCGTGCGCCGTTTTTCCGAGCGGACGGTCCGTTTCGGACCGACCTGGCCGAGGATTACATGCTGATGGCACAACGGTTGAAAAACCGCAATAAAAAGGCCCCCCGAAGAGGGCCTTTTCAAGGGGCAGTCGGCCGGAGGTCAGTGGCCGCCGCCACCTCCTCCCCCGCCTTGCGGCGCGGGTTTCTGAATCATCGCGACACCGAGAATCATTGCGACGAAAAGCGCGGTCAGGATCAGGAACACGTCGCTGAAAGAGAGGATGACCGCCTGTTTGGTGGCAAGGCCGACCATCTGCTTTATCGCGACCGAGGCGCCGTCCATGCCGTAGCTGTTGAAATTGGCGGCCATGTTGTTCATCTGGTCGATCGCCGCAGGATTGCCCCAGTCCATGTTTTCCCGCAACCGCTCGTAATGCACGTCCTGCCGGTTGGTAAGCACGGTATTGATGACGGCAAGACCGACGGCGCCGCCGAGGTTTCTGGTCAGGTTGAACAGACCGGAGGCACCGCGAATGCGCGAGGGCGGCATCGTGCCGAGCGCGATGTTGTTGATCGGCACCATGCACATCATCAGCCCGAAGCCGCGCAGGATCTGCGGAATGAAGAGTTCGTAGAAATCCCAATCCGCCGTCAGGTGGATCATGATGTAGGTGCCGGCGGCAAAGCTGACGAAACCGATTACCATCATCAGGCGTAGGTCCATCTTGGTCGACAGCCTGCCGGCGATCGGCGCGGTGAAGAACATCGCAAGCCCGGAGACGAACATCGTCTCGCCGATCATCAGCGAATCATAGCCGCGGATACGGCCGAGATAGACCGGGTAAATATAGGTCAGGCCATAAAGGCCGATGCCCATGACGAAGGAAAAGACCGAGCCGAAGGAGAAATTCCGGTTCGCAAAGGCCTTGAGGTCGACGACGGGGAATTCCACGGTGAAGGCGCGATAGAAGAAGACGATCGCTGCGACGCCGGAGGCGACGGCGGCGGCGGCGATCGAACTGTCGTTGAACCAGTCGTTCGAATTTCCCTCTTCGAGAACATATTCCAGCGCGCCGAGGAAAATGCCCATCGAGATCAGCCCCCACCAGTCGAACTTCTTGAAGAGCGACAGTTCGGGCTTGTCGAAATCGATGAAGTTCCAGGTGACGATCGTGACGATGATGCCGGGAACGATATTGACGAGGAACAGCCAGTGCCAGGAGAAGGCGTGGCTGAGATAGCCGCCGACGGTCGGACCGATGGTTGGCGCCAGCGTCGCGATCAGGCCGATGATCGGCGAAACGATGCTGCGCTTCGACGGCGGGAAGATGGTGAAGGCGGCTGCGAAGACCGACGGGATCATGCCGCCGCCGATGAAGCCCTGAATAGCGCGATAGACGATCATCTGATCGATATTCGTCGCCGTCGCCGCAAGTGCGCTCGCCATGGTGAAGCCTGCGGCCGAGATCGCGAAGAGATAACGCGTCGAAATGATGCGCGCCAATGTGCCCGACAGCGGGATCATGATCACTTCGGCGATCAGATAAGCCGTCTGCACCCAGCCGATCTCGTCGGAGCCGGCTGAAAGCCCCGCCTGGATTTCGGCAAGAGAGGCCGAGACGATCTGGATGTCGAGGATCGACATGAACATGCCGAGCACCATCGCGAGGAAGGCGATAAGCTTCCTCGGATCCATCCGATCCTCGGCATGAGCAGGCGCTGCCGGAATCGTTCCCGCCGTTGCTGTCGCGCTTCCGGCCATCGGACCACCTCGCCCTTTCTAAAGGCTTACTTGCTCGGCGCCGTACGGGTATCGACGTCGACGACGACGCTCAGGCCCGCGCGCAGGCGCCCGCTGTCGAGTGCATCCTGCGGCAGCGCGATGCGCACCGGCACACGCTGGATCACCTTGGTGAAATTGCCCGTCGCATTTTCCGGCGGCAGCAGCGAAAAGACCGAACCGGATGCAGGCGAGATCGATTCGACCGTGCCGACGATCGCGTGGTCGCTATAGGCGTCGACATGGACGTTGACCTTCGAGCCCGGAACGAGATGCTGGATCTGCGTTTCCTTGAAATTGGCGTCGATATAGAGCTGGCGCACGGGAACGAGCGCCATCAGGCGCTGGCCGGGCGACACGAGATCGCCTTCCTGGACGGAGCGGTTGCCGACGATGCCGTCATAAGGCGCCTTGAGCACGGTGAAGGAGAGATCCCGGACAGCTTTATCGCGCGAGATTTCCAGTGACCTCACCGAGCCTTCGGCTTCCCTGCGCTGCGCCTGAAGAATGGTGATGTTGGCCTTCGCGGCGGTAATGTTGGCGTCGCCGCCGGCAAGATTGGCCTTGGCCTGGTCGAGCGCGATATTGGCGTTATCCAGATCGGCGGCGGTGCCGACCGACTTCGCCTGAAGTTCGCTCTGGCGCTTCTGGGTGATCTCGGCGCCGCGAACGGCCGCTTCGAGTGCCACCTTCTGCGCCTGCGCCTGCGCGAGGCTCGCATTGGCGCCTTCGATCTGCGCGTCGATGCGCTGCAGCGAAAGCTTTTCGGTGGCGATCTGGGCCTGCGCCTGATCGAGGGCGTTCTGATAGTCGCCGTTATCAAGCGTGGCAAGCACGTCGCCCGCTTTGACTTCCTGGTTGGCGACGACGTTCACCTTCGCGACGTAGCCCGTGACCTTCGGCGAGATCGTTGCGATATCGCCCTCGATATAGGCGTCGTCGGTCGACACCATGAAGCGGCCGTTCGTCCACCATTCGTAACCATACCAGGCGCCGCCTGCGAGAAGGGCAAGCACGACGATCGGCAGTATCGGGCTGCGGCGCTTCTTCACGGCCGCGGGTGTGGCAACCGGAGCCGGCGTCGACTGCGCGGGGGCGGCCGGCGCTTCGCGAGCTTCCGCCGTCGGAGCCTCCGCAACGGCCGCGACCTTTGCCTCTTCGGCTTCGGCGTTTTCGCTGACGATCCGCGCGACATTGCTTTTCTGGTTGCTTGACATGGCTACTTTACCGAGCTTGGAGTAAACAATCGAACTGAACGGTTCGGTTCAGTTGACTTAAACCCGTTTTACCGTCATATCAAGGTGTATAGAACCAATCGGTTCGATTTCTTGAAACAAAAAGCGAAATCGTGAACACGGTTAAGGAGACATGACGCTGAAACCCGACAATGCCGCCGTCTTCAGCCCTCCCTCTGCAGGAGGCCGATTTGCCGCGGGTGAAGATCCGGTCAAGCGACAGCAGATCCTCGCCGGCGCCAAGCGCGTCTTCATGAAAATGGGTTTCGACGCCGCCAGCATGAACGACGTGACGCGTGAGGCCGGCGTCTCCAAGGGAACGCTCTACGTCTACTTCACCAACAAGGAAGAGCTGTTTTCGGCAATGATCGAGGCCGAGCGCGCCGCCTTCGTGGCCGCCGTGCGCACCGCGCTTGCCGAGCATGACGAACCGGAAGCCGGTTTGTACGAATTCGGGATAAACTTCGTCACCCATATGACCGACGAAAAGGTCATCACCGCAATGCGCACCGTCCTCGGCGTTCGCGATCGTATGCCGGTGCTCTGTCAGCGCTTCTTCAAGGGGCCGGTCAATCTGCGCACCATCATGCGCGATTTCCTGGAACGGCACGTCGCAGAAGGTACACTCGTCATCGACGATATCGATCTGGCCGCCGGCCAGTTTCTCGATCTCGCCAGTGGCAGCTTCTTCAAGCTGCGCCTGTTCGGCAGCATGGAAGAGCCGCCGTCGCGCGACGAAATCGAGCGCGTCATCCGCGGCGCGATCCGGGTTTTCATGGCCGCCTACGGCGCGCCTGGGCACGAGACCGCCTGACGCGTTTTCTTGACTGCTCCCTTCCATCGGCCAAAACTCCGCAAGATCGATCAAACCCGGCTGCCGGTTTTTCTCTAAGGAGGAAGCCGCAACCACGGGAGTGAAGATGAGCGCCATTGCACGGGCGATCTGGTTCATCGAGAGCCATTTCGAAAGCGATATATCGCTGGAAGAGATATCGGAAGCAGCCGGATTGTCGCGCTACCATCTGTCGCGCGTCTTCGGTCTCGTTACCGGTCACTCGATCAGCGGCTATATAAGAGGACGGCGCCTCAGCCGCGCGGTGCCCGCGCTCGTCGGCGGTTCATCCACCATTCTCGAGGTTGCGCTTTGCGCCGGCTACGGCTCGCACGAAGCCTTCACCCGTGCCTTCCGCGACCAGTTCGGCATGACGCCGGATGCGGTGCGCAGACAGGGGCACGCCCGTAACCTCGTCCTGCTGGAGCCGATCAGAATGGACCCCGCCCACCTCAACGACCTCGAACCACCCCGCTTCGAAACCCTTCAACCGATGCTGCTTGCCGGTCTGCAGGAGATCTACCCCTATGGCGGCAACGCCGCCATCCCCTCGCTGTGGCAGAAGTTCAATGCTCATTTCGGCCATATCTCCGGCCAGAAAGGCAACGTAGCCTACGGCGTCTGCACCCATATCGACGGCGAGGCGGAGAAATTCCGCTACATGGCCGCAGTCGAAATCGCCGATGCCGGCGACCTGCCTGCCGATTTCGCCACGCTCAAGCTTCCCGGCCAGCGTTACGTCGTCTTCACCCATCGCGGCCATGTCTCCGGCATTCCGGCGACCATGAACCGGATTTTCGGCACCTGGTGGCCGACATCGGGTCTGGAACACGGCGAGACACCTGACATGTTCGAACGCTATGACGAACGTTTCGACCCCCATACCGGCATGGGCGTCACGGAAATCTGGTTGCCGATCAGGGAATAAAAGTCATATCGATTCCGTATACCCCCTTGCGGCGCTTGTGTGGCAGGCCGCGGACACTACATTGCGGGCGTCATCGCTCATGTGACGCAAAGGGGATTTACGCTGATGCAGGAAATTATGACGCTCATTCAGGATCCGGCCGCCTGGGTGGCGCTCATCACGCTGGTGGTGATGGAAGTCGTTCTCGGGATCGACAACCTGATCTTCATTTCCATTCTCACCAACAAACTGCCGCACGAGCACCGCGAGAAAGCCCGCAAGGTCGGCATCGGCCTGGCCCTGATCATGCGCCTGGCGCTGCTCGGCACCGTCGCCTGGATCGTGCAGCTGACCGAGCCGCTGTTCGAGGCCTTCGGCCACGGCTTCTCCTGGAAGGACCTGATCCTGATCGCCGGCGGCTTGTTCCTCGTCTGGAAGGCGACCAAGGAAATTCACCACAGCGTCGATCCCGTCGACCATCAGGAAGATTTCATTGCCACGTCGGCAACGACAGGCTTTGCATCGGCCATCGGCCAGATCCTGCTGCTCGACCTGGTCTTCTCCGTCGACAGCATTATCACCGCCGTCGGTATGACGCCGCATCTGCCGATCATGGTGATCGCCGTCATCGCCGCCGTCACCGTCATGCTTGTTGCCGCCACCCCGCTCGCCAACTTCATCGAGCGCAACCCGACGATCGTCATGCTTGCCCTCGCCTTCCTGCTGATGATCGGCACGACGCTGATCGCCGACGGCATGGGCTTCCATGTGCCGAAGGGCTACGTATACGCCGCCATGGCCTTCTCGGCACTGGTCGAGGTGCTGAACATGTTCGCGCGCAATGCTCGCAAACGGAAACGCGAAGGCGCCCATTGAGACTTCGGCGTGAGGGCGCGGCGGAACCGGCGCGCCCTCGCACAGCGACACCAAGCCCTTGGAGGCGCGGTTTTTCTTGACGCGCCCGGTTGAATATGGCCTAAGGCCAGCCGAACGGACGATCGGCGGATGGTGCGGGCGAATGCCCTTTTCCGGCCGGTTTGCCGAAGATATCTGCATCCTTCCGGCCGAACGTCGCTTTCCGGTGAAAGCCGTCCGGCATTCATTGACGGGCACACACAATGACAGTTTCCGGGACAGCTTCCGGCGTCCGCGTCCGCATCGCTCCCTCGCCGACCGGCGAGCCGCATGTTGGCACCGCTTATATCGCTCTTTTCAACTACCTCTTCGCCAAGAAGCACGGCGGCGAGTTCATCCTGCGCATCGAAGACACCGATGCGACGCGCTCGACCCCGGAATTCGAGACGAAGGTGCTGGACGCGCTCAAATGGTGCGGGCTGGAATGGAAGGAAGGCCCGGATATCGGCGGCCCCTACGGCCCATACCGCCAGTCCGACCGCAAGCCGATGTACCAGCCCTACGCTGAGGAGCTGCTGGACAAGGGCCATGCCTTCCGCTGTTTCTGCACGCCCGAGCGGCTGGAGCAGATGCGCGAGGCACAGCGCGCTGCCGGCAAGCCGCCGAAATATGACGGTCTCTGCCTGAACCTCACCGCTGAGGAAGTCACCTCGCGCATGGCGGCGGGCGAGACCACAGTCATCCGCATGAAGATCCCGGCCGAAGGCTCCTGCGACTTCACGGACGGCGTCTACGGCGATGTCAGCATTCCGTGGGATTCCGTCGACATGCAGGTCCTGATCAAGGCCGACGGCATGCCGACCTATCATATGGCCAATGTCATCGACGACCATCTGATGAAGATCACTCATGTGGCCCGCGGCGAGGAATGGCTGGCTTCCGTGCCGAAGCACATCCTGCTCTATCGCTATTTCGGCTGGGAGCAGCCGGTCTTCATGCATCTGTCGCTGATGCGCAATGCCGACAAGTCCAAGCTGTCGAAGCGTAAGAACCCGACCTCAATCTCCTATTATTCGGCGCTCGGCTATATCCCGGAAGCGCTGATGAACTTCCTCGGTCTCTTCTTCATGCAGATCGCTGAAGGCGAAGAGCTTCTGACGATGGAAGAGCTGTCGGAAAAGTTCGATCCGGACAATCTCTCCAAAGCCGGCGCGATCTTCGACATCCAGAAGCTCGACTGGCTGAACGGCCGCTGGATCCGCGAGAAGCTCAGCGAAGAGGAATTCCAGGCGCGCGTGCTCACCTGGGCGATGGAAAACGACCGTTTGAAGGCCGGCCTGCGGCTGTCGCAGACGCGTATTTCCAAGCTCGGCGAACTGCCCGATCTCGCAGGCTTCCTGCTGAAATCCGATCTCGGCCTGCAGCCTTCCGATTTCGCCAAGATCAAGTCGCCGCCGGAAGAGATCCTGGAAATCCTCAACACCGTCCAGCCGGATCTCGAAAAGATCCTGGAATGGAACGTCGAGACGATCGAAGCCGAACTGCGTGCCATCGCCGACCGGATGGGCAAGAAGCTGAAGGTTGTGGTCTCGCCGCTCTTCGTCGCCGTCTCCGGTTCGTCGCGCTCGCTGCCGCTCTTCGACTCCATGGCGATCCTCGGCCGCTCGGTTGTGCGCCAGCGCCTGAAGCTCGCCGCCCAGGCAGTCGCCGCCCTCGTCGGCTCGAAGTAAGAACAGTCAGAGGATTTCGACAGTGGCTGACAACAAGACCGAAAACACCCTCTCCTCCGACGCGACGGAGGTGCGCGCCCAGAAGCTGAAGCTGCTGCGCGAGCAGATCGGCGATGTCTATCCGGCACATTTCCACCGGACGCTGACCAACGCCGAACTGAGCGCCAAGTATGAATCTCTCGAACCCGACGTGGAGACGCAGGATATCGTCACGGTCGCCGGCCGCGTCTATTCCTCGCGCAACTCCGGCATGTTCATGGATATCCATGACGCCTCCGGCAAGATCCAGATCTTTTCGCACAAGGACGTCACCGGCGAGGAAGCCCGCGCCCTGCTGCCGATGATCGATATCGGCGACATCATCGGCGTCACCGGCATCGTCCGCCGCACCAAGCGCGGCGAGCTGACGATCAACGCGCAAAAGATCGAGATGCTGACGAAGTCGCTGCTGCCGATGCCCGAGAAGTGGCACGGTCTCTCCGACATCGAGCTGCGCTATCGCAAGCGCCATCTCGACATCATGACCAACGAGGATTCGAAGCTGCGCTTCCAGCAGCGCTCGAAGATCGTCTCCGGCATCCGCCGCTTCATGGAGAATGACGGCTTCATGGAAGTCGAGACGCCGATGCTGCAATCGATCTATGGCGGCGCCACTGCCGAGCCGTTCAAGACGCATCACAATACACTGAAGCTCGACATGTACCTGCGCATCGCGCCGGAACTGTTCCTGAAGCGCACGCTGGTTTCGGGCCTCACCGACAAGGTCTTCGAGATCAACCGCAACTTCCGCAACGAAGGCGTCTCCACCCGGCACAATCCAGAATTCACGATGATGGAGTGTTACTGGGCCTATGCCGATTACGAGGACATGATGGACCTCGTCGAGCGGCTGTTCGAGACCCTGGCGCTCTCAATTCACGGCACGACGGAATTCGACTTCGGCGACAAGCGGTTGTCCTTCAAGGGCCCGTTCAAGCGCGTGCCGATGCCCGATGCCGTCAAGGAAGCGACCGGCATCGATTTCCTCGCCATCAAGACCGATGAGGAAGCCCGCGCCGCCGCCAAGGCTGCAGGCTTCGCGGTCGAGAAGGATTGGACCTGGGGCGAATGCCTCGCCTTCATCTTTGAGGAAAAGGTCGAACCCACCCTGATCCAGCCGTCGCATGTGACCCATTTCCCGAAGGATATTTCGCCCTTCGCCAAGGAAGTGCCGGGCGAGCCGCGCCTGGTCGAGCGCTTCGAGACCTATTGCAACGCCTGGGAACTCGGCAACGCGTTCTCCGAGCTCAACGATCCCGAAGAGCAGCGCCGCCGCATGGTCGAGCAGCTCGAACAGGCGCATGCCCGCGGCGAAAAGGAAAAGCAGCTGGACGAGGAATTCCTCGACGCGATCGACCAGGGCATGCCGCCCGCCGGCGGTCTCGGCATCGGCGTCGACCGCCTGATCATGCTTTTGACCAATGCGCCGTCGATCCGCGACGTCATCCTCTTCCCGGCCCGCCGCAACAAGGCCGACTGACCGGCGGAAACCAAAAAACAAAGCGGAGTGCCGCCGGCGCTCCGCTTTTTTCATGCCGCTTTTTCAGTGGGCCTTGGGAGCTTCCGCAGGCGGCTCTTCGGCCGGTGCCTCGGCCACGACATCGGCGCCGTGGCCGCCCTCGGCGGCAGGTGCCGCTTCGCTTTCGGCCGCCGGCGCTGTGCCATGCCCGCCGCTTTCGGCCTTCTTGCTCTTTTCCTCGTTTTTGGTCGAGGCGACGGCGACCGGATCGACACAATCCTCCGGGTCCTTGAAGCCGGCGCTGATCGCGGCGATCTCGTCGGCCGGCAGCTCGATGCGCTCGCCGAAGAACAGCCCGTTTTCACTGGCGGTGCCGTCATAGTAGCGCGCGGTATAGGGCTTGTCGTCGAGGCCCGGAACGGTCTTGTCGGGATGCGGGATATAGACGACGTCGGCCCCGATCGCCCGGCCGCGAATATCGGCGCGCAGCGTCGGGCCGTTCTCATCGAGCACCACCACCTGCACCAGGTCAGGCTTCTGCGCGGCATAGATGGCCTGGGCGACGCGAAGCGCGGTCCGGACCCGCGTCATTCCGTCGGTCGGTTCGGTCTTGATATATTTGCGGACCCAGACATGATCCTGCTTCTTGATCGTCACCAGGTTGACGTCGCTGCATTCGAGCCCGTAGACCCGGTTGGAGGAGCCGATCAGCCTGTCCTTGCCGACATAGACTGCCGCGCCGCCGGAAACGCCCGCGAGAAGAGCGACTCCGCCGATGATGATCGTCAATTTCCGGGAAGGCCGGAATATGCGCAGTAAGGCCTTCACGCCAACTGCTCCGCCATCTGAAACTCCAACGCAGGACAGGTGCTGAGAACACTAGGGAAATGACGTTTCTGAAAGTTTAAGTGGGCATGCAAAGCCCGCTCCATTTTAGGAAAATACCGAAAAAGGTCCGGGCTTTTTTCGGCCGCTTGCCACCGCACATTTCGCCATGCTCTAAATGCCCATGGCCTTCACGCTTCGCCAGATCCAGTATTTCGTCGCCGTCGCCGAACAGGGTTCTGTGACGCGGGCGGCACAGAACCTTTCGATCTCGCAATCCTCGGTAACCGAGGCGTTGAAGGAACTCGAAACCGATCTTGGCGTGGTGCTCTTCGAGCGTCATCCGCGTGGCCTGACGATCACCCACAACGGACACCAGTTCCTGCGTCACGCGACGAAGATCCTCGCCTCCGTTTCCGATGCGCGCACCAGCTTTTCCGGCCAGCAAAGCGCGCTTTCCGGCACTCTGAATATCGGCGTCACCTCGCTCGTGGCCGGCTACGTGCTCTCCGATCTGCTCGCGCGATACCGGCGCGCCTGTCCGGGCATCGAGGTCAGCGCCATCGAGGACAATGGCGGCTACCTGGAACACCTCCTGGTCGGCGGCGAGCTCGATGTCGCCGTCATGGTGATCTCGAATCTTCGGGACCGCATGGCGCTGCAAGCGGAAATCCTCGAAACATCGCCCTATCGCCTATGGCTGCCGATGGGCCATCCGCTGGTCTCGGCCGATATCATCTCGGTCGCCGACATCGCCCGTGAACCACTGATCATGCTGACGGTCGACGAAATCGAGGAGAATACCGGCAAGCTGCTCTCGGCCCTCGGCGCCCGCCCGCATGTCGCCTTCCGCACCCGCTCGGTGGAAGCAGTGCGCAGCCTGGTTGCGACAGGAGCCGGTGTGGCGCTGCTTCCCGATCTCGTCTACCGGCCATGGTCGCTCGAAGGCGACCGCATCGAGAGCCGCGACGTCTCCGGCTCGCTGCCGGTCGTCCAGGTCGGCATGGTCTGGCGCAAGGGCTCCAGCCTGCCGCAGGCGGCGCGTGATTTCGTCGGTATCGCCGAGACCCTGCGGTCCGGCCGCATCCGCTGATATCGGAATTTCCGATATCGCCTTTCTGATAAATGAATTTGCGAAAGCGGCTCTTTCGCGTCACCTTCTTCATAGGGAACAAACGCCACAGAAGTGGCCCCATAACCGGGAGACGGATGATGACGAATCTCTTGAAATCCTGCACGGCAGCGCTCGCCTGCTTGAGTTTCGCGACGCAGGGGATCGCCGCCGAACCGCTAAAGGCGCTCGGCAAGGGCGAGGGTGCGGTCAGCATCGTCGCCTGGGCCGGCTACATCGAACGCGGCGAAACCGACAAGAATTACGACTGGGTCACCGATTTCGAAAAGGAGACCGGCTGCAAGGTCTCCGTCAAGACCGCCGCCACCTCGGATGAAATGGTCTCGCTGATGAACGAGGGCGGTTTCGATCTCGTCACCGCATCCGGTGACGCGTCGCTGCGCCTCATCGCCGGCAAACGCGTCCAGCCGATCAACACCGATTTGATTCCGGGCTTCAAGAATGTCGACGAGCGCCTGCAGAACGGCCCGTGGTACACGGTCGGCGGCGTCCACTACGGCGTGCCCTATCTCTGGGGGCCAAACGTCCTGATGTACAATACCGATGCCTTCAAGGATAAGCCGCCGACCAGCTGGGGCGTCGTGTTCGAGGAGCAGACGCTACCGGACGGCAAGTCGAACAAGGGCCGTGTGCAAGCCTATGACGGCGCGATTTATATCGCCGACGCGGCCCTGTATCTGATGGCCCATAAGCCCGATCTCGGAATCAAGGACCCTTACGAACTGACCGAAGACCAGTACAAGGCAGCCCTCGACCTGTTGCGCGGCCAGCGCAAGCTCATCTCCCGCTATTGGCACGACGCGATGATCCAGATCGACGATTTCAAGAACGAAGGCGTCGTCGCCTCCGGCTCCTGGCCGTTCCAGGTGAACCTGCTGCAGGCCGACAAGCAGAAGATCGCCTCCACCTTCCCGGATGAAGGCGTCACCGGCTGGGCCGACACCACCATGCTGCACACAGACAGCGAACATCCCAACTGCGCCTATATGTGGATGGAACACTCGCTGAAAGCCAAGGTCCAGGGCGATGCCGCCGCCTGGTTCGGCGCCGTGCCCTCCGTTCCCGCCGCCTGCAAGGGCAACGAGCTGATGGGTGATACCGGCTGCGCCACCAATGGCTTCGGTCACTTCGACAAGATCAAGTTCTGGAAGACCCCGGTGGCCAAATGCACGACGCAGAGTGAATGCGTGCCGTACCATCGCTGGGTGTCGGATTATATCGGCGTGATTGGCGGGCGATAATTGCGTCACAGCCCCTCACCCTAACCCTCTCCCCGCTCGCGGGGAGAGGGGACGTGCCCCGCGACGAGTTGGTGAGCCGAGCAGCGCCGCGAAGGACGGGTCGAGACCCATGGCTCGGCCCCGGTCGGTGCCGGCAGGGCGGATGAGGGCTGACGCGGCAGAACATAGTTATCCCGGAGCCCCAACAATGACGTCAGCCGTCCGTTTCCAACAGGTATCGCGCCATTTCGGCCAGGTTCGCGCCGTCGACGGCGTCGATCTCGAAATCGCGCCGGGCGAATTCTTCGCCATGCTCGGTCCGTCCGGATCTGGCAAGACAACCTGCCTCAGACTGATCGCCGGCTTCGAACAGCCGACCGCGGGCCACATTCAGATCTTCGGCGAGACGGCTGATGGGGTTCCGCCCTATCGGCGCAACGTCAACACCGTGTTCCAGGACTACGCGCTCTTCCCGCACCTCAACATCCTCGACAATGTCGCCTACGGGTTGATGGTCAAGGGCGTGGGGAAGGCGGAGCGGATGAAGGCCGCCAACGATGCCCTCGAACTCGTCAAGCTGCCGGGTTACGGCGCCCGCCGTCCCGGTCAATTGTCCGGCGGTCAGCGGCAGCGTGTGGCGCTTGCCCGCGCGCTCGTCAACAAGCCGAAGGTGCTGTTGCTCGATGAGCCGCTCGGCGCACTCGACCTGAAGCTGCGCGAGCAGATGCAGGAGGAATTGAAGAGCCTACAGCGCGCGCTCGGCATCACCTTCGTCTTCGTCACTCATGATCAGGGCGAGGCGCTGTCTATGGCCGATCGCGTTGCCGTCTTCAACAACGGAAACATCGTCCAGCACGGTACGCCGCGGGATATTTATCGCTGCCCGAAAACCCGCTTCGTCGCCGACTTTGTCGGCTCATCCAACGTGATTGCGCCGGATCTAATGGCCTCTCTCGGCGGCGAGAAGCGTTGGGCAAGCTTGCGCCCCGAAGCGATCCGGCTGGCAAGCGACGGCGTCGAGGCGAGTGTCGAACATACAAGTTTCCTCGGCGCGGTCACTCGTCTCAGCGTCGCTCTCAAGGGCAGCCGGTTGCATGTCATGCTGCCGGCGGGCGCCCCCGTACCGGATATCGGCACCGATATCCGGCTCGCCTGGCAGCCTGCCGATATCCACTACATGGACGATGCGGCATGACGACGCTCACCATGTCAGGGGGCAAGACATCAATCCTTCCGCGACGCGGCGGGTTCTTCGGCCTGATGTCGGATACCTTCTGGCGGCACCCGAAGCTCTTGCTCTTCCTGATGCTGACGCCGCCGCTGCTCTGGCTCGGCATCATCTATATCGGCTCGCTGATCGCCCTGCTTTTGCAGAGTTTCTTCTCGATCGACGATTTTTCCGGGCTGGTGAATTACGAATTCACCCTCTCGACCTATGCCCAGCTTCTGAGCCCGACGAATTTCGACATCATCATGCGCACCGTCGTCATGGCCGCTCTCGTCACCGTCGCTGCCGCGCTGATCGCCTTCCCGATCGCCTATTATGCGGCGCGTTATGCGCAGGGCAAATGGAAGGCGTTCTTCTATCTCGGCGTCATGCTGCCGCTCTGGTCGAGCTATCTTGTCAAGATCTATGCGTGGAAGCTGATCCTCGCCAAGGAGGGCATTCTCACCTGGATCTTCGAAAAGCTCCATCTCTCCTGGCTGCTCGACGGAATCCTGAACCTGCCAGTCGTCGGCGGCAATTCGCTCTCGGTGAGCTACCTCGGCACCTTCATCGTCTTCGTCTATATCTGGCTGCCCTATATGATCCTGCCAACGCAGGCGGCTCTCGAACGTGTGCCCGGTAACCTGATCGAAGCCTCGGCAGACCTCGGCGCCACGCCGCGCCAGACTTTCCGTGCCGTGCTTCTGCCCTTGGCGCTGCCCGGCATCGTCGCCGGGTCGATTTTCACCTTCTCGCTGACCTTGGGCGATTACATCATCCCGCAGATCGTCGGCTCGTCCAGGCTCTTCATCGGCCAGGCCGTCTACGCCCAGCAGGGAACGGCCGGCAATGTGCCGCTCGCCGCCGCCTTCTCCATCGTCCCGATCGTCATCATGGCGCTTTATCTCTCGCTCGCCAAACGCATGGGGGCTTTCGATGCGCTCTGACCACAAGGCATCGCCACTCGCCTTGAAAGTCGCCGCTGGGATCGGGCTACTGTTCCTGCATCTGCCGATTCTGTTGATTTTCGTCTATGCCTTCACGACGGAGGAGAAGAGCTATCAGTGGCCACCGCCGGGGCTGACGCTGCAATGGTTCGCTGTCGCCTGGAACCGGCCTGACGTCTGGTCGGCGCTGAGCCTTTCCCTGCAGGTTGCCGTCATCGCCACGGCGATCGCGCTCGTGCTCGGCACGCTCTGCGCGGCGGCCGTCAGCCAGACGAGGTTCTTCGGCCGTGAGGCGATCTCGCTGCTGGTCATCCTGCCGATCGCCCTTCCCGGCATCATCACCGGCATTGCCCTGCGCTCGGCTTTCAGCCTTTTCGATATCCCATTTTCGGTCTGGACCATCGTGCTCGGCCACGCCACCTTCTGCGTGGTCGTCGTCTACAACAATGCCGTCGCCCGCTTCCGCCGCACTTCCGGCTCGCTGATCGAAGCCTCGATGGATCTCGGCGCCGACGGCTTCCAGACTTTCCGCCACGTCATCCTGCCGAATATCGGCACTGCCCTGCTGGCCGGGGGCATGTTGGCTTTCGCGCTTTCCTTCGACGAGGTCATCGTCACCACCTTTACCGGCGGCCAGCAATCGACGCTGCCGATCTGGATGCTCGAAGAACTCATCCGCCCGCGCCAGCGCCCCGTGACCAATGTGGTCGCCATGGCAGTGGTGCTCGTCACCTTCCTGCCGATCCTGGCAGCCTATTACCTCACCCGCGACGGCGACCAGCTCGCCGGTGCCGGCAAATAACAGGGAGAACATCATGGACACTCAAATGCTGATCGGTTCCCGTTTCGTGAAGGGCACGGAGACGGAAGAGCACATCCTGAACCCGAAAACGGGCGAGACGGTGCTGGATCTTGCCGAAGCCTCGCTTTCCCAGGTCGATGCCGCCGTCGACGCCGCCGAAAAGGCCTTCGCGAGTTGGTCGCAGACGACGCCTTCCGAGCGCTCCGGCTACCTGCTGAAGATCGCCGACGCCATCGAAAAGGATGCCGCGGCTTTCGCCGCGCTGGAGGCCCTGAACTGCGGCAAGCCGATCAATTCGGTGCTGAACGACGAAATCCCGGCGATCGTCGATTGTTATCGTTTCTTCGCCGGCGCCGTGCGCAATCTGCACGGACCGGCCGCCGGCGAATACCTGCCCGGCCACACCTCGATGATCCGCCGCGATCCGATCGGCATCGTCGGCTCGATCGCGCCGTGGAACTACCCGCTGATGATGATGGCCTGGAAGCTGGCGCCGGCGATCGCCGGCGGCAACACCGTCGTCTTCAAGCCCTCGGAGCAGACGCCGTTGACGGCGCTGAAGATGGCGAAATTACTGTCGGAGATACTGCCCGAAGGCGTCGTCAACGTCATCCTCGGTCGCGGCGAAAGCGTCGGCAATGCGCTGATCAACAATGCCAAGGTCAACATGATCTCGATCACCGGCGATATCGCGACCGGCAAGAAGGTGCTGCAGGCGGCCGCCAAGACCGTCAAGCGCACCCATCTCGAACTCGGCGGCAAGGCACCGGTCATCGTCTTCGACGATGCCGATATCGACGCCGTCGTGTCGGGCATCCGCACTTTCGGTTATTACAATGCCGGCCAGGACTGCACCGCCGCCTGCCGTATCTATGCCGATGCGAAGGTCTACGACAATTTCGTCGCCGATCTCTCCTCGGCCGTCGCCAGCATCCGCTTCAACCAGGCCGACGATACCGAAAACGAGATCGGGCCGCTGATCTCCAGGCGCCAGCGCGACCGCGTCGAAAGCTTTGTCGCCCGCGCCTCCGAACACAAGCACATGGAAATCACCGCTGGCGGCCAGGTCGCCGGTGACAGGGGCTTTTTCTTCACCCCGACCGTCATAGCGGGCGCCCTGCAGGACGACGAGATCGTCCGCCGCGAGGTCTTCGGCCCGGTCGTTTCGGTCACCCGCTTCTCCGATGCCGATCACGCCATCGCCTGGGCAAACGACAGTGATTACGGCCTCGCCTCCTCGGTCTGGACCCGGGATATCGGCCGCGGCATGAAGACGGCCGCCCGCCTGCAATATGGCTGCACCTGGATCAACACCCACTTCATGCTGGTCAATGAGATGCCGCATGGCGGTCTCAAACAGTCCGGCTACGGGAAGGACTTGTCGACCTACGCATTGGAGGACTACACCGCCGTGCGCCACGTGATGATCAATCACGGCTGACCGGCGAACATGGCAGGAATGTCGGAGGTCCGCCGATAGGAAGGAAAGCGCACCGATTTCGCGCGAATTGGAACAATTTCCCGCTTTCCGCGTCTTCTCAGGCAAACGCAGAGGATAATGTCATGCTGAAATGGGCTTTGATATTTTTCGTCATTTCGATCGTCGCCGGCTTCTTCGGCTTCTCCGGTGTCTCCGCCGCCACCGCGACCATCGCCCGCGTTCTCTTCGGTATTGCGCTGGTGATCTTCCTGATCTTCCTGGTTCTGGCGCTGATGGCCGGCCAGGCGGTCTTGTAGCGGTTACGGGCGTGTCAGTGGGAGCGATTCCATAACTCGGCGAAGCCGCGGCATGCACTCCGGCATGTCGCGCAGAACGGCGCGGCGAATTCGCTACATCATCGCCCTCAGCCAGGGATGGATGGCTTGTTCCCGCCATCTCAGCAATGTGTCGATCGATATCGATCCCGCGCCCGACGCTGCCAGGACGAACATGCCCCCTGCAATCGCCAGGTCCTTCTCGAAATGCAGCAGCTCGTTCTGGCTTGTGAAATTCGTATGGAAGAGCAAGGCGGTCGCCAGGCAGAAGAGTGCCAGCGCCGTTGCGCCGAGGCGGCTAAGCAAACCCGCCGCAACCGAAAGGCCGGCGCCGATTTGAAGCGCGATGGTGGCGAGGGCAATCGGTGCCGACAGCCCCAATTTTGCGAACGTGTCGATGGTCCCCGCGAGGTTTGTCGCGAGCGTCCAGCCCTCATGCAGGAAGATCAGCGACAGCAGAAGCCTGCCCAGGAGCAGAATAAGATCGGCCGGTCGGAGCCGGCGTGAGGCGCTTTCCATCATACCCTCCGAATTGCTGGTGCCGCCCGCGCGCTCAGATCCTCCCGGTCGCTGCGGCACGGCGCATTATAGCAGGCTCGCCCCGACATTGATCGCCAGCGCCAGGATCGTCGTGTTGAACAGGAACGACAGCACGGCATGCAGCAGCGTCAGCTTGCGCATGCTGGTCGAACCGACCGCGACATCCGCCGTCTGCGCGGCAACGCCGATGGTGAAAGAGAAATAGAGGAAATCCCAGTAGCCGGGCTCTTCGATTCCGTCGGGAAATTTGAGGCCGCCTTCCTCCTCCGCTGCGCCATAGAAATAATGGGCATAGTGGATGGTGAAGAGCGTATGCAGGAAGACCCAGGAGATCAGGATCGTCAAAATCGCCGCACCTGCCCGCGCCAGCGCGGCATCCGGCGCCGCCTCCTTGATTGAATGAAGCTCGATGCCGATGCCGGCGATGCTGGCAAGTGCTGCACCGATCGAAAGAGCCAGGAGGACGGTGTCGGAGAAATCAAGATCTTCGGAACGCTTGCGGATGCTCTCAACCGTCGCCCGCAGCATCTTGCGCCAGCTGAGCGCGACAAAGACACCGGCGCTGACATTCCAGCCGAACAGGACATTGCCGGCGCTGACTTCACGCGAGGTTACAGCCAGGAAGACCACCAATCCGGCAAGAACGGCGACGATGAAGCTTGCATGCTTGTGGGCAAGCCCCACAAGCGAATTTGCCGGTTCCTCATCCGTCATATCGGTCTCCGACAACATTGCCCTTGATAAGATCATGAAAAAGGCGCAGGTGCCGACTGGCCCCCGCGCCTTCGATTGCATGTCGTGCCCGATCAGGCGGCGGCGAGCTGCAGTTCCTTTTGCACCATGGTGCGCAGGGTCCCCAGGTCCTTGGCGAAAGCGCGGATGCCTTCAGCCAGCTTTTCGGTCGCCATCGCGTCTTCGTTCATCATCCAGCGGAAGGTCTTCTCGTCGACAGTGATCTTCGCGGCCGTCTTGATCGTTTCAGGCGACAGCTTGCGCTCGAGCTTGCCCTGGTCATTCGAAAGCTCGTCGAGCAGGTTCGGAGCGATGGTCAGGCGATCGCAACCGGCCAGCGCTTCGATTTCGCCGGTATTGCGGAAGGATGCGCCCATGACGACCGTCTTGATGTCATTGGCCTTGTAGTAGTTGTAGATGTCGCGAACGGAGAGGACGCCCGGATCTTCTTCGGCAGTGAAATCCTTGCCCGTCGATTTCTTGTACCAGTCGAGGATGCGGCCGACGAAGGGCGAAATCAGGAAAACCTTGGCATCGGCGCAGGCAATCGCCTGTGCCTTGGAAAAGAGCAGCGTCAGATTGCAGTCAATGCCTTCCTTCTGCAGGATTTCCGCTGCGCGGATTCCTTCCCAGGTGGAAGCGAGCTTGATGAGGATGCGGTCCTTCTCGATGCCGCGCTCCTTGTAGGCGGCAATGATGCTGCGTGCCTTGTTCAGCGACGCTTCGGTATCGAAGGACAGGTCGGCATCGACTTCCGTCGAAACGCGGCCGGGAACGAGCTTCACCAGGGCGGCGCCCACTGAGATGGCGAGGCGGTCGGCAACGGCTGCAGCGGCAACATTCGCATCCCCGCCGAGCTTCTTGCCCCAGGCGATCGCTTCCTTCATGTCGTCGGCAAACATTTCGGTGCCGAGCGCCTTGAGAACGATGGACGGGTTGGTCGTGCAGTCGACCGGCTTCAGGCGGGCAACAGCCTGAATATCGCCGGTATCGGCAACGACGGTGGTAATCTCGCGGAGTTGGTCAAGCTTGGATGTCATGGTCGGTAATCCTTGTTGAATTTGGGCTGCGGACCGGCGCGAGTTCCGCCCGGCAAAGAGGGTGGGACAGATGGTTTGCATGCTGCAGGCGAAAATACGCGCATCCGTCACGGATGATTCATAAACGTGAGGGACAGTCGACGTGTTCCGGCTGCCTGCGAACGACCACTCGAACGCAAGCGACGCCGCCTGCGGCTCAAAGGCCGGTCGTGACTTTCGGCATGCCCGCACTATGTCCTCCTCGGACAGACAGGAACGACTTGATGTCGTCAGGACTATCAACGCTCGGCCAAGGAAAAGTCAAGGACATTTGTGCATTTCAATTGACATAAGTGTCACACCCGTCATTATCCCGGCAGCAAGCGCATCGTCAAAGCCTCTATCCTCAAAAGAACTTAGGACAGGAATCGCGCGGGAGGAGATGTGGTCAAACTCAAACGCGGCACGCACACGGCCTATTCCGAAGCTTCCTCGCTGCGGCTGAGGGCCGCATGGCTCTATTACAATGAGGGCCTGACCCAGAAGGACGTCGCCGAGCAGCTGGGCATCAGCCGCACCACCGTCATCCGCCTGCTCGACGAAGCGATGAAACGCAGCGAAGTCCAGATCTGGATCAACGATTCGATCGGCGACTGCGTCGAGCTTTCGGTGAAGCTGGAGCGTGCTTACGGCCTCGACGAGGCGATCGTGGTGCCAAAGCCGGTCAATTCAGACGTCAACGCACTGGCGAAAAATGTCGGGCTGGCGCTTGGACAGTTTCTCTCCGAAGCCATCCCGGACGATTATACCATCGGAGTCGGCTGGGGCCGCACCATGACGGCATCGCTGGCAAGCTTCCGGCCGCCGCGCCGCGACAATTGCAAAGTCGTTTCGCTGCTCGGCGGCATCGTCGCCGTACACCAGACGAATCCGATCGATTACACATGGCGCCTGGCAAACCAGCTCGGCGCAGAATGCTATATGTTCCTGGCGCCGCTTCTCGTCGATTCCGTCGAGACCAAGCGCAATCTCATCGAAAAATGCGGGCTGGATACGATTTACAGTCTCGCCGAAAACCTCGATCTCGCCATCGTCAGCTGCGGCGATATCGGCCCGCACTCGACCTCGTTGTCGGAAGGCTGGATATCAAAGGCCGAGCTGCAGGAACTGATCGAAGCCGGCTGCGTCTGCGACACCATGTTCAACTTCCTCGACAAGGACGGCAACTCGGTTGACCATTCGATCAACCGGCGCGTCATGTCCGTCGATCTCGATACGTTGAAGGAGGCGAGGCACATCGTGCTCTCTTCCGGCGGCGCTCACCGCGCCGTCGCCATCCGCGCCACGATCAAGCGCATCGGCTGCAACACGCTGATTACGGATGAAAGTGCAGCACGCGCCTTGTTGGAGCTGGCCGAGCAGACTGATTCATCTCGCTGACAAGGAGACGCCGCTCAGGCGTGCGCCGACTCCCAGCCCAGCATGGCCCGCTTGCGGGTCAGGCCCCAATGATATCCCGTCAATGCTCCATTCTTGCCGAGCGCGCGATGGCAGGGCACGACGAAGGAAATCGGGTTGGCGCCGACGGCCGCGCCCACAGCGCGCATCGCGGTCGGCCGGCCGATATCCCTGGCGATATCGCTATAGGTCACCGCCTTGCCGAACGGGATCTTCAACAGACTCTGCCAGACGCTGACCTGGAAATCCGTTCCGATCAGGACGACCCGCAACGGCTGGTCCGAGGTCCAGCGCCCCGGCTGGAAGATGCGTTCCGCATACCAGGCCGTCGCTTGCCGGTCTTCCATGTATTCGGCATTCGGCCAACGACAGGTCATATCCTCGAAACAAGCCTTCTCGTCGCCGGCATCGCTGAAGGCTAGCCCGGCAAGGCCGCGGTCCGTCGCCATGACGAGCGCCGTACCGAAGGGGCAGGTGTGGAACCCATAGCGGATCGTCAGACCGCCGCCCTTCGCCTTCCATTCGCCCGGAGACATGGCTTCATGCGTGACGAACAGGTCATGCAGGCGGCTCGGACCGGAGAGACCGACTTCGATCGAGGTTTCGAGCAGCGGCATCTCTTCCCGGCGAAGCAGCCGCTTTGCATGATCGAGCGTGACGGCCTGCAGGAACGCCTTCGGGGAAAGGCCGGCCCAGCGGGTAAAAGTCTTCTGAAGCTGCGTCGGCGACTGGTTCAGCCGCGTCGCAATCGCCTCCAGCGAGGGCTGGTCGCGATATTCTTCGCTGATCAGTTCGATAACCTGGCGCACGGTATCGTAGTCCGGGCCGTCAGGAGTGATATCGGTGTCGAGCTTCGCGATCATATTCATCGTTTTTCTCCTTTAGACAGGAGATAATCAAGAGCGGGCGGCCAAACCACCCGATTCTTGCGCCCCGGCACGTGTGTTTCAAATACGCTGCTTGACTGTGGCGAGCGCCCCCTTGAAGGCCTTTGCGAAACTTTCGCGATCATCCGGATTGAGAAAGGAACCGACGTCGGTGCGCCGGCCCTCGCCGAAAATATGCATCGAGAGGATGCCGATCTCCTGATGCCTGCGAACGTGGAAACGCGCCCAGAACGGATTGAAATGATGCTCCACCATCTGGCCCGACGGTGCGAACTTGCGCACCGAGACATCGGTGCGCGACACCGTGACCTCCTCGCGCGCCCTTCCGGAGCGGTAGCTGAGCCAGAAAGCGCCGTAAAGCAGCATGAAGTCCAGCCCGAAGAAGAAGCCGATCGGCCAGGCGCCGGAGACGATGAAGAACATCCCGTAGAGGAAGCAGACCACGCCCGACAAAATGAGCAGCACCTTGAAGCCCCTGCGCCCGAGCGAACGGTAGGGGAAGAGTTCGGCGGCGAAAACAGGCTGCTCGTTGAAGCTGTCGGCGTTGCTTTCCATCATGGCCGTTGAGTATAGGTTCTCCATGGCGAATCCGAAACTCAAATCACTCGGCAAAGCGTTGCAAAACTCGAATGTGATCGCTCGCCGCAAGCCGGCGGCGCCGGCAAAAACCGCTTATTCCCCGGCCGAGCGCGAGGAGATTTTCCGCCGCTTCTCCGTCCAGCGGCCGGAGCCGAGGGGCGAGCTCGAGCACACCAATCCCTTTACCCTGGTCGTGGCGGTCGCTCTCTCCGCGCAGGCCACCGATGCCGGCGTCAACAAGGCGACCCGAGCGCTCTTCAAGGTGGCCGATACCCCGCAGAAAATGCTCGATCTCGGCGAGGAAAAGGTCCGCGATTATATCAAGACGATCGGCCTCTACCGCAACAAGGCAAAGAACGTCATTGCGCTTTCGCAGATGCTGGTCGAGGAATTCGCGGGAGAAGTGCCGGAAACGCGCGAGGAACTGGTTCGCCTGCCGGGCGTCGGCCGCAAGACGGCCAATGTCGTACTGTCCATGGCTTTCGGCCAGGCGACTATGGCTGTCGACACCCACATCTTCCGTATCGCCAACCGCATCAAGCTCGCGCCGGGCAAGACGCCCGACGAGGTGGAAGATCGGCTGATGAAGGTGATCCCGAAACACTACCTCTATCACGCCCATCACTGGCTGATCCTGCATGGGCGCTACACCTGCAAGGCGCGGCGTCCCGAATGCGAGCGTTGCGTCATCGCCGACATTTGCAAATCGCCCGAGAAGAGTTCCGATGTGCCGGCCCCGCTCGTCGAACTACCGCCGCAGGTGATCGGCGAGGCCATCGAGTAGAACAGCGATCGCCTGCTCGTAACTCTGCCTTTCGGCACCCGCGTCGATCGCGATCGCCGCGCGGTCGAAGCCGGCCGAGAGCAGCAGCGTCAGCGGCTCTAGGGCGGCACCGGCTGCCGGAAACATCGCCGTGAGTCCTGTTCGCAGAGCCGCTTCTGCATTCTCTGCATCGATCGCCTGGACCGCCGCCAGGCCGAGAACGGCAGGCGCCTCGACGAGCAGCAGCTGCGTGCGACCCTCTGTCATCATTGCATCGAAGTAAGCTGAGGCGCCGGCGAGCAACGCGGCGCGCGGCGGGCAATCGGGCGTCGAACGTGCCTCGATTGTTTCGGCAACGGCACGCGCTTCGCGTTCGACAACCGCCCGAAAAAGCGCCTTCTTGTCTTCGAAATGATGATAGAGCGCCCCGCGCGTCATGCCCGCCGCCGCCGCGATCTCCGGCGTCGCTGTTTCGGCATAACCCTTCTCGACGAAGAGGCGCCGGCCGGCATCCATCAGCGCCTGTCTCGTCTGTTCCGTTCTTTGGCGATTGCTGCGGCTCATTCATGCTATTTACATACAAACAGAATGTATGTTAAGAGCAAAAAACATACAGTCTGTATGTAAACAACAGGAGGAAGGAATGAAATCGACGGGCTATTATCCTGTCATCATGACAGAGGACGTCGCCGGCACTGCCCGCTTCTACTGCACCCATTTCGGATTCAGGCCGCTCTTCGAAAGCGACTGGTACGTTCATCTGCAATCGGCCGAGGAGGAGCATGTCGCTCTTGCCATCCTCGACGGCAGCCATGAGACCATCCCGGCCATTGCTCGCGGCAGGGTTTCCGGGCTGCTTCTCAATTTCGAAGTTGTCGATGTCGACGCGCTCTACGCGGCCTGCCGACGCGCAGAGTTGCCAATTCTCCAGGAGATCCGCGACGAGGACTTCGGCCAGCGGCATTTCATCACCGCCGACCCGAACGGGGTATTGATCGACATCATCAAACCGATCCCGCCAAGCGCCGAATTCGCGGCAATGTACGAGACATCAGCCTTACCCGGTTGAGCCTCAAGCGCGAAAACCGGGATCCCTAGCGGAAATCAGCTTGTGCAGATGCACCATCATGCCGGCGGCAAAGAGCGGCGTCAGAAGATTGACGACGGGGATCGCCAGAAACAGAGCGATCACCAGCCCGCCTAAAAAGACCGTCGGCGCATGTTTGGCGCGAAATAGCCGCGCCTCCTGAGGCGGACGGAAGCGCATGGCAGCGAATTCGAAGAATTCCCGCCCGAGCAGGTAGCCGTTCACCAGAAAGAAGGCGACCAGATTGACGCCGGGGATGAACAGCAGCAGCAAGGCTACGATATTGCCGAGGATCACCACGCCGAGGAATTTGATCGAGCTTGCCATCGCCGGGCCGAGCGGCATGGCGGCGCCGGGCGCATCCATCGGATAGTCACGCTTTTCGATGACATCGGCGACGTCGTCGAGAAACAGGCCCGCGATCAGCGCCGTCACCGGAGACAGCAGCAGCGCCAGCAGGAGTGCAAGGCCGATGCCGGCAAGGATCGCGAAGACGAAAGCGAGCCATCCCGCCCAATCCGGCAGATCGGGAAAAAAGCTGGTCAGCCAGGGAAAGAGGAAGGCCATGAAGGCGCCGCGCAGCGCCAACCAGAGGCCGACGAGCACGAGAAGCGTCAGGCCGAGCACCTTCCAGAAAACCGAACGCGTTTCCGGCGCGAACAGATTGGCGAGCGAAAGTCGTGCGGCATCGAGAATCATTTCTTCGGCGTCTCCGGTTGCGCAGAAGATGTAGGAAAGGCGAATGCCACCGACAAGAGAGAATAAAATTGCATGCTGTAATAGAAACTTGTCGCAATATTAGAACGAATATAATATTATCAGACGCAGAAATACGAGCCTGAGAAGCAGCTTCCGAAAATAGTTGCAAAGACAAAGGGGCGCGTTAGCGCATCCACGGAACGCCTCTGAGGGAATAGGGGGAGGCTGATGTGGAAGACTTTGTGCACAAACTCCGGCAATACGTAAAAAGCGGCACTCCGGCGGAGCGTCGTATCGCGAAATATTTCACCGAGCACCTGAACGACCTGCCATTCGAGACGGCCGCGTCTGTTGCCGACAGGCTGGATCTGTCGCCGATGACCGTCGGGCGCTTCCTGCGGGCGCTCGGCTATCAGGGTTTGGACAGCGTCAAGGTCGAGATTCGCGAGACCGTGACGACATCGCCGGCGCAGTTGCAGAGCGCCATGAGCGAGCTTCATGCGGACGCCGCGGAGGGCAAACCGCTTGCCGTGCTGGTTGCCGAACAGATCCAGGCCCTGCATCACATCTACCATCTCACGGCACAGCCGCATTGGGCCGAAGCCGTTCGCTTGATCAGCACGGCCCGCGAAGTATCGATCGCCACGCATGCGCGGCTCGCCAGTCTTGCCAATCATTTCTGCCAGCGGTTGACGCAAGCCCGCGACGGCGTACGCACGCTCGATGGCACAGACAACCGTTTTGCCGAACTCTTCGCCCGTCCGGCCGTCGACGACGCCTTGCTCGTCATCATCGACTGTCGCCGTTTTGCCAAGGCACGGCTGCTGGCCAGAACCGCGCGGCGCTACGGCTACAAGGTCGTGCTGATTTCACCTCAGCAAGCAGACTGGATGGCGGATCAATCAAACGTCATGCTGCCCTTGCCGCCGCCACGCGCCCCCGATCTCGACAACCTTCCGCCGCTGGTCGCGCTGCTCGATTGCCTGTCGGAGTCGGTCATTCTCGAAGTCGGAGAGGAGGCAGCCCTTCGCCGCCGCCGGATGCTGGAATTCGCGACCGTTCTCGGCGAGACCGCGAACCACTGATACAGGCTGTCCGAATTATATGCGCGGCCTTGCGCCAAGCCGCAGCGGCGAATCTGAAAGATCGAGACGCGCTTCAACCTGCTACAGCATCGTCTCGAGCTCGGCACGATGCCGGTGCATGGCCAGAAGACGGCGGTAGTCGCGGTCGTAAAGCGCCTGTTTCGCCGTGTCGGGAAGGCGTTCGTCGCCGCCGGGATACATTGCCTTGCCGGCTGCCGCCAGATCCTCGTGCAGGCCACAGGCGACGGATGCCGCGATCGCCGTGCCGAGCAGCATCGCCTCGTTCATCTTCGGCACCACGACCTTGCAGCCGGTGGCATCGCTATAGAGTTCCATCAGCACCGGGTTTTTCACATGCCCGCCGGCAATGTGCAGCGTATCGGGCACGTAGCCGTGGTCCTTCATCTTCACGAGGATATGGCGGATGCCGAGCGCGATCGCGACGGCAGACCGCCAATAGAGCGCGCAGAGCCCGTCGAAGGAGGTGTCGAGCGTCAGGCCGCTGATCACGCCGACGGCATGCGGATCGGCGAGCGGCGAGCGGTTGCCGTGAAAATCCGGCAGCACGAATATCCGCTCGCCAAATGCATCACCCTCCTCGGCCCGTAATTCGGCGATGCGCGCAACGATTTTCTGATGCAGCGCCGCCGTCGGCTCGCCACCGGCCGCATGCATGCGCACGATGTGGTCGAGCAGCGCACCAGTCGCCGACTGGCCGGCCTCGACCAGCCAGGACTGCGGGAAGACCACTTCGTAGTAGGGACCCCACATGCCGTGGCTCGGTCTGCGCTCCTGTGAGAAGGCGACGATGCAGCTCGACGTGCCGGCGATCAGTGCCAGCTGGCGCTCGCGTGTTGCAGGGTCGGCGGCATAACCGCCGAGCGCCCCGAGCGCCCCGGCATAGGCGTCGATCATCCCGGCAGAGACATGGCATTCCGTGGTCAGGCCGAGCGCTTCCGCGGCCTCCGGCGTCAGCCGGCCAACGCTGCCCCCGACCGGCGCCGTCTCGTCCGGCAACCGGCCGCGCGCCTGGAGGTCTTCGAGGCCGATCCGCTCCAGGAAATCCTGCTGCCAGCCCTTTTCGAGATGGGCGAGATAGTTCCATTTCGCCGTCAGCGTGCAGCGCGATCGAGAAAGCGATCCAGTCGATTTCCAGGTCATGAAATCGGCGAGGTCGAAGAAATAGCCGGCCTTTTGCCATGTGGCGGGCAGCTTCCTCTTCAGCCACATCAGCTTCGGCATCTCCATCTCGGGCGACATCACATCGCCGGAATGTTCGAGCACCTTATGCTCCGTCGCGGTACAGAAATCGGCTTCCTTCAGCGCCCGGTGATCGAGCCAGACGATCGTGTCGAAACGCCGCTCGCCGCCTGTCGACACACTGATCTGCCGGCCTTCGACGTCACGGACGACGAGCGAACAGGTGGCGTCGAAGCCGATTGCCCCGACCGAGGCGGCGGCGACGCCGGATAGCTGCATCGCCCCGCGCACAGCGGTACAGGCGGCCGCCCAAATATCTTCGGAATCGTGCTCGGCGTGATTTTCGCGCGGCCGGTTCATTGCGATCGGATGTTCGGCCTTGGCCAGCAGACGGCCGCTGGCATCGAAGACGCCGGCGCGCGCGCTGCCGGTGCCGACATCCACCGCAACCACATGATCACGCATCAAATCGCAGTCCCGTCCAGCTTATGGTTGCGGACAAGGTGTATCAAATCCGGCATGGCGTCAAACACGACTTCCGGCGAAAGTCGGTCGAGTTCGGCCCGGTAACCGGCAAAATTCGCATGCGATCCGCCGGTGAAGGCAAAGACCGTCATGCCGGCCGCCTTGGCGGCGGCAATGCCGGCCGGACTGTCCTCGACGACGAGGCAGGCTCCGGGCTCGACATGCATCTGGCGGGCCGCATGCAGGAAGAGATCGGGCGCCGGCTTGCCGCGCTTGACCATTGTCGCGCTGAAGATGTCGGGCAGCTTATCGAGAAGCCCGGTGAGGGAAAGCGACAGCCGGATGCGCTCCAACTGGCTGGAAGAGGCGACGCAGCAGGGAATGCCGAGCCCGTCGATCGTCGCTGCAACACCTTCGATCGGCTTCAAATCAGTGCGGAACCGCGCGTAGAGATCGGTGCGGATGCGCTCGAGGAATTCTTCGCTCGCGTGAATGTTGAATTCGGTTTCGAGCGTATCGATAAGGGTCGACAGGCTGCGGCCGAGGAAACGCTCATAAGCCTGGTCCTCGGTGATCGACACGCCGAGATCGCTCATCGCCCGGACGAGTACGCTGATCGAGATCGGTTCGCTGTCGACGAGCACGCCGTCGCAATCGAAAATGACCAGCCGTGGTTCAGCATCAGCCATGAAAGACCCAATCTGAATTCAACTCGGACGGGTGACCGTCCCAAGGCGGGATGGAAGGCGCCCGTCGATGCCGCCATCCGCATTTCCTTACACTGCGAGCTTGCCGTCGAGATAGAGCTGCAGCGTTTCCCGCGTGCCCTTTTCCCATAAGGTTTTAAGGGCATGGGCGAAACGCTTGCGGAAAAGATCCGATTTCGCCACTTCGCCGAAAATATCGTCGAAGGCGAGGAAGGCCGACGGATCGTCCTTTGCCTTCAGCGCCGCCGAATGCAGGCGCTCGGCGCTGATGTCGTTGAAAACGATATCCTTGCCGCTGTCGGTCTTGCCGGCGAAATAGCGGCACCAGAGCGCCGAAACCAGCGACAGGCCGACGACATCCCTGCCCTGACGGAGATTGTCGAGCGTCGACGGCAGGATGAACTTCGGCTGGCGGTTCGAACCGTCCTGCGCCAGGCGCGGAATGGTGTCGGCAATCTTCGGATTGAGGAGGCGACGTTCGATCAGCGCAAAATAGTCCGTCAGCGATGTGTTCGGCACGGGCGGCACGATCGGGATGATCTCGTCTTTTTCGAGCTTGGCCAGGAAGGCGCGGATCAGCGGATCCTCCATGGAATCATGCACGAAGTGAATATCCATCAACGCCGCCGGATAGGCGATCGCCGCATGCCCGCCGTTCAGGATGCGGATCTTCATATGCTCGTAGGGCGTCACATCGGGAACGAAGGTGACGCCGACCTTTTCCAGCGCCGGCCGGCCGGCGGTGAACTTGTCCTCGAGCACCCATTGCTTGAATTCCTCGCAATAGACCGGCCAATTGTCCTCGATCTCGAAATTGTCCTTGAGGAAATCGATCTCCCGCTGGCCGGTCGCCGGCGTGATGCGGTCGACCATGGCGTTCGGGAAGGCGACATTGGCCCGAATCCAGTCGGCAAGGGCAGGGTCGGAAAGTGCGGCCGTGCCGACCACGGCATTGGCGGTGACGACGCCGTTATGGGGAATGTTGTCGCAGGACATCACGGTGAAGGGACCGATGCCTTTGTCCTTACGCGCTTTCAAGCCGGCAACGATCAGGCCGAAGACCGTCTTCGGCGCATTGGGATTTTTCCCGTCGGCAGCAATCGCCGGATGAGCCGGATTGAAGGTGCCCGTCGCATCAATGAAATAGCCGCCTTCGGTGATCGTCAGCGAGACGATGCGGATGTCGGGATCGGCAAGCTTGGCGACGGTCGCGACCGGATCACCGACCGGAAGGATGTCGATCATCGGCGCCGTGACGCGCGCCGCGGTCTTGTTGTTGTCCTGTTCGACCACCGTCGTCAGGAAATCCTGGGCCGCGAGCTTTTCGCGCATGGCGGCATCAGACGGCAGAACGCCGGCGCCGACGATCGCCCAGTCGTGATCGACGCCCTGGTTGAAGAGATCGTCGAGATAGACCGCCTGATGGGCGCGGTGGAAATTGCCGACGCCGAAGTGCACGATGCCGGCTTTCAGCGACGCCCTGTCATATCCGGGGATGGCGGCAGTGCGCGCCGCGTCCGGAAGCGTTGCCAGCGAGAGTTTGCACGTCATATTCCAGTCCTCTTGAAGGTCTTGCCGAAACGGCCGGGCGCCACCGCCCGGCTCGCATGCCTGCCCCCAGCCCGGCCTCCCGCCTCAGAGGGCAAGGCCGCCCTCGTTGAATTTGTGAATCCGCGCACGGTCCGGCGTCAGATATACCGTATCACCCGCCTTGGCGGCAAAATCGCCGCTGCCGCGCGCCGTCACCATGCCGATGCCGTCGACGTCGATATGCAGGAAGGTGTCGGAACCGAGATGCTCGGCGACCACCACCCTCCCCTTCCAGTCACCGCTCTCCATCGACAGCAATATATGCTCGGGCCGGATGCCGATCGTATGCGCCCCGAGCGCGGCCGCGTTCTGGCCCTTGATAAAATTCATCTTCGGCGAGCCGATGAAACCGGCGACGAACAGATTGCGCGGGCGGCTATAGAGTTCGAGCGGCGAGCCGACCTGCTCGATATTGCCCCTGTTCAACACGACGATCTTGTCGGCCATGGTCATGGCCTCGACCTGGTCGTGGGTGACGTAGACCATCGTCGTCTTCAGCTGCTGGTGCAATTCGCTGATTTCAAGACGCATGTTGACGCGCAGCGCCGCATCGAGGTTCGACAGCGGTTCGTCGAAGAGGAAGGCCGAAGGCTGGCGCACGATGGCGCGGCCGATCGCGACGCGCTGGCGCTGACCGCCGGAAAGTTGGCGCGGCTTGCGTTCGAGATAGTCGGTGAGATTGAGCACCCGGGCCGCATCCGTCACCTTGCGGTCGATCTCGGTCTTGTCGACTCCCGCCATCTTCAGCGGGAAAGCGATGTTGTTGCGGACGCTCATATGCGGGTAGAGCGCATAGGACTGGAACACCATGGCAAGGCCACGCTCTGAGGGCGCCTTTTCGGTGGCGTCCTTGCCGTCGATGACGATCTTGCCGCCGGAAACGTCCTCAAGACCGGCGATCAGCCTGAGCAGCGTGGACTTGCCGCAGCCCGACGGGCCGACGAAGACCACGAACTCGCCGTCCCTGATGTCGAGGTCGATCGAAGGGATGACCTTGGCTTCGCCGAAGACCTTGGAAACCTTCTGAAGGGTAATGCTGCCCATGTTTCTCTCCCTTTATCTTATTTCACAGCGCCGAAGGTCAGGCCGCGGACGAGTTGTTTCTGGCTGAACCAGCCGAGGATCAGGATCGGCGCGATCGCCATGGTCGAAGCCGCCGAGAGCTTGGCGTAGAACAGGCCCTCGGGGCTGGAATAGGAGGCGATGAAAGCCGTCAGCGGCGCCGCCTTCGAGGCGGTAAGGTTGAGCGTCCAGAAAGCCTCGTTCCAGGCGAGGATGATGTTCAAAAGCAGCGTCGAGGCGATGCCCGGCACCGCCATCGGCGTCAGCACGTAGACGATCTCCTTCATCAGCGATGCCCCATCCATGCGCGCCGCCTCGAGGATTTCGCCGGGAATTTCCTTGAAGTAGGTGTAGAGCATCCAGACGATGATCGGCAGATTGATCAACGTCAGCACGATCACCAGGCCGGTGCGCGTGTCGAGCAGGGCGGAATTGCGGAACAGCAGATAGATCGGGATCAGCGCGCCCACAGGCGGCATCATCTTGGTCGAGAGCATCCACATCAGCACGTCCTTGGTCCGCTTGGTCGGCGAAAACGCCATCGCCCAGGCGGCCGGAATGGCGATGATCAGGCCGATCAGAGTCGAGCCGAAGGAAATGATCACCGAGTTCATGAAGTGGCTGAGATAGTTCGACCGGCTCTGAACCTCCGCGTAGTTCTCCGTCGTCCAATCGAAGAACAGGAACTGCGGCGGCGAGGAGATGGCGTCGGCTTCCGACTTGAAGCTCGTCAGGAAGGTCCAGAGAATCGGGAAGAAGATCAGGATGCCGAGCGCCCAGGCGATCGCTGTGACGATGACCTTGTGCCGGGTTGTGACTTTTCTGGCCATCTCAAGCCTCCAGATTCTTGCCGACGAGGCGGACGAGGAAGATCGCGACGATATTGGCAAGCACGACCGCTACGATGCCGCCCGCCGAAGCGCCGCCGATATCGAACTGCAGCAACGCCTGCGCATAGACGAGATAGGTGAGATTGGTGCTGTCGGTGCCCGGTCCGCCATTGGTGGTGACGAGGATTTCGGCAAAGACCGAAAGCAGGAAGATCGTCTGGATCAGGATCACCACGGTGATGGCGCGGGCCATATGCGGCAGGATGATATAGATGAATTTCGAGATCGCCCCGGCGCCGTCCATCTCGGCCGCCTCCTTCTGCTCCTCGTCGAGCGACTGCAGCGCGGTCAACAGGATGAGGGTAGCGAAGGGTAACCACTGCCAGGCGACGATGAGAATGACGGAGAACAGCGGCGCATTTGCCAGCCAGTCGATCGGCTGCAGGCCGAACGCCTTCGCCAGATGCGCAAAGAGGCCATTGACCGGGTTCATGAACATGTTCTTCCAGACGAGCGCTGCCACCGTCGGCATGATAAAGAACGGCGCAATCACCAGGATGCGCACGATACCCTGGCCGTACATCGGCTGATCGAGCAGGAGCGCGAAGGCGATGCCGCCGACAACGGTGATCACGAGCACGCCGGCAACGAGCAGCAACGTATTGATCAGCGCCGCGATGAAGGCCGGGTCGGAAAGGAAATATTCGTAGTTCAGCAGGCCGACGAAGCTCTCCATGCCGGGGCTAAGCAGATTGTAGTTCAGCGTCGAGAAGTAGATCGTCATCGCGAGCGGGACGATCATCCACGCAAAAAGGAGCAGCACGGAAGGCGCTATCATCATGCGCGCTGCGGAGCGAGTGTGTAACGTTGCCATGGCAATCACCGATCTGGTCTGAAGCAGGGGCCGGTCGCGGGACGGTTTTTATTGAAAAAAGAGGCCGCCGATGCAATTCGGGCAGTCGGCGGCCCAGAGGGGCGGATTGTCAAGTATCCGCCTCTTGCTCAGGAGGTTTTACTTGATGTAGCCGGCTTTGGTCATTTCACGGGTTGCCAGCTGCTGTGCGCTCTGCAACGCCTGATCGACCGAAATCTGGCCGGCAAGAGCTGCCGAGAACTGCTGGCCCACCGCGGTGCCGATGCCCTGGAATTCCGGGATCGCCACGAACTGGACGCCGACATAGGGGACCGGCTTGACGGTCGGCTTGGTCGGATCGGCCGAGTTGATCGAGTCGAGCGTCATCTTGGCGAAGGGCGCGGCCTTCTGGTAGTCCGCATTTGCATAAAGCGAGGTGCGGGTGCCGGGAGGTGCGTTCAGCCAGCCTTCCTTCTCGGCGACGAGGGCGGTGTATTCCTTGCTCGTTGCCCAGGCGATGAATTTCTCGGCTGCCTCAGACTTCTGAGAGCCTGCCGGTATGGCGAGGTTCCAGGCCCAGAGCCAGTTGCCGCGCTTGCCGAGGCCCTTGTCCGGAGCCAGCGCAAAGCCGACCTTGTCCGCGACGGTGGATTCCTTCGGGTTGCTGACGAAGGAAGCGGCGACCGTTGCGTCGATCCACATGCCGCACTTGCCGGTCTGGAAGAGCGCCAGGTTTTCGTTGAAGCCGTTGGAAGAAGCACCGGGAGGGCCGGCTTCCTTCATCAGGTTGACGTAGAAGGTCAGCGTGTCCTTCCACTCAGGCTGGTCGAACTGCGGCTTCCACTGTTCGTCGAACCAGCGTGCGCCGAAGGAGTTCGCCATAGCCGTCAGGAAGGCCATATTCTCGCCCCAGCCGGCCTTGCCGCGCAGGCAGATGCCGTAGATTTCCTTGTCCTTGTTGGTGATCTTCTTCGCAGCGTCCGCGATGAAATCCCAGGTCGGCGCGTCGGGCATCTTCAGGCCGGCGGCGTCGAACAGGTCCTTGCGGTACATGACCATCGAGCTTTCACCGTAGAACGGGGCTGCATAGAGCTTGCCGTCCTGACTGATGCCGCTGCGGATGGCGGGCAGCAGGTCGTTCACGTCGTAGCTGTCGCCGAGATTGTCGAGCGGCAGCAGCCAGCCCTGCTTGGCCCAGATCGGAACCTCATAGGTGCCGATCGTCAAAACGTCGTACTGGCCGCCCTTGGTCGCTATGTCGGTCGTCACCTTCTGGCGCAGGACGTTTTCTTCGAGGGTGACCCATTCAAGGTCGATGCCGGGATTCTTCGCCTTGAAGTCATCTGTCAGCTTCTGCATTCGGATCATGTCGCCGTTGTTCACGGTCGCGATTGTCAGCGTCTCGGCCGAAGCCATGCCGGCAAACGCCAGTGCTGAGCAGGCGCCCAGCAGAAAAGTTCTCAATGTCATATCTTCCTCCCAGAAGACGAGATGTGAGCATTCGCTTTGCTCATGAGCAATTACTCACCAGGAGACAAAAAATGTCAATCGGCAATCGTTGCTGCGATGCCGAAAGACATATTCATCCTATTGATTTTGAATTATAAAATTTTTGCTCAACTCTTGAGCAAAAACTCAGCCGTCTCTTCGTCGGTGATCAATCCGTTGATCTGGTGGCCGACAACGGCAGCCTTGATCGCCTTGAATTTGCGCTTTCCCTTGGCGAGTCCGATGACCATCGACGCGTCCCGGGAAGGGATCGGCGCGGACGCGACGCGCTCGTTGATCGGGTTGTCGAGCAGCCTGCCATCGACGTCGAAGATCCAGCCGCAGATCTCGCCGACCGCGCCGCCGCGCATCAGCTCCATCATCTCGTCCTTCTCGAGAAAACCGTCAACGCAGAGCGGCCCGTCGATGCCGAGTTCGCCGATGCCGACGAAGGTGACGTCGGCCTGTGCGCTCATGTCGAGCGTCGAGCGCACCAGCTGCTGGCCATGCAGCAGCTCTCGTTCCTCGGCCGAGGTGACGAGCACCGGAAGCGGCATCGGATAGTGCCGCGCCTTTACTGCATCCGCCATGCTGAAGATGACGTTGTAATAGGCGGCCGAGCCGTCCGGCGCGATATTGCCGGTCAGCGAGACGATGCGATGGTTGGGACATTCGATCGCCGGCAACTGGTCGACGGCCGCCTTCAGGGTACGGCCCGTGCCGACCGCAAGCACGATCGGCTCCGCCCGCTTCAGCCAGCGTTCGATCTCCGCCGCCGCCGCCTCGGCAATGCCGACGGTGGTCGACGACGAACCCGGATCGCTCGGCACCACCTCCACATGTTTCAGCCCGAATTTCCGCCGCAGCTCGTTGGCAAGCTCCAGGCAGGCGGCGATCGGATGGTCGAGCCGCACCTTGATGAGACGCTCGGCGACCGCGAGCGACACCAACCGCTGCGCCGATTGTCGCGAGATACCCATCGAGGTAGCGATTTCGTCCTGGGTGCGTCCGGCGACGTAATAAAGCCAACCGGCGCGCGCCGCGTCATCGAGCCGTCCAGGGGTCTCGGATCTTTTTGCCATTGAATGCCTACCGCGCAAAGTGAGCCGGCTGCCGCCGCCGAATATGATTTCGAGTCTGTACTGCGCCAGATGAAAACAAAATTCCTGAAAATGTCGAGCCTGTTGACAGCGCCCTGCCCAATTAGAGCCTTTCCGGGCAGCGGCAGAATGCTTCAATCTAACGCGGAACGACTCTAACCTCGTCTGTTCAGGCAAACCATTGCACGACGAAATAGATCCCAGCCTTCGCCAGACCGTAGATCACGCCACCGGCGACGACGAGCGATATGGCCGTCATTGCGAAACCGATGAGCGCGAAGAGCCCGTCGCGGCCCATAATGCCGAAAGCGAAGACCGAGATCGTGATCGCCGGCAGGATATTGCCGAGCGGAACCGGCAGCACCAGCACGATCGACAAAAGCAGGCATGCGAGACCGGCGAAATACTCCGCCGGCGGCTCCGCGAAGATCGCAAGCCTCGGTTTCAGCATCCGCTCGGCCCAGGCGAGCCAGCGATGGACACGGACGACGATCGTCTCGAAATCCTCCCGCCGCACCGAACGGTCGGCAATCGCCTTCGGCAGCCAGGGCTTCAGCCCGAAGGTCAGCTGCGCCGCGAGGAACACCAGCGGCGCGCCAAGCAGGGCGGAGGTGCCGGGCGGCGTGGGGAAGGCGTTCGGGAGCGCAAAGATCAGCATCAGCGCGCTGATCGCCCTGTCGCCCATCGTCTGGAACAGGTCGCCGATCGAAATCCGCTCCCGGCTGCGGTCGGCGGCGAGTTGCCGTAGAATGGACGAGAGGCGGCGGCCTTTGGGACGCGGCGGGCGCGGTCGTCTGCGTCTATGGGATTCAGCGTTTTCGATAGTCATGATACCAGTGGGCGATAGAAGTGCGGGCTCGGACTTTGACTGCGCAATATGCCAATTGAATGACTTGCGGGACAGGGTTGGCTTTTGCGGCAATCCTTTTTCTTGACCGCGCGAGCACATGGCGAACGACAGATTGAAGGCTTGTAATTTGCCGTCAACAGTGCGAGCAGACGCTGGAGACCAGAGAACGGCAAAGAGCAATGATCATTTCGTTCGACATCGGCGGCTCCGCCATCAAGGGCGGCATCGCCCGCTCCGAAACTGACATCGTCCCCCTTGGCCGCCGGCCAACACCGAAGGATGATTTTGCCGCTTTCGTCGATACCCTGCGCGCCATCATCGCCGAGACCGGCGAGGAGCCGAGCCGGATTGCGCTATCCATCGCCGGCGTCGTCGATCCCGATACGCAGCGGCTGACCTGCGCCAACATTCCCTGCATCCACGGCCGCACGCTCGCGGCTGACCTTGAAGCCGAACTCGGCTTGGCCGTGCTGATCGCCAACGATGCCGATTGTTTCGCGATTGCCGAAGCCGGCCTCGGCGCCGGCCGCGGCCACCGCATTGTCTTCGGCGCTATCCTCGGCACCGGCGTCGGCGGCGGGCTGGTTGCCGACGGACGCCTGGTCAACGAGGCCGGCGGCTTTGCCGGCGAATGGGGTCACGGACCGATCATCGCATCCTCGGCCGGCAATCCGCCCGCAGCCATTCCCGCCTATGCCTGCGGCTGCGGTCAGAAGGGCTGCGTCGACACTGTCGGCGGCGCCCGCGGCCTGGAGCGCCTGCACAAGACGCTGCATGATCTCGACCTCTCCAGCGAAGAGATTATCAATGCCTGGCGGCAGGACGAGGAAAGGGCGACACGGACGATCGATGTCTATGTCGATCTCGTCGCTTCGCCGCTTGCACTGACGATCAACATCACCGGCGCCACCATCGTGCCGGTCGGTGGCGGGCTGTCCAACGTCGGACCGCTCCTCGCCGAGCTCGACCAAGCCGTGCGTACGCGCATCCTGCGCAAGTTCGACCGGCCGCTGGTGGTGCGCAGCCAATGCCGCATCGAACCCGGCCTGATCGGCGCGGCGCTTTTGGGCTTGAGGGCCGAAGCGGCCTGACAGGCCTTGCTATTGCTCTAGACTAAACCGCCAAAGCGCGACCTTTTCTTAGAGCACCGGCCACATCCGCACGATCGCTGCAAACCGGTCCCAATCCTTGCGTGCCAAAGGCGTCCACGCGGCTTCAGCCACGGCCGACAGCCGCGGGAAGACCAGCCGGTTGAAATAGGCGCGGGACGCGAAGTTCTCGGTCCAGATGCAGGCCTGGATGCCCCGCAACTTCGCCTGCACGGCCTCCGGAAGCTCCGCCTCGTAGGCGTAAGTGTGTTCCGGCGGCGCGTAACCTGCCCAACTCGCGCCGGGCTCGTCCCAAGCTTCCGCCTGCGCCATGTCGAGATAATAGGCCTGGCCCGGCGTCATCACCACGTCGTAGCCTCCCTGCGCCAGCTCGATACCGACGGTCAGCTTTTCCCAGGCCATCAGCAGCGTCCCGTCGGGCTCGACGCCGCCGCCGTGCGCGACCTCGTTCCAGCCGGCTAGCTTCCTGCCGCGCTCCGACAGCATGGTCTTGACGCGTTTGAGGAAATAGGACTGCAGCTCGGCGGTGCCGGCAAGCTTCTCCCGCTCCATCAGCGCCTTGCAGAGCGGCGAGGAAAGCCAGGCGCCCTTCGCCACCTCGTCGCCGCCGATGTGGATATATTCGCTAGGAAACAGCGTCACCATCTCATCGAACACCTTGCCGAGAAATTCATAGGTGAATTCCACCGCCGGGTTGAGGGCATTGTTGGAGTAACCCTGCACCGCGCGGTAGCTGTCCGGTGACTCCTGCCCGTCGACGAGTTCGGGCAGCGAGAGCAGCGTCGCGGTGCTGTGTCCGGGAATATCTATTTCCGGCACGACCTCGATATGCAACGCGGCCGCATGCGCAACGATCTGCCTCACCTCCTCCTGCCTGTAATGGCCCGAGCGCGTTTCCGCCCCGTCGCCGAGCTGCGGCACAAGTACTTCGTCAGGTCCGCGCCGCCCACCGATTTCCGTCAGCGCCGGATAAGCCTTGATCTCCAGCCGCCAGGCTTCGTCGTCGGTCAGGTGCCAATGGAAAATGTTGAGCTTGTTCCAGGCGAGGATATCGATCAGCCGCATGATATCCGACACCGGGTAGAACTGCCGGGATACGTCCAGATGGCAGCCGCGCCAGCCATGACGCGGCTGATCCGCGATCGCGCCGAAATTCGGGAACTTGAAGATCTCCCGTTCCGCGCGGGCGCCGTGCAGCAGTTGGGCCAGGCTGATCAGCCCGTAGTGCCGGCCGGCGGCATCCGCGCTGGAAAGCACGATCTCATGCGCGGAGAAGCGCAGCTCGTAGGCGAAGGCGGCGATCGATGATTCGATCATGAAACGAACGGCCCGGCCGCTTTTTACGGCGCAGAGCGAGAACGGCACCTTTTCGGTCGGATAGAGCCGTTGATAAAGCGAGACAACCACCGACACGGCTTTGATCGCATCGGGCCGCGTCCTCTCGGCCGGATAGAGGATATCAGGCAGCCCTCCCGCCTTTAGTCCGAGCGACATCGGCCAGGGCAGAAGCGAATAAGGTTCCTCGACCCGGTCCGGCGACAGGAGCGGCGGCGGTGCAGCGCCATCCCTGCCGTCGAGAAGGAGAGGCCCGAAGGCGACAGGAACGTATCGGCCGTCGCCGAGTGTCAGATAGGCGGATTTGACGCCCGCTGTCAGATGTTTTGGCGCTCTGGTCAATCCATCCACCGAGAACCGCCAGCGCCCGCCGGGGGGAATGCTCAGCCCCTCGGGCGGCAGGAATTCGTGGAAATGCGCGACCTGTCGCTTGAGGCTGCCGCCGTCGCAGACATGCTTCTCGGCAATCCGTGTCTCGGAGGTATAGGCGAGCGAGAAGCCGGACAGCGCCTCGGTCGAAAGGTTGAAGAGCGTGAAGGTTAGGCACCCGAAACTGCCTTCGACCGGGCGCCAGCTTGTTTCCAGACGATACTCGGCCATGGTCGCGCCCTTCCCATCAATGAACAGCCGGGTTCGCGGCGAGTGTACCGGCCGCACAAGCTTAGCTTTTTCGAGGCGGCAGTGGAATCGCCGCGAACCGAGGGAACCAGACCTCGGCGAGAAATCCGCTGCGACAGGCTGGGTGATAAGCTGTGGCTAAGGAAAACGACGCGGCTTTCGCCGCGCCGTTTTCACTCGGCTGCCAACGCCGGCGGATGTCTGACATCCGCCTCTTCCTGGAGGGCGTCGGCATCCCGGCCCGGCTCGTCCTTCACCTTCGGCTCCCGGCCGAAGAAAAGCGCGTAGCCGGCGGGCAGAACCAGAATGGTGAGCACTGTGGCAACCAGGATGCCGCCCATCATTGCGTAGGCGAGCGGACCCCAGAAGACGCCGCGCGAAATCGGGATCAGCGCCAGAACGGCGGTTAGCGCCGTCAGCATGATCGGCCGGAAACGCCGTACGGCCGCCCCGACGATCGCCTCCTGCCGATGCATGCCCGCCTTGATGTCCTGGTCGATCTGGTCGACCAGGATGATCGAGTTGCGCATGATGATGCCGAGCAGCGCGATGACGCCGAGGATCGCCACGAAGCCGAAGGGCGCGCCGCTGATCAGCAAGGCTGCCGCAGCGCCGATGATGCCGAGCGGCCCGGTGGCAAGCACCAGCATCGCCTTGCCGAAATGCTGCAGCTGGACCATCAGCAGCACGACGATGACGGCGAGCATGATCGGCGCCTTGGCGGCGATCGACATCTGGCTTTCCGCCGCATCCTCGGCGCCGCCCTGGATCTCGACATTGTAGCCGGCCGGCAGGCTGTCGCGCAGGTCCTTCATATCGGCATACATCTTCATGACAACGTCGTTCGGCTGTACACCATCAGGCAGCGTCGCACGCACGGTGATCGTCGGCAGCCGGTTGCGCCGCCACTCGATGCCCTGTTCCGTGACGGGCACGACCTTGGCGACCTGCGAGACCGGCACGAAGCCGCCGAAATCCGTCGGCACATAGACCGAGTTGACCGCCGACAGCAGCGAGCGGCTGGCATCGGGTTCGCGGGCAACGATCGAGACCGTCTCCTCGCCGTCGCGAAAATCGTCGAGCGGCGCACCAGACATGGCGGTCTGCAGCATATGGCGCACACGTTGCGAGGTGACGCCGAGCGCCCGGGCGCGGTCCTGGTCGATCACCAGCTTCATCGCCGGCACCTGCTCCAGCCAATCGTCATGGATGGCGCCGAGCATAGGGTTGGCCGTAAAGCGCGCCTTCACCTGGTCGGCGATTTCACGCACTTCCTGACGGTCGGGCCCCATGATCCGCATCTGCACGGGCCAGCCCGTCGGCGGGCCGAGGAAGAGGCGGTCGACCTTGCCACGGATTTCGGGGAAGTCCTCCGCGAGGATGGTGCGCAGCTTGACGATCAGCCGTTCGCGCGCCGGTTCGTCATTGGCCATCACGAGAAGCTGGGCGAAGTTCGGATTGCGCAACTGCTGATCGAGCGGCAGGAAGAAGCGCGGCGCGCCCTCGCCGATATAGGTGGCGATGAACCGCTTGTCGGGATCGGCCATCATCTTGGCTTCGAGCGCCTTTGCCTGCACCTCGACTTCCCGGATGCTGGTGCCCTCGGGCAGCCACAGATCGACGAGGATTTCCGGCCGCGAGGATTGCGGGAAGAAATTCTGCGGAATGAACTGGAAGGCCCAGAGGCTGGTAACGAAAGTGCCGAGCGTCAGGAGCAGTACGATGACCCGATGGCGAACCGCCCAGGCGACCGTACCGCGTAGCCGGCGATAGAAGCTAGTATCGAAGGCATCGTGATGCTCGCCGGCGTGGTGGCGCTGCTTGAGGATCATATAGCCGAGCCACGGCGTGAAATAGACCGCGACGAACCACGAAGTGACCAGCGCGATGCCGACGACATAAAACAGCGAACGCACGTATTCGCCCGCCGTCGATGCGGCAAAACCCACGGGAATGAAGCCGGCCGTGGTGATGAGCGTCCCTGTCAGCATCGGGAAGGCGGTCGAGGAATAGGCGAAGCTTGCCGCGTCGATCTTGACCAGCCCCTCCTCCAGCTTTCGCTCCATCATCTCGACGACGATCATCGCATCGTCGACGAGCAGGCCGAGCGCGATGATGAGCGCGCCGAGCGAGATGCGCTGCAGGTCGATGCCGAGTTCGTACATCAGCGCGAAGGTAGCGGCGAGCACCAGCGGAATGGCGATGGCGATGACGAGGCCGGAGCGCCAGCCGATCGACAGGAACGAGACGACGAGCACGATGATGAGGGCTTCGCCGAGCGCATGCATGAATTCGCTGATCGCATCCGTCACCACGTCGGGCTGGTTGGCGATCTGATCGACGGCGACGCCGTAAGGCAGCGATTCCTCGAAGCGCTGATAGGTCGCCTCCACATCCTTGCCGACATCGGTGACGTTGAAGCCCTTGGCCATAACGACGCCGACCTGAACGCTGTCGTGACCGTTGAAACGATATTTGCGCTGATAGGGATCTTCGAGACCGGAACTGACGGTGGCGATGTCGCCGAGGCGCGTCACCTGACCGCCGGCGCGCAGACGCAGTTCGCGGATATCGGCCGCCTTCTTCACATCGCCCTCGACCGAGATGCGCACCGAGCGCACGCCCGTATCGACCGAACCCGCCGGATCGACATTGTTCTGGCCCCTGACGGCGTTCTGCAGGTCGAGGATTGTCAGGCCGCGCTCGGCGAGCGCCTTGGACGAGACGTCGATATAGATCTTCTCAGGCTGGTCGCCGATGATCACAGCCTTTTCGACACCCGCCGTCGTCAGCAGCATGTCGCGCGCCTGGATCGCGAATTTCTTCAGTTCCGGATAGGAATAGCCATCGCCGCTGATCGAATGCAGCGTGATGAAGGTATCGCCGAATTCGTCGTTGAAATAGGGGCCGAGCAGCCCCTGCGGCAGCTCGCTGGAGATGTCGCCGACCTTCTTGCGCACCTGGTAGAAGGCGTCCGCCACATCCTTCGAATTCGTGTCGCCCTTGACCTGCAGGGTGATGATCGCGCTGCCCGCCCGCGTATAGGACTTGACCCAGTCGATATGCGGCGTTTCCTGCAGCTTGCGTTCGATCTTGTTGACGACCTGATCTTCCATTTCCTGGATGGAAGCGCCCGGCCAGATCGCCTGCACGACCATGACGCGGAAGGTGAATTCGGGATCCTCGCGCTGACCCATGCGCATCAGGCCGAGCACGCCGGTGATGATGATCAGTCCGAAGAGGAAGCGGGCGATGCTCGGATGGCCGATCGCCCAGCGCGACAGATTGAAGGGCCGCTTGTCGGTGGTGGTGGCATCCATGGTCCTGTCCTCTTATGACGCGATCAGCGGACGGTCTGGTCGGTATCGGCCAAGGCCGACTGCTGGTTCGGCACCCTCACCTTCAGGTTCTCGCTCATGAACTGCGTGCCGGCAGAAATGACGAGATCGCCGGTATCGAGGCCTTCGCTCACATGCACGCCGTCGCCCGTGAAATCGGCGACCTTGATGTCGCGGCCATGCACGGTCGCCGTGTCGCGGTCGACGGTCCAGACCATCTGCTTGCCGTCCTTTTCGGCCAGCGCGCTGAGCGGAATCGAGACATAGCTGTTGGCGTTGCTGACATCGGCCTCGATCGTCGCCGTCATGCCGAGCAGAACCTGCGGATCGTTCGGCAGGCTCACCCGAACCGCAAAGGTGCGCGACTGCTGGTCGGCGCTACCGGAAACCTCGCGCACCTTGCCGTCGAGTATCAGCTTGTCGTCGGCCCAGAAGCTCGCCTTGACCGTTTTGCCCGGCCTGAATTCGGCAATGTCGCTTTCCGGAACCGCGATCTGCACTTCCTTCTCGCCGTCGACGGCGACGGTGACGACGGCGGCGCCGGAGCCGACGACCTGGCCGATATCGGCATTGATCGCGGTGACGATGCCGTTCTGGCCGGCCTTAAGCTCGGTATAGCTCACCTGGTTCTTCGCCTGGTCGAGCGCCGAAAGCGCGGCATCGCGCTGCGAGATCGCCTGGTCATGGCTGAGTGCGGCCTGTTCGAGCTGCGACTTCGGGGCGACGTTCTTGTCGAACAGCTGCTCGGCGCGTCTATTGGCGAGGTCGGCGGTTTCGACGGCTCTTTCGGCCGCGGCGAGATTGGCTTCCGCCGTCTTCACCGCCAGCTGGTAATCCGTGGAGTCGACGCGGGCCAGAACGTCGCCCGGCGTCACCCGGTCGCCGATATCGACCAGGCGTTCGGTGATCTTGCCCGCGACACGGAAACCGAGGTTCATCTCGGTGCGCGCCTTGACCGAGCCGGAATAATCGAGCTTGCGGCTGTCGCCGGCCTTGGCGATCTCCACGACCTTCACTGGTCGGACGACTTGCTTGACCTCAGCCTTCTCTTCCGAGCAGGCGGCAACGCCGAGGCCGATGGCGCTGACGAGCGCGAGACGGATGACGGACGGCATGCGATGGCTGAGGGTCTTGAGCGAAAACATCGTCCGCACTCCTGGATCGTTTCGGGGGATCGACGGCGGCTGCCGTCTATTATTTCTTCAACGCCTTGATCACGTAGTCGATCAGTTCGTCGACGCTTGCGCGGTTCGTCTTGGCGAGACATTGCGCCACCATCTGCGGATGACAGAGCGTGTTCGTCGCCGCGCCGAAGCAGCGCGAAGCAACGACCGGGTCCTGCTCGGCGAACTCACCGGCTGCAATGCCTTCGGCAATGATTTCGGCGATGAGGTCATGGATGCGGTCGATGTGTTTTTCGATGACGTGCCAGTCGCGCTCGATCGCGACGACGATCATCTCGTGCACCTTCATCTCGTCGAGCATCACATCCCGCGTCATCTGGTGCTGGGCTTCGACATAGCGGCGCAGGCGTTCGCTTGCGCTGATCGGCTGATGGCGGATGTCGTAAGCCATCTGATAGGCGGCGGCGAGCATGCGTCCGCAGAGCGCCTGGTGGATTTCCACCTTCGATGCGAAGAAGCGATAGATATTGGCTGGGGACATACCGAGGTCGCGCGCGATATCGGCCACCGTCGTCTTGCTATAGCCATAGTGCCGGAACAGCCGCTCGGCCGCATCGAGAATGCGCGTGACATTCTCCTGCCGCGTAACGTCGAGCGTATTTTCCGCGATCTCGTCCATTTTTCGATGCCTCGAATTACGACTGACGAATTTTGAATTTCGTCAGTCGTAAGCCTTCAAACATCATTTGTCAATCTCCGGCACACCTGTGCGGCTGCCGCGACGAGCGTTGTCGGCAGAAGGCGAGAATGTTCTGAAGCGGCGCAATGATGGAAGACGGACGCAAACGAAAAGTGCCGCGGCGTCAAACGCGCGCGGCACTTCGTCGGCGGCGACAGGAATCAGCCGAGCTTGACGTCGAGCGTGATCGGAACGGCGGCGAGCGCTTTGGAAATGGGGCAGCCGGCCTTCGCCTTGTTGGCGAGTTCGGTAAAGGTTGCCTCATCCGCGCCGGGAATGCGGCCGGAGAGCGAAAGATGGATGGCGGTGACGGCAAAGCCGCCTTCGACGCTTTCCAGCGTCACCTTGGCGGAGGTTTCCATATGCTCGGCGGTGAAGCCGGCTTCGCCGAGGATCAGCGACAGCGCCATGGTGAAGCAGCCGGCGTGGGCAGCACCGATCAGCTCTTCCGGGTTGGTGCCGGGAATGCCTTCGAAGCGGCTGGCAAAGCCGTAGGGATAATCCTTCAGGGCGCCGCTCTGCGTCGAGATCAGGCCCTTGCCGTCCTTGAGTCCACCGGCCCAATGAGCCGAAGCCGTACGATTGATCTGCATGCCGTCCTCCTGTTTTCGATCGTTTTCAGGAAGCGGCAGGGCGCCGCTCCATCCCTGAGGGAGATTGGATAGGCTCCCCGCCGGACAATATAACGCTCTATCCCAGGAAGACGACAGGCTCGTAAAAATCTGCGGACAAAGTCTTTCAGGCGGTATGTTGCAGCGCGCTGAGGCCGCCGTCGATCGTCAGGCAAGTAGCGTTCATGAACGGGCATTCGTCGGAGATCATGAAAACCGCGGCCATGGCGATCTCCTCCGGCGTTGCGATGCGCCCGCCGGGATGGAGCTTCATCGTCTCGGCTTTAGCTGCCTGCGGATCGGGGAAGCTGTTCCAGTAGTCGATCACCTTCTGTGTCGAGACATAACCCGGCGCCAGCGCGTTCACCCGGATATTGCGGGGCGCGTACTCCAAGCCCAGGGATTTCGTCATGCCGAGCAGCGCATGTTTCGCCAACGGATAGGGAAACGTGTGCGGGATGATGGTGAAGGCATGCGTCGAAGCGATATTGAGGATGACGCCACCGCCTTGTTCGATCATAACAGGCAGCACCGCCTTGCAGCAGTTCCAAGCTCCCTTGAGATTGACATCGAAGCACCGGCTCCACTCCTCGTCTGTCGTCTTCAGCGGTTCGGCGAAGACGTTGACCCCCGCATTGTTGACGAGTGCATTCAGATGCCCGATCTCTTCATTCGCCTGCGCGACCAATGCGGTTATCGTTCCGGCATCGGTGATGTCGGCCGCCAGGAAACCAAGCCGGCCGCCGGTGCTCTGAAGCTCTTTCGCCGCCTTCGCCAGCAGCACGGCGTCGCGATCGAGGAGAAAGACCGCGGCATCCTCCCTGAGGAAAGCCTTGGCGATCGCAAGGCCGATTCCCTGCGCAGCGCCTGTGATCAGGATGTTCTTGCCTTGCAAACGCTTGCCCATCATCTTTCCTCCGGCTGAACCGGCAGCGACGACATCAGGATCGTCACCTTGCCGGCAGGGTCTCACCCAAGGCGACAACAGCTCGCCCATTCCAGCCCTCGAAGGCATCGTCGCCGCGGCGATAAAGCGGATCAGGCGTATTCGGCTGGAAGGAGTGGTCGCGGCCGGCAATCGCGTTGCCTTCCACGCGATAGCCGAACGGCACCATCGCAAAAATCGCCATCGTTCCTTCCGACCCGCCGGCCGCCACGAGAAAGGGCGTCTCCCGATAGTTCGCGGCGGTGACGGCGGCACCACGATGGCTGACCCGAACGACGGGTCGCCGTGCCGCAATTCGATTTCGTCCACCGCTGTTCCTTGGTTCATCCGCGTCGCCCCGCAGCTGACGACCGCATCGGGCAGCTCCGCGATCAGCCAGCATCGGCCCACCTACGAGATATTGACAGAATGCCTGGACATTCAAGAGGTTCATGACATTTCGGCAATGCCCATAATCATCCCGCCCCTCCATCCTGCAGGTCGATGCCGCCAATTATAACGCCTTCCTCCAGGAACAGAGCCTCGGCATCCACTACAATACCGGCAACGGCATCCTCGAACATCTCCAACAAGGAAGTGTTCCAACATGCCGATGGTTTCGTTTCCATCCCGCAGGGGCCGGGCCTCGGCATCGAGGTCGACGAGGCCAATGTGATCGAACGCGCCAAGGAGGGCCATCGCTGGCGCAACCCGGTCTGGCGCCATGCCGACGGCAGCTTCGCCGAGTGGTAAGAGTGGAAGGGTCGCGCAAGCGGCCCTTTTTCGTTCGTGGTGTCGGAAATAGGGCCTCTCGTCCGTCATAATGGAAGCTCAAGAGGAGGTTTCACATGGCCAGAGCAATCGCAATCATCGCCGCCCGCATCATCTTCAGTTTCATTTTCTTCATGGCAGCCGGCTTCAAGTTCGCTGATATCGGCGCCACGGCGGGCTATATCGCTGCCGCCGGCTTCCCGATGGGGACCTTGCTCACCTGGGTCGCAGCCTTTTTCGAGATCGCCTTGGCCCTTGCCTTCATATCAGGCGCCTTCTTCACCGAGGCGAGCCTGCTCGCCGGCATCTACGTGATCTTCCTCGCCTTCGCCTTCCACGGACCATCCCGTTGGCAGCAGAACCAGGCCGAGTTCGGCTTCTTCGTCGATCATTTCACCTTCCTCGCCGGTCTGCTCTTTGCCGCCGTTCACGGGCCGGAGAAATGGGCGTTGAGGCACAGCCTCGTCAAATAGTGCATCGGTCCGATACCGTTCCGGAACCAAGAGCCGCCGCGATCATTGTTCTCCACCGCTCGGCAAAGAGGAGCCCGCTCATGGAGTTGCAGGGAAAGATCGCGTTGGTGACCGGGGCAGGATCCGGCATCGGCAAGGCGACCGCATTGAAGCTCGCCGCCGAAGGCGCTAGGGTCGCTGTGCTCAGCCGCACGGAAAGCGAGGTGACCGAGACCTGCCGGGAAATTGCCAACGCCGGCGGCCAGTCGATCGCGTTGACCGCCGACACCAGCGACGAGGCCCAGATGCGTGCGGCGATCGGCAGGCTGACCGATGCCTTCGGCGGCATCGACATCGTCATCGCCAATGCCGGCATCAACGGCGTCTGGGCGCCGATCGACGATCTGAAACCGGACGAATGGGACCAGACGATTTCCGTGAACCTGCGCGGCACCTATATGACGCTCTATCTGACCGTGCCCCATCTCAAGAGGAACGGTGGCTCCATCGTCGTCGTGTCCTCGATCAACGGCACGCGCACCTTCACCACGCCGGGCGCGACGGCCTATACCGCCACCAAGGCCGCGCAGGTTGCCATGGTCCAGCAACTCGCACTGGAGCTGGGAAAACATCACATCCGCATCAATGCCGTCTGCCCCGGCGCGATCGAGACCGGCATTGCCGCTAATACCAGCATGCGGCATCGCGAAGAAACCGAGGTGCCCGTCATCTGGCCGGAGGGCGAAATCCCGATCACCAACGGCAAGAAGGGCGCAAGCGAGGATGTCGCCGAAGCGATCCTCTTCCTCGCGTCGGACCGCGCCCGTCATATCACCGGCACACCCATTTGGATCGATGGCGGGCAGAGCCTGCTGCGATAGAGCAAGCCTGAAGTCAGTTGTTCAGCCGGGCGCCGTCGAGCGTATAGAGCTCCTGCGCGCGTTGCACGCCGCGCAGCGCATAGCGTCCGACGCAGGCGAGCGCCGCGCGCTGATCCTCCGGTATCGCCGCGGCAAAATCGGAGGAGATCAGCAGGTTGAGATCGACCGAACGGCACATCGAGGCGATGCGGCTGACCTCGTTGACGGCAGGGCCGATGACGGTAAAGTCCAGCCGGTCCTGGCTGCCGATATTGCCATAGAAGACATCACCGATATGCAGGCCGATATAGACATCCGTCGTCGGCCGGCCTTCAGCCTCGCGTTCGCCGTTCAGCCTGGCGAGCTTTTCCCGCAGAAGCGATTCAGCGGCAAGTGCTGCGCGGCAGGTCTCTGCCGGCAGCTCGCCCTTGAAGATGGCAAGAACACCGTCGCCGATCAGCTTCAGCACATTGCCGCCGGCCTCGTGGATCGCCGAGATCGCCACCTCGCTGTAATCGTTGAGCAGCGGGATGATTTCCTCCGGCGGCACGCGATCGGAAATCTTGGTGTAGTTCAAGAGATCGGAAAACCAGAGTGCCGCCGAAATCCGCTCCGATTTGCCGCGGCTGATCTTGCCTTCCATCACCTGGCGCGCCGCATCCTCGCCGAGATAGACCTCCGCGATGGTCCGGGCGATGCGCCCGAGCGCGATGCATTTGATCGCCAGCCCCAGCACCGGCACAAGCTTGCGCAGGATGGCGAGGTCGTGATCGGAAAAGCCTTGCGGATGCTTGGTTGCGAAATGCGAGAAGAAGCAATCCATCTCACCGATCGTGCCGGCTTCGCTGAAACGATGCATCATCGCGATGAAATCCGTGTGGCCGGCCTCGGCGATCTTGTCGAGCATGGTGAAATCGATCGGATCTCCGAAGCCCAGGCGTCGGCGAACCTCCCGCTCGTTGCCCGACCAAAGATGGTAGAAGGCCGAGCGCTGCCAGCTCGCAGCCGCTTCGCCCGAGCTCGTCGGACCATACTCGAATTCGGTTTCGATCTCCTCAACACTGTCCCAGCGGAAGGCGCGGCCCTCATGCACGGGGTGCAGTGTGTCCATCAATGCCATGCCGCGGTCGAGCGGCAGCCCGGCATCCCGACAGGCTTTACAAAAGCCGGTCATGAGCTCCACTTCCGAGGCACCCTTCAGTCCCTGCTCCGTAACCCAGGCCGCAATCGTGCTGACGTCGCTGTAATCCATGCCGCTCACCTTCACTCCTCTTTAAGCTGTAGCGCGAATTCGGCTTGGAAGGAAATCCAATCGGCTCAATCACCCGCGAGTGTATTATAGGGCGTGACGATTTCGATGGATGAAAGCGAGACGGGAATCGCCCGCCCCGATGCCTGTGCCCGGCTCATGATCGCCCTGAAGGCCGAACGTGTACCGCATCGCTGAACCGCTGCGGCGTCTCCACGACGATATCGATCGCCAGCGTGCGCCCGCTGCCCATCAGTCCTGCCTGCTGCTTCTCCAGTTCCGCGATTGCCGCCTTCACCCGCATTTCCGTCTGCCGGCGTACACCCGGCCTGCCGTTCAGAACCCGGTCGACGGTTGCGGTGCTGAGCCCCGCCTGAAAGGCAATATCCTTAACGAGAAAGAGATGCGCCATCGGCTCCGCTTGATGGTTTTTTGATGGATTAGTGATCTATATCACCTCGCAGCCCGGGGTATAGTGCCCTCCATCGGAACCAGGGAGGAGCAGCGATGAAAACCGATAACCCGCAGAAAATGCGTGCCGACCGCATCTGGCTCAGCGAAGACGCCTGCGATCTCGACGATTTTCGCCGGCTTGCGGAGAAGACGACCGACGTTGCCGAATATCCCACAGCATCGGCGGTCGAAAAAAACATCCTGATCTATGACAGCCGCAAGGTGACGGCAGCGGCCGGAACGTCAGAAGACCGGCGCGCCTTGCTGGCGGAAATCTGCGAAGCCTTCGGCGAAGGTCCCGGCGTCATTGTGTTCAAGCGCGCTTACGAAGACACCGGCATTATCGACCGCGCCAGCACGATCTTTGACGCCATCATCGAGGAACAACACCGCACCGCAACCGGCGGCGGCGATCACTTCGCCAAGCCCGGCGCCAACGACCGCATCTGGAATTCGCTGGAAAAACACTGCCTCGCCGATCCGGCGAATTTTGCCGCATATTACGGCAACGCCATTATCGCTTTGGCAAGCGAAGCCTGGCTGGGTCCGAGCTACCAGATGACGGCGCAGGTCAATCGCGTCAATCCGGGCGGTGCGGCGCAGTCGGCCCATCGCGACTACCATCTCGGCTTTCAGTCGTCTGAGATAATCGAGCGGTTTCCGGCGCATGTGCACCGGCTGTCGCCGGTGCTGACGCTGCAGGGCGCGGTCGCTCACTGTGACATGCCGCTCGTAAGCGGCCCGACGCTCTTTTTGCCGCACAGCCAGACTTATTTGCCGGGCTATCTCGCGCTGAAGCGGCAGGAGTTCCGGGACTATTTTGAGACCAACCATGTCCAGCTGCCACTGGAAAAGGGCGACGTCGTCTTCTTCAACCCCGCCCTCTTCCACGCGGCCGGCACCAACCGTTCGGCCGATATCAAGCGTGTCGCCAACCTCCTGCAGGTTTCCTCCGCCTTCGGTCGGGCCATGGAAACCGTCAACCGCGAGAGGATGAGCGCCACGCTCTTCCCCGCCCTGAAGACGTTGCAGGGCAAGCTCTCGCCCGACGAAATCGCCAATGCCGTCGCCGCCTGCGCCGAAGGCTACTCCTTTCCGACCAATCTGGACCGCGACCCGCCAGTCGGCGGGCTGGCGCCGAAGACGCAGGCGCAGTTGATGCATGAGGCATTGCGCGAGGGCTGGAGCGATGAGGCCTTCACGACAGCACTTGCCGAGCAGGCGCGGAAGAAACTGAGCTAGGGAACCTGGAGCCCGCTCATTCGCCAATCGGCACCGACATAAGAGACTCCCGCACCCACGGGAAGCCGTTCGTACATCATCACCAAAGAGGAACCACATGAGCACGAACCACAGCCGCCTCGACGGCAAGATCGCCATCGTCACCGGCGGCACGCAGGGATTGGGCGCAACCATCGCCCGTGTCTTCGCCGAACGCGGTGCGGAGGGCATCGTCATCTGCGGCCGCAACGAAACCAAGGGCCAGGCGAAGGCTGCGGAGATTTCGACCGCGACCGGCAAAGCGGTCGTTTACGTCAAGGCCGACCTTGCCAATGTCGAGGACGCGAGCAATGTGGTGCGCATCTGCGACGAGACCTTCGGCCGTGTCGACGCCCTGGTCAATGCCGCCGCCATCACCGATCGCGGCACCATCCTCGACACCAGCCCGGAACTCTTCGACACCATGTTTGCCGTCAATGTGCGCGCGCCGTTTTTCCTGATGCAGGAGGCGGTGAAGGTCATGCGGCGCGAAAAGATCGAGGGCACGATCGTCAATATCGGCTCGATGTCGGCCAAGGCAGGCCAGCCGTTCATCGCCGCCTATTGCGCCTCCAAGGGCGCATTGGAAACGCTGACGAAGAACACCGCCTACGCGTTGCTGCGCAACCGCATCCGCGTCAATGGCCTCAATATCGGGTGGATGGCCTCCGAAGGCGAGGACCGCATTCAGCGCGAATATCACGGGGCACCTGCCGATTGGCTGGAGAAAGCAGCCGCCAGCCAGCCCTTCGGCCGTCTCGTCGATCCGCATGAGGTGGCTCGTGCCTGCGCCTATCTGTCATCGGCCGAATCCGGCCTGATGACTGGCTCGGTGATCTGCTTCGACCAGTCGATCTGGGGCGCTTATGACGGCTCACCGCATCCGGTCGCCGCCCTTTGAGAAAACCGCAGCCCGGCAATTCCATAAGCCGGGCTCTGGCACCTCCGGGCTTTTGTCGATAGGAAGGAACGGCAGCATTCAGGGAGGAACCAGCGTGGCCGACAATCCGCTTTATGACATCCGCGATGAGCGTTTCGGCGCTCTGGTCATCGGCAGCGCCGCCCTCGAGGAACTCTATTCCGGCTGCCGCTGGGCGGAAGGTCCGGTCTGGTTTTCCGATCTGAACTGCCTTCTCTGGAGCGATATCCCGAACGAACGCATGATGCGCTGGACTCCGGACGGAACGGTCTCGGTCTTTCGCTCACCGTCAAACTATGTGAACGGCAATACCCGCGACAGGCAGGGCCGGCTGATCTCCTGCGAACATGGCGGCCGGCGGGTCACCCGCACCGAACTGGACGGCAGCATCACTGTTCTCGCCGACAGCTACAAGGGCAAACGGCTGAACTCGCCGAACGACGTCGTCGTTCATTCAGATGACGGGATCTGGTTCTCCGATCCGACCTACGGCATTCTCTCGGATTACGAGGGTCATAAGGCCGAACCTGAGCAGCCGAGCCGCAACGTCTACCGCATAGACCCGGCAAGCGGCGCGATAGAGGCAGTCGTGGAGGATTTCATCCAGCCGAACGGCCTTGCCTTTTCGCCAGACGAGACGAAGCTCTACATTGCCGATTCCGGCTCGGCAAAACATGAAGTGCCGCGCCATATAAGAGTTTTCGACGTCGTTGACGGCAGGAAGCTCGAAAACAGCCGCTATTTCTGCAGCCTCGACGCCGGCAATCCCGACGGCTTTCGCTTCGATGTCGGCGGCAATCTGTGGACGAGTGCGTCCGATGGCGTGCACTGCTTTGCGCCTGACGGCACACTGCTCGGCAAGATCCTGGTGCCGCAGACGGTGTCCAATCTCACCTTCGGCGGTCCGAAGAAGAACCGTCTTTTTATCACCGCGACGCGCTCGGTCTATTCGATCTATACCAAGACGAACGGCGCACAATATCCGTAAGGATGGAGCGCGCCGTCGAACTGCTCGGGTGGCGTTTAGCCTTCACCGCGGGCGGCCGTGCAGCGGCTCGGCCCGGTGCCAGTTCTCCAGGATCCGGCCGTCGGTGTGTTTCTGCTGCGCCCAGCGAATGCCGTTCGAGATCACCTTGTGAACGGTCTTGGCGTGATAGATCGGATAAGTCTCGTGGCCGGGGCTGAAGAAGAAGATGCGTCCGCGGCCACGCTGGAACGTGCATCCGCTGCGGAATACCTCGCCGCCCGAATACCAGGAGATGAACACCAGTTCGTCCGGCTGAGGGATGTCGAAGGGTTCGCCGTACATTTCCGAGGCATTGACCTCGAAATAGGGCGGCAGCCCCTCGGCGATCGGATGCGACGGGTTGACCACCCAGACGCGTTCCAGATCGCCGTCCGGCGTCTCGCGCCAGGAGAGGTTCGCATTGGTGCCCATCAGCCGGCGGAAGAGCTTCGAATGGTGGCCGGAATGCAGCACCAGCAGGCCCATGCCCTTCAGCACACGCTGCTGCACACGATCGATCAGCCCGTCGCTGACCTCCTCATGCGCCATATGGCCCCACCAGAGCAGCACGTCGGTATCGTTGAGCACGCTGTCCGGCAAGCCCTCGTCGGGATCGTCAAGCGTGCCACGGCGGATTTCGAAATCCGGATGGGCAATGCCGGCGGCAATCGCGCCGTCGATGCGATCCGGATAGATATCCTGGACCTCCTTGTGAAGCTGCTCGTGGCGTCCTTCGTTCCAGATCGTAACCTTGATCGTCATGTCATTCCTCGATGTTTCAGGCTTTGGCCGGACGGACGACCCGACCAGCGGAATCAAACAGATGGCAGGCCGCGCGCTCGGCAGTGAGCGAGACACGGTCGCCAGGGCGGATCGTCATGTCGCCCTCGGCCCGCACGACGATTGGCTGCTGCTGCGAACCAACAGTCAGATAGGTTTCCACACCAAGCCGCTCGACGATGACGACCTCGGCGGAAAAATCGCCCTGCCCATTTGACGCGAGTTTCAGGTGTTCGGGCCGGATGCCGAGCTTTGCTTCACCCTGGGGCACAGAACCGTTCGCATCCGAGAGATCGATCGCGAGTCCGAGAGGGCTTTCCAGATGCACCTTGCCAGTATCCCGGCGCGTCGCCGTCATCGGCAGCACATTCATCTTCGGCGAACCGATGAAGGTCGCCACGAACTCATTATCCGGCTGATGATAAAGCGCCATCGGCGCGCCCTGTTGGGCGACGACACCCTTGTTCAGCACGACGATACGGTCGGCCATCGTCATCGCCTCCACCTGATCGTGGGTGACGTAGACGACGGTCGCCTTCAGCTCGCGGTGCAAGCGCTGCAGCTCGCCGCGCATCTGTACCCTGAGCGCCGAATCGAGGTTCGACAGCGGCTCGTCGAACAGGATCAGCGACGGCTTCTTGATGATGGCGCGGCCGATCGCCACGCGCTGGCGCTGGCCGCCGGAAAGGGCAGCTGGGCGGCGGTCGAGATAGTCGGTGAGCTGCAGGATCTCAGCCACCCCTTCCACCTGCCGGCGTATCTCGGCCTCCGGGACCTTCTTCAAGCTGAGGGAGAAACCGATGTTTTCGGCAACGGTCATATGCGGATAGAGCGCATAGGACTGGAACACCATGGCGATGCCGCGCTTGTCAGGGGGCACATCGTTGATGCGCTTGCCATTGAGGACGAGGTCGCCCTCGTCGATGCCTTCGAGGCCGGCGATCATGCGCAGGAGCGTCGACTTTCCGCATCCGGACGGACCGACGAAAACGGCGAATTCCCTGTCTTCCACGGTGATGTCGACACCCTTGATGACCTCGAGCGCGCCGTAGAATTTGCGAACGTTTCTGAGATTGATCATCGGTTTCTCTTTCTGATCTCAGCCCTTCACACCGCCCGACAACGTCTGGACGAGGAAGCGCCGCGCAAAGCCGAAGGCGACGACGGCAGGCAGCAGGTAGATGAAGGCGAGCGCCGTCAGCAGGCCGTAGTCGATCTCATTGATGCGCAGGAAGGCGCGGAAGAGACCGAGCGGCAGCGTCTGCAGTTCCGGGGACGACAGGAAGATAAGCGGTAGCAGGAAATCGCCCCAGGCCGACATGAAGGCGAAGAGCCCTGCGGCCGCCAATCCCGGCAGCGCCAGCGGGATCAGCACCCGGCGGATGCGCTGAACGAGCGTCGCCCCGTCCATCAGCGCCGCCTCTTCGTAATCCCTGGGCAGCCCGTCGAAGAAGGTCTTCATGATCCAGAGCGCCAGCGGCAATTGCATTGTTGCCAGCACCAGGATCAGCCCGAGATAGCCGTCGATGAAGCCGGTCCAGCGCATGATGTCGCGGGCATAGCTGCCGAAGACCGGCCGCAGCACCGCCGCTTCTGCATTGTTCAGCGTCAGCAGGAACTTGTAGAGCGGCACGACGAGCGCCGTCGGCGGCAGCACGCGGATGAGCAGGATCGCGTAGAGGAAAGGCAGCTTCCACCAGGCCCTGGTGCGCGACAGCGCATAACCTCCGAGCCCCGAAAGCACCATGACGAGCAAAGTGGCGCTGCCGACCACGAAGAGCGAGTTGAACAGCCACTTGGCGCCGTCCTCCTTGCTGAACACTCTCACATAATTGGCCAAGGTCCACTGCTCCGGCCAATGGAGAAAAAGCTGCGCATTGCCGTCGAACGAGGCGAGCAGCACCCAGAAGAACGGTACGGCGCAGAAGATCGAGATCAGCGACAAGGTCGCATAGGCAATGAGATCGGAACGACCCTTGTTTGCGCTCTCGCTCGGGGAAACGACGGCCATCTCAGACCTCCACCTTCATGGCCCGGACATAGGCAATGCCGAGGATCAGCGAGATCACCAGCGCGACGACGGCGACCGCGGCCCCATATCCCAGCTGGAACGCCGTGAAGGACTGGTTGTAGATATAGATGCTGACGACCTCGGTTGCCCCGCCAGGTCCGCCGCGCGTCAGCGCATAGACGAGACCGAAGACGGCGATGGTGGAGACGGCCGATATCAGCATGTAGAGCAGGATCGTCGGCATCATCAGCGGCAGGGTGATGCGGCGGAACATCTGCGAAGGTGTCGCCCCGTCCATGCGGGCCGCCTCGTATATCTCGGCCGGAATGGTGCTGAGGCCGGCCGTCAGCAGGATCATCGCCGTGGCGATGCCGCGCCAGGTATTGACGATGATGATCATCGACAGCGGAAAGACCTGCAGCCAGTCGGCTGGAGTGACGCCGAAGAAGCTGACGATGCGGCTGAGGGTGGCATTCTCGCCGCCCGCCAGCATCGAAATCCACATGAAGCCGGCGACGACTTCCGGAGCGGCGTTCGGCAGCAGGATGATCGACGAGAAGAGCCTGCGGAAGCGGATCGGCCGACGCAGCGCCATGGCCGAGATCAGGCCGAGCACGAATTGGCCGATGACGGCCGACCCGATGACGAAGACGAAGGTGACGAACAGCGCGTTCCAGAACTTCGCGTCGTTGAAGAGCCGGGTATAGTTCCTGAAGCCGACGAAACGCGGTCGAAGTGCCGCCGCGCCGGTCAGCGCCTCGTTGGTGAAACTCAGATAGACGGAATAGATGGCCGGATAGATGACGAAGGCCAGAAGCAGCACGAGCGAAGGCAGCAGGATCAGCAGCCATTGCCGCTCGGCGCGTTTTTCATGAGAGTTTCGGGCCATGGAAGCTCACAACTGAACGAATGAACCCCGAACGCGGCGATGGACGCCGCGCTCCGGGAGAAGGCAGAGACGAGCCTTTACTTGACCATGTCGTCGCCGAGCGTTTCCTTGACGTAGTCGGCAAGGATCTTCTGGGCGCCGGCGGCGTCGGTTTCCTTGCGCAGCAGCGCTTCGGTGGCGCGCGCGACACCTTCCGCCACCGTGCCGAAGCCGGAAGCCTGCTTCAGGAACACGCCGTTCTCGGCCGCCGCATGGATCGGAACCAGTTCCGTCAGCTTCTGGAAGTCGGCATTCTTCGCAGCGTCCTTGCTGGCCGGAATGTTGCCGATGCGGGCGGCATAGGACACCTGCGTTTCGATGGAGCCGATCTCCATCAGCGCCTTGATCGCAAGCTCGGTGTTGGCCGATTTGGCATTGACGGCCCACGGCGCAGCAAGGTTGGCGAGCACGTACTGGCCGCTGTTCTGGCCGGGAACCGTCCATGTGCCGACCACCTTCGTTACCTCGGGAATGGGATTCTTGCTTTCGCGGCCCCAGTCGAAAATGTAGCACCATGAGCCGCAGGTGGTGGCGGCAAGCTTACCTTCCGGGAACATCTGGTATTTCGGCACGACCCAGGGCTCGGGTCCGAGCAGCGGCTGGGTCGGCATCAGATCCTTGTCGATCAGTTCCTTATAGACGCCAAACACATCCTTGATACCCTCACCATTGAGATCGAGCTTGCCATCGGCATCGACGAGCTGCGGCGTCTTTGAGCCGACGAGCAGGTGCTGGAAGCCCTCGTCGAAGGCGCCGCTTCCCCAGGAAACGCCCGCCGGGAAGAGCAGGCCGTAGGCGCCAGTCTTCTGCTTGATTTCAGCCGCCCGATCGAGAAGCTCGCGCCAGGTCTTTGGCTGTTCGGTGGAGATGCCGGCCTTTTCGAGAACGTCCTTGCGGTAATAGATTTCCTGGATGCCGAGCATGAAGGGCATCACATAGGTTTCGCCATCCGGGCTGATGGCAAGCGCCTTGGCGACGTCATAGAGATTGGCGTAGCCGTCCCAGGCCTTGAACTCCTTGGTAACGGGCGCGAGATAGCCGGCCTCCACCATGTCGGCGACAGCGGCCGTCGTGGGAATGGAGAACAGGTCGGGCGCATTGCCGGCGCCGAGCTCAGTCAGCAGCTTCGTCAGGTAATCCTTGTCGGGGGCCGGATATTCGACGACCTCAACGGTGACCCCGTATTTCTTCTCGATCCGCTCGACCGTCGACTTCATCGCGTCGATGCCGGCCTGACCGTGATTTGCAATGCGGATTATTTCAGCCTGCGCCAGCGTCGAAACCGCGCTCAGCAGAATGGCGCACAGGCCACCAAGAACCGTTTTCTTCAACGGAAGTCCTCCCCTTTTTAGAGACGCGGCGCCCTCCAGCACCGGCCGCACGAAATGTACACGCATTCCAGTTGCTGACAAGATGGATTTTGAAGAGATTCGAGTCGCAATGTTAAATTATTGATTTAACGTAGATATGTGTGGCTTGCTTCAATCGAAAAGTTTGTGTAATCGTGTGCACAACATCTGCAGGGAGGAATTTTTCATGTCTGGGAAATTGCGCCTCGGCGTCATCGGCGCCGGGTTGAAGGCTGCGGAATATGCCGCGAGTTGGGCACGGATGCCGGAGATCGAATTCACAGCACTGGCAGACACGACCGCCGCCGCGCGCCGGCGCCTGATCGACGTCTGCCTCGCGGGTGGCGCGTACGAACCGAAGGAGTTCGAGGACTATCGCGAGATGCTCGCCGAAATGAAAAGTAAGCTCGACATCGTGTACATCTCCACCCCGCACGCTTTCCATTCCGAGCAGGCGACCGCCGTCGCCGAGGCGGGCATCGACCTCTTCCTCGAGAAGCCGATGGTAACGACCGTCGCCGAGGCCGAGCGGCTGATCGCCGCGCAGAAAAAAAGCGGTGTCACCATCGTCACCGCCTTCCAGGGCGGGCTGTCGCCGCTGGTGCTCGATACCCGCCGGCGGGCGCTGGCCGGTGAGTTCGGCGAGCTAATCGCCATATCGGGCATGATCTGGGAAAGCTGGTCTTCCAATTACGACGGCCATTGGAAGCAGCAGCCGGAGATATCAGGCGGCGGCTTCATGTTCGATACCGGCGCCCACATGATGAACACCGTGTGCCTGCTCGCCAATTCCGACTTCGACAGTGTTTCGGCCTATATGAACAATCACGGCAAACAGGTCGACATATCAACCGCCGTCTCCGCCCGGCTGAAGAACGGAGCACTGGCGACGCTGACAGCCGCCGGCGAAGGCCCGCCCGGCTGCGCCTCCTACATTACCTTCTTCTATTCGAAGGCGATCGTGCGCATCGACGCCTGGGGTGGCTGGCGCGAAATCAGCACCGGCCGCACCGCCGAGCCGCGCGAGGAGGCCGAAATTCTCGGCAATCCCATGAAGAATTTCCTCGCCATTCGCGAAGGGAAGATGGAAAACTCCGGCTCCGTTGAAATGGGCCTCAGATTCGCTAGGCTGTGGGATGCAATCAAGGAATCGGCAGCGGCCGGCGGCGCCTCCGTCAGGATCGCCGCCTGACAGGCGAAGATGAGTGGAATGAACAAGCGGCGGATAACCTCGAAAGAGCTGGCGAAACTTGCCGGCGTCTCCTCCGCCACCATATCCCGTGCCTTCTCGCCGGATTCGCGCATCGGCCGCGCAACGCGCGACCGCATTCTCGCCGTTGCCCGTGAATATGGCTACCAGCCGAATGCTATCGCCCGATCGCTGAACAATCAGCGATCGCGTCTCGTCGCCCTCGTCGTCAACGCCATCGGCAACCCCTGCGAGGCCGAGGAGCAGCAGCTTCTTGTCCACCGCCTGCAGGCGCGGCAGCTGCTGCCGATCATCCTCTGCTGTGCGGATCATTCCGACCGACTGCAACTGATGCGGCTAGCCTCCACCTATCAGGTGGATCACGTCGTCATCTTTTCCGACATGGTTTCGATGCAGGATGCCGTTGATATTTTCCACACGACCAAGCCGATCATCGTCTCCTTCGAGCCGCTCGAAACCGAAAGCGTCTCCTCGATCCGCATCGACGGCTCCAAGGCCGCCGACGAGATCATCGACAAGATCGCCCGGGACGGCAAGAAGCGCTTCGCCTATCTCTCCGGCACCAATTCGAGCTGGATCGACAAGCTGAGGCGCGGATGGTTCGCCGAAGCGCTCGCCAAACGCGGCCTTGCCTTCGAAGCACAGGCCTTCGGCGATTATTCCTATGATTCCGGCTTCAAGGAAGCTGTGCTCCTGCTGCACCGAGACAAGATCGATGCCATCATCTGCGGCAACGACGTCATGGCGATCGGCGCACGCGATGCCGCGCGCCGCGTGCTTGGCAAAAACACGCCGGAGGATATCGCCATCGTCGGCCAGGATGGCATCGCCATGGCCGCCTGGGATTGCAATGACCTCACGACGCTGAGCCTTGACCACACCGCTTTCATTGATGCGGTGGTCGAACTGATCGAACGCCACGACGCCGGCATCGAAGGCCCGCACAGTATCACGCTCACCTGCACCCCCCGCTGGGGCTCGACTGCCTGATGCATGCCATCAGAACGTATGAGGCGGTTCCGGATGACGGAATCACCGAAAAAAGCTAAAGCGCATCGCATGAATAGATTCGACGCGAAGCGCCTGACGGCTCGCGCCCTATTGCATTAAGGAGGAATATCCGATGACCCGATTCTCACGCGCGGAAGGGCGCCGCACCGCTTCTGATGCCATGACCGGGAGAGCCTGATATGCGTTCCGTCGTCTCCTTCAACGAAGGCTGGGGTTTCCATGAAGGCTTCGGCCAGCGTCTGCTCGAAAGCTTCGACGCCGCCAAGCCGGTCAGCCTGCCGCACACCGCCGTCGAACTGCCCTTTAACTATTTCGATGAAAAGAGCTATCAGCGCGCCTTCACCTATCAGAAGGTTCTCCGTTGGCTGCCGGAATTCGAGGGCCGCGAGGTTTCGCTGATCTTCGACGCCGCGATGGCCGATAGCGTCGTCTATCTGAACGGCGAGGAGATCATCGCCCACAAGGACGGCTACACTCCCTTCACGGCCCGCCTCACCGGCAAGCTCCTCAAGGGCGAAAACCTCGTGACCGTCAAGATCGACGGCAGCGAGAACCCGGCCATTCCGCCCTTCGGTGGCCGCATCGATTATTTGACCTATGCCGGCATCTACCGCGACGTTTGGCTGAAAGTCACCGACCCGGTTTCAATCGGCAATCTCAAGATCGAAACATCAGATGTTCTTGCCCCGGAGAAGTCGGCAACCATCCGCGTCGATATCGCCAACCCCGAGCGCCGCAGCTTTTCGGCGACCGTTACCGCCACGCTGAGGCAAGCCGATGGCACGGCGATCGCCACCGCGGCGACCGAAACGATCGGCGACCGCGCGACGCTTTCCTTCGGAGGCCTGACGGGCATCACCCTCTGGGACATCACCAACCCCACACTCTACGAAGTCAACGTGGAGCTTAGGACCGAGCACGGCTCCGACCGTCTCTCCACCCGCTTCGGCTTCCGTACCGCCGAATTCGCACCTGAAGGTTTTCTGCTCAACGGCAAACCGCTGAAGCTGCGCGGCCTCAACCGCCATCAGGCCTTCCCCTATGTCGGTTACGCCGCCGGCCGCTCCGCCCAGGAGCGCGACGCCGACATCATGAAGACGGTGCTGAAATGCAATATCGTGCGCACCTCGCACTATCCGCAGTCGAAATGGTTCCTCGACCGCTGCGACGCGATCGGTCTGCTCGTCTTCGAGGAAATCCCCGGCTGGCAGCATATCGGCGATGCCGACTGGCAGAAGGAATCGATCGAGAATGTCCGCCGCATGATCGAGCGCGACTGGAACCATCCGTCGATCATCATCTGGGGCGTGCGCATCAACGAGTCGCAGGATAGCCACGACTTCTACGTCGAGACCAACCGTCTGGCCCGTGAGCTCGACAGCACCCGCCAGACCGGCGGCGTGCGTTATCTCACAGAGAGCGAGTTGCTCGAAGACGTCTACACGATGAACGACTTCATCCTCGGCAACGAGGAACTGCCGGGCTCCAACCGTCCGCGCACCGCGCTCCGCACCCAGCAGGAAAATACCGGCCTGTCGCAGAAGGTGCCGTACCTCATCACCGAGTTCAACGGCCACATGCACCCGACGAAGATCTACGATCAGGAACAGCGGCAGGCCGAGCATGTTCGCCGCCACCTGGAAGTACTGAATGCCGCCTATGGCGATCCCGACATTTCGGGCGCCATCGGCTGGTGCGTGTTCGATTACAACACCCACAAGGATTTCGGCTCCGGCGACCGCATCTGCTATCACGGCGTCATGGACATGTTTCGTGAGCCGAAATTCGCGGCCTATGCTTATATCAGCCAGTGCGACCCTTCCGAGGAAATCGTCATGAAGCCCGTGACCTTCTGGGCGCGCGGCGAGCGCAATATCGGCGGCGTCCTGCCGCTGATCATCCTGACCAATTGCGACGAGGTGGAACTGCAATATGGCGGGCTCAGCAAACGCATCGGTCCGGATCGCGAGAACTACCCGCATCTGCCGCATCCGCCCGTCGTGCTCGACCACCGGCATTTCACTGCCGATGAGCTCGGCACCTGGGGGCTCGAATGGATCGACGGAACCTTTACCGGTTATATCGGCGGCGAGCCGGTGGCGAGCCTGAAGCTGGCCGCCGACCCTTTGCCGACAACGCTTGAGATCGTTGCCGACAGCCAGACGCTGAAGGCCCGCGAACGCGACAGCACCCGTGTCATCATCCGCGCCCTCGACCAGTGCGGCCAGCGCCTGCCCTTCATGAACGACAGCATTTCGCTGAAGGTGCATGGCCCGGCAAAGATCGTCGGCCCGATCAATGTGCCCCTGCAGGGCGGCACATCGGGCTTCTGGCTGGAGGCGACCGGGCTGGTGGGAGAGATTACCGTCGAAGCGGTCTCCTCACGTTTCGCGCCGGTGACCCTCAGCGTGACAGCGGTGGCCTGACGGACATCACGCGATCCGGGCCTGTGTTTCCGGATCGAAGAACACGGCCTTGTCGAGGTTGAAGGCGAGGCGCGTGTGCTGGCCTGGAGCGATGCCGGCATCGGCGCGCAGGCGGGCGACGACCTCCTTGCCACCGAGCTTGGTGACGGCGAAGGTGTCGGAGCCGGCCGGTTCGACGACCTCGATCAGGCAGTCGCCTTCGGTCAGCGAGCGGGCATTGCGGTCGGCGCCGTCGGGGTCGGTCAGCGCCTCGGGGCGGATGCCGAAGATCACCTGCCGGCCGGCATAGGAGGAAAGGCCGTTGGCGCCTGTCGTGACGGGCAGCGTCAGCGGCGCGGCATTCGGCCGCTCGAGCGAGACGGCAAGACCGCCGGCGCCGTTTTCGACCGATGCCTTGACCAGGTTCATCGCCGGCGAACCCATGAAGTCGGCGACGAACATGTTGGCGGGATTGTTGTAGATCTCGGCCGGCGTGCCGAACTGCTGGACGATGCCGTCCTTCATCACGGCGATGCGGGTGGCGAGCGTCATTGCCTCGATCTGGTCGTGGGTGACGTAGACGATGGTCTTGCCGGTCGCCTGGTGCAGCCTTTTGATCTCGATGCGCATGTCGACGCGGAGTTTCGCGTCGAGATTGGAGAGCGGCTCGTCGAACAGGAAGAGCTTGGGATCGCGCACCAGCGCCCGTCCCATGGCGACGCGCTGGCGCTGGCCGCCCGACAGCTGGCTCGGCTTGCGGTCAAGCAGATGGCCGATCTGCAGCACCTTGGCGACCTTGTCGATCGCCTGCTTGCGCTCCTCCGGCGGCACGCCGCGCATCTCCATGCCGAAGGCGATGTTGCCCGCCACCGTCATGTTCGGATAGAGCGCATAGGACTGGAACACCATGGCGATGTCGCGCTTGGAGGGATGCAGGCCGTTGACGGCGCGCCCGTCGATGCGGATATCGCCTGACGTGATCGTCTCCAGCCCGGCAATGGTGTTGAGCAGGGTCGACTTGCCGCAGCCGGACGGGCCGACCAGCACGAGAAAGCCGCCCTTTTCGAGTTCGAGATCGATACCCTTGAGGATGTCGACGGCGCCGAAGCGCTTTCTGAGGCCGGAGATTTCCAGGAAAGCCATGGGTTACCCTTTGACTGCGCCCGCCATCAGGCCACGCACGAAGTAGCGGCCGGCGAGGATATAGACGATGAGCGTCGGAACGGCGGCGATCATCGCCGCCGCCATGTTGACATTGTATTCGACCACCCCGGTCGAGGTGTTGACGACATTGTTGAGCGCCACCGTCATCGGCATGGAGTCACCGGTGCCGGCATAGGCGGAAGCAAACAGGAAGTCGTTCCAGATGTTGGTGAACTGGTAGATGACCGTGACAACGATGATCGGCAGCGAGTTCGGCAGCATGATGCGGCGGAAGATCTGGAAGAAGCTGGCACCATCGACCTGGGCAGCCTTGACCAGCTCGCTCGGAAAGGCCTCGTAGAAATTGCGGAAGAACAGCGTCGTGAAGCCGAGGCCATAGACGACGTGGACGAAGACCAGATTGACCGTCGAATTGCCGAAGCCGAAGTTCCAGCCGGTGGCGTTCTGCAGCGTCATGCCGAAGCGGCCGAGCGAACCGAGGATGGTGGCCATCGGCAGCAGCACCGACTGGAACGGGATGAAGCAGGCAAACAGCATCAGCCCGAACACCAGCGTATGGCCGGGAAAGCGCCACTTGGTCAGGACATAGCCGTTGAGCGCGCCGAAGAAGGTGGAGATCGCCACGGCCGGCACCACCATCTTGATCGAGTTCCAGAAGTAGCCCTTGATGCCGGCGCAGGTCAGCCCGACGCAGGCTTCGCCCCAGGCCTTGACCCAGGGATCGAAGGTCGGCGACTGCGGCAGCGCCAGCATGTTGCCGCCCTGGATCTCGTCCATCGTCTTGAACGAGGTGGTCAGCATGACGAAGAGCGGCATCAGGTAGAGGATGGCGAAGATCACCAGCAGGCCGTAGATGACGAGGCGGCCGATCCAGCGGGTGTTGCTGTTGCTATGCGACCCTTCGACCGTCGGAGAGGTGATCGCACTCATCGGGCCTTCTCCTTCAGTTCGGAATAGAGATAGGGCACGATGATCGCCGAGATCGTCATCAGCATGATGATGGCGCTGGCCGAGCCGACGGCCATCTCGTTGCGCTTGAAGGTGTATTCATACATGAAGTTGGACGGCAGCCAGGCCGAGCCGCCAGGCCCGCCCGAGGTCAGCGCCACCACCAGGTCGTAGGACTTGATCGCCATATGGGCGAGCACGATGAAGGCCGACAGGAAGATCGGCCGCAGCAGCGGGATGACGATGCGGCGGTAGAGCTGCAAGGGCGAGGCGCCGTCGATCTGAGCCGCCTTCATGATCTCGCCGTCGATGCCGCGCAGACCGGCCAAAAACATCGCCATGACGAAGCCGGACGCCTGCCAGACGCCGGCGATGACGACGGTGTAGATGACGAAGTCCTTGTTCTTGATCCAGTCGAAGTGGAAGCTCGTCCAGCCGAAGTGGTGCAGCGTCTGTTCGAGCCCGAGGCCGGGATCGAGGAACCACTTCCAGGCGACCCCGGTGACGATGAAGGACAGCGCCATCGGATAGAGGAAGATCGGCCGCAGCAACCCCTCGCCGCGGATCTTCTGGTCGAGCAGGATGGCGAGCAGCAGGCCGAGTGCTAAACAGATGCCGACATAGAGGAAGCCGAAGATCGCCATGTTGGTGATCGAGGTGTACCAGGAGGACGGCGGGTCGCTTTCGAAGGTCCAGCGCCACAGCCGCTGATAGGCGCGCGCCCCGGTCAGCTGATAGGAGGGGAAGGTCTTGGAATTGGTGAACGACAGATAGGCCGTCCATACGATGAAGCCGTAGACGAAGATCAGCGTGATGACGAAGCTCGGCGCCAGCACGATCTTCGGCAGCGCATCCTGCAGCCGGCTTCGAAGCGAGATCCCGCTCGCCTGCCCCGGCGTCAGAACCGGATCGGTGGTGGCAACTGTGCTCATGATATCATCTCCCTTCCCGCAGGATCGGCCTTGCCGATCCGTCTCCGCCTGCTCGTCGCGGAGTCTGACGCTTCCCCGCGAAGACGCGGGGAAGCATTGTCATCGGCCTCGTCTCAGCGGGCGTCGTCGATCGCCTGGACCAGCTGGGTCACGGCCTCGTCGGAGCTCTTGATCTGGCCGTGGACGAACTTCGAGACGACGTCCTTATAGGCATTGGCGATCGCCGGAGGGGCGCCGTAACCCTGGGCCAGCGAACCGAACAGCGTGCCGCCCTCATTGGCCGCCTTCAGATCGGCGATGCCCTTCTTGCCGCAGGCGTCGAAGTCGGTGTCGGGAACGTCGGTGCGGGCCGGAACCGAACCCTTGACGACGTTGAAGGCCGACTGGAAGCTCTTCGACAGCGTCGCCGTCGCCAGCGCCACCTGGGCCGCCTTGCGGTCGTCGGGAACGTTGAACATGCCGAACATGTCGGAGTTGTAGATGACGCTGCCGTCGGTGCCGGGGAAGCGGTAGCACAGGAAGTCGGTATCCGGCGTCTTCTTGGCGGCGACGAATTCGCCCTTGGCCCAGTCGCCCATCACCTGCACCAGCGCGTCACCCTTGATGACCATGGCGGTCGCCAGGTTCCAGTCGCGGCCGGAGAAGTTCGGATCGACATATTTGACGATCTTGGCGAGGTTGTCGAAGGACTTCTTCATCGTCTCCGACTTCAGCGCTTCCTCGTCGAGGTCGTTGAAGGCCTTCTTGTAGAATTCCGGCCCGCCGGTCGACAGCACGATGGAATCGAACATCGTCGCTTCCTGCCAGTTCTGGCCGCCGAGCGCCAACGGGATGACGCCGGCAGCCTTCGCCTTGTCGAGCAGCGCGATCAGGTCGTCGAAGGTCTTCGGCTCACTGCCGCCGATCTTGTCCATGACAGCCTTGTTGATCCACAGCCAGTTGACCGAATGCACGTTGACCGGGGCTGCGACCCACTTGCCGTCATAGACGGAGAACTTCTGCAGTGCCGCCGGCACCGACTTGTCCCAGCCTTCCTTCTTGGCCGTCTCCGTCAGGTCGCCCATGACGCCGGCCTCAGCATAATCGAGCACCGTATACCCGAGCATCTGCGAGGCCGTCGGATAGGTACCGGCCGCCACCATCGCCTTCAGCGCCGTCATCGCCGCATCACCGCCGCCGCCGGCCACCGGCACGTCCTTCCAGGCAAAGCCCTCCTTCGACAGATCCTCCTTCAACACATTCAAGGCCGCCGCCTCGCCGCCTGACGTCCACCAGTGCAGCATCTGCACTTCCTTGACGTCAGCGGCCTCAGCCGCACCCACACCAGCCAGCATCACGACAGCAATCGCCGCCGAGCTTAAAAACTTGCGCATGAATTTCCTCCCATTTGAAGTTCGGCGGCCGGCCCTCCCAGCCGCCTGATGCTTCCCGCTATGACAGCGGGCAACACACAGCCGCGCTCCTCTGCGCGGTTGACAATTTAAAACGTTATAAGGCCTTGGTCGTCAAGCCCTTTCTCGACTCCCGAGAAAAATATGATTTTTCGATAAAAGCCTGAAATTCAATAATATTTTCAAGATCGATAATAAGCGTAAAAAATTTAAAACGTTTTCATTCGCCGGTTGCACGGGGGATTCGTCATGGTATGGTATCGGGCAATTCGAGCATGGAATGCCACAGAGTGACTGAACCGTCCCGGCCGCAACGCGGCGAACATCTTGACGCCACCCACAGGCGCGGCAAGCCGACCTTGCGAACGATCGCCACGATCGCCAGCCTTGCTGTAACGACCGTGTCAAGGGCGCTCTCCGATGCCCCGCAGATCTCGCTTGAGACCCGCCAGCGTGTGCACCGCATTGCGCGCGAAATCGGCTATCTTCCGGATCGAGCCGCCCAGCGCCTGAAGACCGGCCGCACCAATGTCATCGCCATCCTGCTCGATCCGCACGAGGAGGTGGTCGGCTTCAGCACCTCGATCATGTACGGCATCGCCAAGGCTCTCAAAGAGACTTCCTATCATCTCGTCGTCGCCCCGAACTTCCTGTCGACCACCAATGTCGAGGCCGCCGAATACATTATTCGCAATCACCTCGCCGACGGGCTGATCTTCACCCGCACCGAACCGCTCGATGCCCGCGTCCGCGTGCTGCTCGAATCCGGCTTTCCGTTCATCTGTCACGGCCGCACCGAGTTTTCGACGCCGCACCCCTATGTCGACTACGACAACTTCAGCTTTGCCTATGAAGCCACCCGCCGGCTGATCGCCAAGGGCCGCACAAAGGTGGCGGTGATCCTGCCGCCGAAACGGCTGACCTTCTGCCAGCATATCCTGCACGGCTTCATGACCGCGGTGCGGGAGGCAGGTGTTGCCTATGAGATTCCGGAGGCGGTCGATCTCGACACGTCGGCCGGCGAGCTGCGCGACTTCATCTGCAGCCGCGCCGTTGCCCCCGAAGCTCCCGATGGTTTCATCTGCCCCGGCGAAGTATCGGCGCTCGCGGTCATCAGCGGCATGAGCGATGTCGGCAGCACATTGGCTATCGATTACGATATCGTCGCCAAGGAGACGTCCCGCCTTCTCACCCAGCTGCAGCCGGAGGTCGACACGATCCACGAAGACCTGACGGCCGCCGGCGAGCATCTAGGGCGCATGCTGCTGCAGCGCATCAACAATATGGACGCCGAGAACCTGCATCTCCTGCTGCCGCCACAAATCAACTTTCCGATCGCTTAGCCCCAGGCGGCGCGTGAACTACGTTTAGCGAGCGCGATTTGCCTGAAGTGCCGCGCCAGACGGGCATGGACGCTGCGGCACCTTAGGTTGCGGCATAATTTATTCGAAAATCGGTTCCGCTTTGCCGAATTATGCAGTAAAAGCGCGCGCGTAATCCGGTCGCAGCCCACCCGGTCAAAACAAGGGAATCCAAAATATGAAAACCATCGTCGTCTGCTCCGGCGGACTCGACTCCGTTTCGCTTGCCCACAGAATGGCAGCGGAAGAACAGCTTATCGGCCTTGTTTCCTTCGATTACGGCCAGCGGCATCGCAAGGAACTCGAATTTGCCGCAAAATGTGCCGCACGCCTTGCTGTTCCGCATCACATCATCGACATTGCCGCCATCGGCGGCCACCTCAGCGGATCGGCTCTGACCGACAATGTCGAGGTCCCCGACGGCCATTACGCCGAGGAAACCATGAAGGCCACCGTGGTGCCGAACCGCAATGCCATCATGCTGGCGATCGCCTTCGGCTTGGCGGCTGCGCAAAAGGCGGATGCCGTTGCTGTCGCCGTCCATGGCGGCGATCACTTCATCTATCCGGACTGTCGGCCGGGCTTCATCGAGGCCTTCCAGCGCATGCAGGACCAAGCGCTGGATGGTTATGCCAGCGTCAAACTGCTCGCCCCCTATGTCGAGGTCTCCAAGGCGGCGATTGTCACCGACGGTGCGAAACATGAGACACCCTTCGCAGAGACCTGGTCCTGCTACAAGGGCGGCAGGCTCCACTGCGGACGCTGTGGAACCTGCGTCGAACGCCGCGAGGCATTCCATCTTGCAGGTGTCGCCGATCCGACGGAATATGAAGACCGCGACTTCTGGAAAGCGGCCGTATCGCAATATACAGCCGCGGAGGTGCGTTGATGTACCGCATCACCAAGGAGTTTCACCTCTCCGCCTCGCATCAGCTGGATCACCTGCCCATCGACCATCAATGCGCCCGGCTCCACGGCCACAACTATGTCGTCGTTGTCGAACTGTCTGCCGAAACCCTCAATGATGACGGCTTCGTTCGCGACTATCACGACCTCTCGCCGCTCAAGCGCTATATCGACAATACTCTCGATCATCGCCACCTGAACGAGGTGTTCGGCCATTCGAAAGTCACCTCCGAGTTCCTGGCCAAGCACTTCTACGACTGGTGCAAGCAGCGCTTCCCTGAGACCTCGTCTGTCCGCGTCAGCGAGACGCCGAAGACCTGGGCGGAGTACAGGCCGTGAGCACTGATACCATTCGCATCAGCGAGATCTTCGGCCCGACGATACAGGGCGAAGGCGCATTGATCGGGTTGCCGACCGTGTTCGTCAGGACGGGCGGCTGTGATTACCGCTGCTCCTGGTGCGACAGCCTTCATGCGGTCGACAGCGCCTTCCGGGATCAATGGATGCCGATGTCCGTCGAGGCGATCTGGCAGGAGGTCACAAGACTTTCCGGAAACAGGCCACTGACGGTTTCCCTTTCTGGGGGCAATCCCGCTATCCAGCCCCTGGGGCCGCTGATCGAACTCGGTCATTCCGAGGGGTATCGCTTCGCGCTGGAAACCCAGGGAAGTGTGGCGCGGAACTGGTTTCGCGATCTCGATGTCCTCGTGTTGAGCCCCAAGCCGCCGTCGAGCGGGATGCAAACCGATTGGGGTGAGATCGATGACTGTCTTCGGCTTTCAGCCGGCGGGCCGGAGATCGCACTGAAGATCGTGGTTTTCGACGATGTTGATTATGCATTTGCGCGCGAGGTGGGCCAGCGCTACCCTGATATTCCCCTGTACCTTCAGCCGGGCAACCATACACCGCCGCCGCCCGAAGACGACGACGCGCGCATCGATATCGACGGCGTGATGGATCGCATGCAATGGCTCGTCGAGAAGGTGACGGCCGACCAATGGTTTGCGCCGCGCGTCCTGCCGCAGCTGCACGTGCTGCTTTGGGGAAACAAACGAGGCGTCTAAATTCGTCTACCGTTCCGGAAAAGCGAAGACGTCGACAGGCTCTCCGAGCCCACGCAGCGGGAAGGTGCCGAGGCTGTCCATGTCTTTCGCGCAGCCCGCCATTTCCACGAAGGCCCGCGACAGGAGCACCGGACGTTTGACCTCCTTGGTCAGGCTTTCCAGCCGCGACGCGACATTGACCGCCGGGCCGATGACGGTGAAATCAAGCCGCCGGCGCGAGCCGATATTGCCGTACATGACATCGCCGACATGCACACCGACGCCGTAGCGCAGCGGCTCGCGCCCCGTGCGCAGATGCTCTTCGTTCAACTCGGCCATTGACGCCTGCCCTTCGCGGATCGCCTGCAGCAGATCGAGGCAGGCCGTCTCCTTGGCCAATGGGAAGATCGCCAGCAGGCCGTCTCCCATGAACTTCAGGATTTCCCCGCCATGCCGTTCGATCGGGTCCGACATGGCGTCGAAATAGTCGTTCAGCAGATGGATGACATCGTCGCGCGGCCAGAGATCCGAGATCGCCGTGAAATCGCGCAGATCGCAGATCATGATGGCCGCGCCGACGGTCGCGCCGCTGCCGCGCGTCGTGACACCCGAAAGGATATGCTCGCTCGCATGCGGTCCGACATAGGTCTGCAGCAGCGTCCGTGCCATGATGTTCTTCAGCCTGATCTCGCTGACGAGGGTCAGCGCCGGCAGGAGATCGCGCAGGAAATCGGTATGCTCGCTCGTAAAGCCACCCGGACGGGATGTGGAAAATGTCGCGACGTGGCGCTTGCCGAAAGTATGCTCGATCGGCCAGGCAATGTACTCCGTAAGACCCTCGTCTCGCAGCTCCTGAAAGAAAGGATCCTCGTCGGCGTCGGCAGTGCCTTCCAGTCGCCGGCGCACCTCCTCCGCCCCCTGGTGGATCGCGTTGACCGGACTCTTCAGGAACTCCGGCGTGGTTTCGACACCATAGGCGAATGTGTTGATTTTCGCTTCCGTCATGCCCTCCTTCCAGAGGATGCGGGCGCCGATCCATTGCGGATGATTCGTCCTGAAATGCAGCGTCGCGCGCGCCACCGGTACCCCTGCGGCCAACAGCTTCTCGCACATTGCCACCAGGATGTTGTCGATGAAGCGCTCGCCGCGCGTCTCGTTCACCAGCCAGTCGAGGATCCGCCTCCGGCGGATCGGCCAGGCGCCGTCGTTCGTTTCAACCACAGCCCCGGTCTTGTTCAAAAAAGAGGACATCGAAACCCCACTACGCCGCATCACCGGCGGATATCGAATTCAGTTTCCGTGAATGTGGTCGATGGCGAAGCAAATGATAAGGGGAGACTGCAATTAAGTCTCAGAAATCCCAGTCTTCATCCTCGGTTGCGACAGCCTTGCCGATGACATAGGAGGAGCCGGAGCCGGAGAAGAAGTCGTGGTTCTCGTCGGCATTCGGTGACAGCGCCGACAGGATCGCCGGATTGACCTTGCAGGCTTCAGCCGGGAAAAGCGCCTCGTAGCCGAGATTCATCAGCGCCTTGTTGGCGTTGTAATGTAAAAACTTCTTCACATCCTCGCTCAAGCCGACGCCGTCATAGAGCGCTTCGGTATACCGGGCCTCGTTGTCGTAGAGTTCGAGCAGCAGATCGAAGGCGAAATCCTTGATTTCCCGCCGGCGTTGCTCGGACAGCAACTCCAGCCCGCGCTGGAACTTATAGCCGATATAGTAGCCATGCACCGCCTCGTCCCGGATGATCAGCCGGATCATATCGGCCGTATTGGTGAGCTTGGCGCGGCTTGACCAGTACATCGGCAGATAGAAGCCGGAATAGAACAGAAAACTCTCGAGGAAGACGCTGGCGACCTTCTTCTTCAAAGGGTTGCCGGACGCATATTGCTCCATGATCAGCGCCGACTTGCGCTGCAGGAACTCATTCTCCTCCGACCAGCGATAGGCGTCGTCGACGTCAGGCGTGGAGCATAACGTTGAGAAGATCGAGGAATATGAGCGGGCATGCACGGCCTCCATGAAGGAGATATTGGAAAGCACCGCCTCCTCATGCGAGGTTACCGCATCCTCCATCAGCCTGACGGAGCCGATGCCGTTCTGGATTGTGTCGAGAAGCGTCAGACCCGTGAAGACGCGGATGGTGAGTTGCTGTTCCGCCGGCGTCAGTGTCGCCCAGGAGGGAATGTCGTTTGACAATGGCACCTTTTCCGGCAGCCAGAAATTGCCGGTGAGCCTGTTCCAGACTTCGAGATCCCTATCGTCCTCAATGCGGTTCCAGTTGATGGCGCGCACGCGGCTGGTTGGTTTTACGGCGATGTTCATGGTGATTATGTCCTTCCAACAGATCTGATGGCGCTTGGAGCCTCCTCACCCTGCCCTCTCCCCAGGGGAGAGGGGATGTCGCGCCTGCCGCAGATGTCTTCTCCCCATCGGGGAGAAGGTGCCGGCAGAAAGATGAGGGGGCCATTTGCTCCAAGGCTCGCGGCCGAAATCAAATTACAAGGTACAGGAAACGCAGCCCTGCACCTCGGTGCCGGACAGCGCCATCTGGCGGAGGCGGATGTAGTAGATGGTCTTGATGCCCCTCTTCCAGGCGTAAATCTGCGCCTTATTAATATCGCGTGTCGTCGCCGTGTCACGGAAGAACAACGTCAACGACAGGCCCTGATCGACATGCTGGGTCGCCGCCGCATAGGTATCGATGATCTTCTCTGGGCCGATCTCGTAGGCGTCCTGATAATAGTCGAGATTGTCGTTGGTCATGAACGGCGCCGGATAATAGACGCGGCCGATCTTGCCTTCCTTGCGGATCTCGATCTTCGAGACGATCGGATGGATCGAGGAGGTCGAGTGGTTGATATAGGAGATCGATCCGGTCGGCGGCACCGCTTGCAGGTTCTGATTATAGAGGCCGGACGCCATCACCGCCTTCTTCAACGTCGCCCAGTCTTCCTGCGTTGGGATATGAACGCCGGCATCATCGAACAGCGCTTGCACCTTTTCGGTCGCCGGCTTCCATTCCTGCTCGGTATATCTGTCGAAATATTCGCCCGAGGCATATTTCGAATTTTCGAAGCCCTTGAAGCTGGCCCCGCGTTCGACCGCCAAGAGGTTCGAAGCGCGGATCGCGTGATAAGTCACCGTGTAGAAATAGATATTGGTGAAATCGACGCCTTCGTCGGAGCCGTAAAAGATGCGTTCGCGGGCGAGATAGCCGTGCAGGTTCATCTGTCCGAGGCCGATCGCATGGCTCTCATCATTGCCCTTCTCGATCGAAGGCACCGAAGAGATGTGGCTCATGTCGGATACCGCCGTCAGCGCCCGGATCGCCGTCTCGATCGTCTTGCCGAAATCAGCTGAATCCATCGCTGCCGCGATGTTCAGCGAGCCCAGATTGCAGGAAATGTCCTTGCCGAGATGTTTGTAGGAGAGATCGTCGTTGAATTCGCTCGCCTCGCTCACCTGCAGGATTTCCGAGCAGAGATTGCTCATGGAGATGCGCCCGGCCACCGGGTTAGCCCGGTTCACCGTATCCTCGAACATGAGGTAGGGATAACCGCTCTCGAACTGGATTTCGGCGATCACCTGGAAGAACTCGCGCGCCTTGATCTTCTTCTTCGCGATGCGAGCGTCCGCCACCATCTCGCGGTACTTTTCCGTCACCGAAATCTCGGTGAAGGCCACGCCATAGACTCGCTCCACGTCGTAGGGCGAGAAGAGGTACATATCCTCATTATTCCTAGCGAGCTCGAAGGTGATGTCGGGCACGACAACGCCGAGTGACAGTGTCTTGATGCGGATCTTCTCGTCGGCGTTTTCCCGCTTGGTGTCGAGGAAGCGCATGATGTCGGGGTGATGGGCGTTGAGATAGACCGCACCGGCCCCCTGACGCGCACCGAGCTGGTTCGCATAGGAGAAGCTGTCTTCGAGCAGCTTCATGACCGGGATGATGCCCGAGGACTGGTTTTCGATCTGCTTGATCGGCGCGCCGGCCTCGCGGATGTTCGTCAGCGACAGCGCCACGCCGCCGCCGCGCTTCGAGAGCTGCAGCGCCGAATTGATGGAGCGACCGATCGATTCCATATTGTCCTCGACGCGCAGCAGGAAGCAGGAAACAAGTTCGCCGCGCTGCTTCTTGCCGGCATTGAGAAAGGTCGGCGTCGCCGGCTGGAAGCGGCCGGAAATGATCTCGTCGACCATGTCGCGGGCGAGAGCCTCGTCGCCCCTTGCCAAGGTCAGCGCCACCATGCAGATGCGGTCCTCGTAGCGCTCGAGATAGCGTTTTCCGTCGAAGGTCTTCAGCGTGTAGCTGGTGTAATATTTGAAGGCGCCGAGGAAAGTCGGGAAGCGGAATTTCCTGGCATAGGCCTGGTCGAACAGGTCGCGGACGAAATTGAAGGAATACTGGTCGAGCACCTCCTCCTCGTAATAGCCTTCGGTGACCAGATAATCGAGCTTCTCCCGGAGATTATGGAAGAACACCGTATTCTGGTTCACATGCTGCAGGAAATATTGCCTGGCCGCCATGCGGTCCTTGTCGAGCTGGATCTTGCCCTCGTCGTCATAGAGGTTCAGCATCGCGTTCAGCGCGTGATAATCGAGCGTTTCCCCTGCCTTCAGCGGCTTTGCGCCCGCATCCCGCGTCAAATTGGTTCCCGTGTCCAAAATCGTCCCATCCCGTCTTTGACATTGGCGACATCCTCGGCGGTTCCCAGAAGCTCGAACCTGTAAAGATACGGCACTTGGCACTTCTTCGAGATGACATCGCCGGCAAGCCCGTAGGTCTCGCCGAAATTACTGTTGCCCGCGGCGATCACGCCGCGGATGTTGGAGCGGTTTTCCGCATCGTTGAGGAAACGGATCACCTGCTTGGGCACGGCCCCCTTTACGATCCCTGGGCCGCCGTCGCCGCAATAGGTGGGCGAAATCAGCACATAGGGTTCGCGAATGTGGATGGCTTCAGCGCCAAGGGGAATGCGCGCCGCGCGCAGTCCGAGCTTGGCGACGAATCGATGGGTGTTCTCGGATCGGCTGGAATAATAGACGATCAGCCCCATCGCCTTTCTCCGATCAGGAGAGCGAGCTGATCATGTCGGGACGGAAGCCCGCCCAGTGGTTCTCCCCGGCAACGACGACCGGCACCTGCATGTAGCCCATGCCGCGCACGCGATCGAGCGCTTCGGCATCCTCGGAAATATCGACGATCTCATAGTCCACGCCCAGGCGATCCAGGGCGCGATAGGTGGCGGTGCATTGAACGCAGGCCGGCTTGCTGTAAACGGTAACGCTCATCATCTTCCTCGTGATGTCAATGGATTCAGGACACAGGACTGGGATCGGGCGCCGTGTGGCGTCCGGGGCAACGCTTGATAATGATCTGGCAAAGTTGGCGCTTTAAACGCCTGATAGCATCCTTCGCAGGATACGCGCGGGCGGCTGCCTTGATGTTCTCGACATGACTTCAAACCCCGAAGTGCTGATGCGGACGTTCGGAGTAGCGTAACAGGCGCGGATGTTCCGCCGTCAAGCACGCGACCTTCCGGACACCCCGCCCGTGGACGTTTCGTTCAAGGCAGGTCTCCTGACTTGCGGGTCGAAGCACCCTGCCCCAGCCTTCCCAAGGCATCATGCCTCAGTGACCTGAAATCGGACAGTTGCTCGCCGCTTACAGTTGCGGGGGCAGCTCCGGCCTTGTCCCGTCCTCATGGCGAGACGCACCGTATTCCCGTCTTAGCCCCGATCCTCACGAATCGAAGGAACCTTGAACACTAGATATAGTACGCGAATCCAAAATGGCGTCAACAGATGGTTGGGGCATTGCGTTACGGCTTGTTTGAAATCACTGCGTTCCTGTGAAAAACATGGCTAACGAAAGCTTACGGAAAAGACGCTGTGGAGAAGGCTCTGATAGAACCGGTCTGCGACCGAGTCTGAGGCCGCTAACAAACCATTGCAACACCCGCGACGTGATCCTCGGCCTTGTGCCGAGGATCTGCCCCGGTCAATTAAGTGTCTAAACATAAAGGTTTTTCTGCCGGTAATTGCAGTGGTCAGATGCTCGGCACAAGGCCGAGCATGACGAAGGAGAACTTGTCAGCAAACTGAGAGCCGGCCCTACCGACGACCGGCTCCGCGATTTCAATTCTCGGTCAGGCCCGAATCGACGGTCTTCACATCTTTACGCGAAGCAGCCTGAGCGCGTTAATCGTCACCAGCACGGTGGCGCCGGTATCGGCCAGGATCGCCGGCCAGAGCCCGGTGATTCCTATGATCGTCGTCACCAGGAAGACTGCCTTCAGGCCGAGCGCGATGGTGATATTCTGCAGGATATTGCGCATCGTCCGCTTGGAAAGCGCGATCATTCGCGCCACATCACCGACGCGTCCATGCAGTACGGCGGCATCGGCGGTTTCCAGCGCCACATCGGTGCCGCCGCCCATGGCGATGCCGATATCGGCGGCGGCGAGCGCCGGCGCGTCGTTGATGCCGTCGCCGACCTTGGCGACGGTGAAACCTTCGCGCTTCAGTTCGCCGACGACGCGCTGCTTGTCCTCGGGCATCATCTCGCCGCACCAGTCGATCCCGAGCGTGACGGCAACGGCCGCCGCCGTCCGTTTGTTGTCCCCGGTCAGCATCATCGCCTTGACACCGGCCGATTTGAGCGACGAGAGCCCGGCCACCGCATCCTCGCGCGGCTCGTCGCGCATGGCGACCAAGCCGGCCGCAGCACCATTGACGAGCAGCACCGACACGCTCTTGCCCTCATCGTTTAGAGCGGTGACGCGCGCCTCCTGTTCCCCGTCCAGCGCGCCGCGCTCACGGGCAGCGGAGGGCGACAGCAGATCCAGCGTCTCGCCGCCGACCTTGCCGCGGACGCCCTTGCCCGGCAGTGCTTCCAGTTCGAAGGCGGGCGGCACGGGAACACCATCGGCCTTGGCGCGATTGAGGATGGCGAGCGCCAACGGATGGCTGGACCCCTGCTCCAGCACGGCCGCGCGCGACAAGAGCTGCGCTCTGCTCAATCCGAAGGAGACGATGTCGGTCACCTTGGGCCTGCCTTCGGTCAGCGTGCCTGTCTTGTCGAAGGCGACCATCGTCACCTTGCCGAGCGTTTCCAGGACGGCGCCGCCCTTCATCAAGAGCCCGCGCCGCGCACCAGCCGACAGCGAAGCGGCGATCGCCGCCGGCGTCGAGATGACGAGGGCGCAGGGGCAGCCGATCAAAAGGATGGCAAGGCCCTTGTAGACCCAGTCGCTCCACGAACCGCCGAAAAACAGCGGCGGAACGACCGCAACCAGTGCGGCGACCACCAGCACGCCGGGGGTATAATAGCGAGAGAACCGGTCGATGAAGCGCTCCGTCGGCGCCTTCGATTCCTGCGCCTCCTCCACCAGCTTGACGACACGAGCGATGGTATTGTCAGCGGCCGCTGCCGTGACGCGAACCCTGAGCACGGCATCGCCGTTGACCGTACCGGCATAGACGACGGCATCGACGCCCTTGCGCACCGGCGTGCTTTCGCCGGTCACCGGAGCCTCGTCGATCGCAATCTCGCCTGAAACGATGATGCCGTCTGCCGAGATGCGGTCGCCTGGGCGAACCATAATGATCGCGTCAACAGCGAGGCTTTCTGCCGGCACCTCGCGTATCTGCCCATTATCTTCGAGCAGCGCGGTTTTCGGCACCAGGGTCGCTAGAGACTGGATGCTTTCACGCGCCTTGCCCGCGGCTACGCCTTCGAGCATCTCGCCGACGAGGAACAGGAAGACGACGGTTGCCGCTTCCTCTCCCGCATTGATGATGACGGCGCCGACGGCGGCGATCGTCATCAGCATCTCGATCGAGAAAGGCGTGCCGGATAGCGCCGCCATGACCGCGCGCCGGGCGATCGGCACCAGACCGACCAGCATGGCGACGATAAAGGCATAGGGCGCGACGGCCGGCACGACATGGCCGATAGCATAAGCGCCAACGAGCGCTGCACCCGAAAGAATGGTCAACCGCCCTTTCCTGCTCTGCCACCAGGTGCCGGTCATCGGCGCGTAGCCGTGCCCATGCAGGCCTTTGATTTCCTTTTCGCCATGGGCGCGGTTGTAACCATGGCCTTCATGACCGTGATCATGATTGGCGTGGTCGTGGTCTGCGTGATCGCCGTGATCATGATGATGCAAGCCGCGTTCAGGTACAGGGGCTGCGCTTCCGGCAAAAGGCGAGACGGAATAACCAAGCCCCGTCACCTTCTTCTCGATCGCCTTGAGGTCACTGCCGTCATGCCGGACGGTCATCGTGCCCGCCATCACCGACACTGAAACATCGGCGACGCCCGCCACCCGTCTGACCGCCGCATCGATCTTGGTCGCGCAGGCGGCGCAATCCATGCCGCCGACCCGGTACCGTGTCTCGCTCGTCTCCGCCATGATCCGCTTCCTTGCCAAATAGAAGCATCCCTCCTACATCCTCTAGTGACTAGAGGTGCAAGAGGAAAAATGATGAAAAGGATCACCATCGGCGAAGCCGCGCGCCGGAGCGGCGTCAAGGTGCCGACGGTCCGTTATTACGAGAGCATCGGTCTGCTCGCGGCGCCGAGCCGCAGCGAAGGCAACCAGCGCGCCTTCGAGCCTGCGGATATCAGCCGGCTCACCTTCATCCGTCACGCCCGCGAACTCGGTTTTGAGATCGAGGCGATCCGCACGTTGCTGACCCTGCAGGATGATCCGAACCAGTCCTGCGCCTCGGCCGATGCCATCGCCAAGGCCCGCCTCATCGAGGTCGAGCAGCGTATCCGCAGCCTGACGGCGCTGAAGGCCGAGCTGGAAATCATGGTCGAAGGTTGCGGCCACGGCCGCGTCGATCAATGCCGCGTCATAGAGGTGCTTGCCGACCACGGCCAGTGCACGCATGCGCACCACTGACGCGTTTGCGCCCTTGCGGCTGGTCCGCCCTCGCGCCAAAACTGCCCCAGCAGGAATCGGGCGAAGATATCCATGAACCAGAAACGGATTGCGATCATCGGCGGAGGCCCCGCGGGCCTTGCGGCGGCCGAGCGGATCTCGCTTACCGGCCATGCGGTGACCGTCTATGACGCCATGCCCACCTTCGCCCGCAAGTTCCTGCTGGCCGGCAAATCGGGCCTCAACATCACCCATTCCGAGGACTACATCCGTTTCGTCACACGCTTCGGCACGGCCTCTGTGCGCCTGCGCGCAGCTCTCGACGCTTTCACGCCCAATGATATCAGGGATTGGGCTTCAGGGTTGGGGACCGAAACCTTTGTCGGCTCGTCCGGTCGCGTATTCCCGATAACGATGAAGGCCTCTCCCTTGCTGCGCGCCTGGCTCCGACGGCTCGAGGGCCAGGGTGTTACGCTGCGAACCCGCCATCGCTGGACCGGTTTTGCCGAAGAGGGCTATGTTTTCGAAACGCCGCAAGGGCGCAGCGTCGTCCATTGCGATGCGACTCTACTGGCGCTCGGCGGTGCAAGCTGGCCGCGCCTCGGCTCCGATGCGAGCTGGCTGCCCTGGCTGGCAGAAAGAGGCGTCGAGATCGACCCCTTCCGGCCCGCCAATTGCGGCTTCGTCGTCGGCTGGAGCGAGAGTTTGAGAGAACGTTTCGCCGGCGAGCCGGTAAAGTCAGTTACCGCCAGCTCCGAGGCCGGCACCTTTCCCGGCGAATTCGTCATCACCGGCAGTGGCATCGAGGGCAGCCTGATTTACGCCCATGCCGCCGCTCTGCGCGATCGGCTGCAAAGCCATGGTCGCGCCGTCCTGACGCTTGACCTTGCACCGGGGCGGACGGCCGAAAGACTAACGCGGGACTTGGCGCGACAGGACGTCAAATCAAGCTTCTCGAACCGCCTGCGAAAGGGCGCCGGCATCGATGGCGTCAAGGCGGCGCTGCTGCGCGAACTCGCCCCGGAGCGCGATCGCAGCGATCCCCGGCATCTCGCCGACATGATCAAGGCCCTGCCGATCCCGCTCCTCGACACGAGACCGATCGCCGAGGCGATCTCTTCGGCTGGCGGCATCCGCTGGAGCGGCATTGATGAAGGTTTCATGCTGAAGGCCCTGCCGGGCACATTCGTCGCCGGCGAGATGCTCGACTGGGAGGCGCCGACCGGTGGTTATCTCCTCACCGCCTGTCTTGCGACCGGCCGGGCGGCAGCGCGCGGCATCGAGACCTGGCTGTCACGCTAGTAGATGCTAACCCGGATCTAGATCAATGAAGCGGAGCGGGTGTGGTGCAAAGATCGCTCACACTTTTCAGCATCATGCCCTGATCGCCCAGGGTGAGAGGAGCGCGGTCGTCGAAGCCTGCAATTGCAAACCGGGCGCGTTTCCATCAGACTATGCTGAAGTTCCGTGGGAGGAGCAGATGCACGAACAGTCAGCACATGCCGAGCATGTCTACACTTCTGCGCAGCGCAATTCCGCTGCCGCGAGTTCTCCGATCGTCGCCTCGTGGCGGCGCTGCATGACCATGCACCGGCTCGCGCCGGAAGAAGAGCGTGCGCCGCTGCGCCTCACCGACCAGGAATTCCACCAGGCCCGCCAACAGTCGGAACGGCTGATCGCCGGTGCGACCGATGAGCTCGACCGCCTCTTCACCACCGTCGGCAAGGCCGGCTGCTGCATTCTTCTGACCGACAGGAACGGCATCGCGCTGGAACGCCGCGGCACATCAGGCGACGACAAGGACTTCTACGATCTGGGCCTTTGGACCGGCTCTGTCTGGACCGAGGCAAGCATCGGCACCAATGGCATCGGCACCGCGCTTGCCGACGAGCGCGCCGTCGCCATCTTCCGCGACCAACACTTCTTCTGCTCGAACATCCGGTTGAGCTGCACGACGGCGCCGATCCGCGATCATCGCGGCGAGCTCGCCGCCGCCCTCGACATCTCGACGTGCCGTGAAGACGTCAGCGAGATGACGCTTGCCATCCTGACCCAGACCGTGCGCGATGCGGCGATGCGCATCGAACTCAACCTCTTCCGCTCGGCCTTTGCTGGCGCCCGTTTCCTGATGGTCCCGGCCGGCGCCAATTCCGCCGCCGCCCTGCTCGCGGTCGACCGGCACGATCTTGTGCTCGGCGCCACCCGCGCCGCTCGCATCGCCCTGCAGCTGGACGACAAGCGGATTGCTGCCGGCATTCCCGCCGCCGATGCCCTTCATGAGGCTGGGGTTTCGCAGCAGGAGGAGATCATCGAAGCGGAAAAGGCAGCCTTGCTGCGCGCGCTGTCGCGCACCAGCGGCAATGTTTCGCAGGCAGCCGTCGCGCTCGGGATCAGCCGCGCCACTCTGCACCGGAAGATGAAGAAGTTCGACCTCCACTGAGCAGGCGCTCGAAGGTTCCCCGGGCATGGGGCAATCACCAGGCGATCCTGTCGCATGTCTGCGACAGTGTGCACTGCGGTATTGGTGACCCACCCTGTTCTCTCCGGCAAAACGCGCACATTTTCCTCCCACTGGTTCGATGGGAACCTGGATCATCAAGGGAGGATGACATGCTTCATCAGAAAATCGTCGAGTCGCCGTACAAGCTGAAATACGGCAACTATATTGGCGGCGAGTGGCGCGAGCCGGTCGAGGGCAAATATTTCGAGAACCTGACGCCCGTAACCGGCGGCAAGCTCTGCGACATCCCGCGCTCCGGCGAGAAGGACATCAATCTCGCGCTCGACGCAGCCCATGCGGCGAAGGAAAAATGGGGCCGCACCTCGGCTGCCGAGCGCTCCAATATCCTCATGAAGATCGCCCAGCGGATGGAAGACAAGCTGGAATTGCTGGCTCAGGCCGAAACCTGGGACAATGGCAAACCGATCCGCGAAACCATAGCGGCAGATATTCCGCTGGCGATCGACCACTTCCGCTACTTCGCCTCCTGCATCCGCGCCCAGGAAGGATCGATCGGCGAAATCGACCATGACACCGTCGCCTATCACTTCCATGAACCGCTCGGCGTCGTCGGCCAGATCATCCCGTGGAATTTCCCGATCCTGATGGCCGCCTGGAAGCTCGCGCCGGCGCTTGCCGCCGGCAACTGTGTCGTGCTGAAGCCCGCGGAGCAGACCCCGGCTTCGATCCTGATCTGGGCCGAACTCGTCGGCGATCTCCTGCCGCCCGGCGTGCTCAACATCGTCAACGGCTTCGGCATCGAGGCCGGCAAACCGCTGGCGACCAGCCCCCGAATCGCCAAGATCGCCTTCACCGGCGAGACCACCACCGGCCGGCTCATCATGCAATATGCGAGCCAGAATCTTATTCCGGTGACGTTGGAGCTCGGCGGCAAGTCGCCGAATATCTTCTTCGCCGATGTCATGGCTGAGGATGACGACTTCCTCGACAAGGCGCTCGAAGGCTTCGCAATGTTCGCCTTGAACCAGGGCGAAGTCTGCACCTGCCCGAGCCGCGCCCTCGTCCAGGAGTCGATCTACGACCGGTTCATGGAAAAGGCCGTCAAACGCGTCGAAGCGATCAAGCAGGGTAACCCGCTCGATCCCGAGACCATGATCGGCGCTCAGGCATCGACCGAGCAGCTCGAGAAGATCCTCGCCTATCTCGACATCGGCAAGCAGGAAGGTGCGGAGGTTCTGGCCGGCGGCGCGCGCAACGATCTCGGCGGCGAGCTGGCGAACGGCTATTACGTCAAGCCGACGATCTTCAAGGGCCACAACAAGATGCGTGTGTTCCAGGAAGAAATCTTCGGACCGGTGGTCTCGGTGACGACCTTTAAGGACGAGAAGGAAGCGCTCGAAATCGCCAACGACACGCTCTACGGTCTTGGTGCCGGTGTCTGGAGCCGCGACGCCAACACCTGCTATCGCTTCGGCCGCGAAATCCAGGCCGGCCGTGTCTGGACCAACTGCTACCACGCCTACCCGGCCCACGCGGCCTTCGGCGGCTACAAGCAGTCCGGCATCGGCCGTGAAACCCATAAGATGATGCTCGATCACTACCAGCAGACCAAGAACATGCTGGTGAGCTACAGCCCGAAGGCGCTCGGTTTCTTTTGAGAAGCGGCATGGCGGGAGAGTCGAAAACCCCTCCCCAGCCCCTCCCCACAAGGGGAGGGGCTAAGCTGTGGCACCGTCGCGCAAACCAACAAGCCGACCCTGTATGCTACGCTCAAGAGTGAATAAGGCGAGGCCGCACGTTAAGCCCCTCCCCCTTGTGGGGAGGGTTGGGGAGGGGAATCCTCCCTCGAAACTTTGGGAGGAAGAATAATGGAAACGACCGTCAACGGCCAACCGCGCGTTCTCGCAACCGACGCGGCCCTCGGCCTGATCGCGGAAATCAAGCGCGATCATCCCGATATCCTCTTCCACCAGTCCGGCGGCTGCTGCGACGGCTCTTCACCGATGTGTTATCCTGCCAATGAATTCATGGTCGGCGACAGCGACGTCAAACTCGGGGAGATTGGCGGCGTGCCGGTCTATATCAGCGCCAGCCAGTTCGAGGCATGGAAACACACGCAGCTGATCATTGATGTCGTGCCGGGCCGCGGCGGCATGTTCTCGCTCGACAACGGCCGCGAGAAACGTTTCCTTACCCGTTCCCGCCTCTTCGGCGGCGGCGAGGCCTGTGCCGTACCGGATGCGACGATCAGGTCGGTCTGACGCCTGCCGCACGACAGGTGCAGTTGCATCCAAAAGAGGATCTGAAAGCGCTCTTGTCGTGATGCCCATCTGCCGCCGGCCGAGAATTTCGCCTGTAGTATTCCCATAGTACCTGCTGCTGGGCGCTCTTTGTTAATCTTCGTCTGTTGGTTTCAAAGGAGGATGCGATGCCAGCTTCTAAGATCCTGATGATCACCGGTGACTTCACCGAAGACTATGAAACGATGGTGCCGTTTCAGACGCTGCTCGCCTGCGGCTATACGGTCGATGCCGTCTGCCCAGGCAAGAAGGCGGGTGAGACCGTCGCCACCGCCATTCACGATTTCGAGGGCGATCAGACCTACTCGGAAAAACGCGGCCATAATTTTGCGCTGAACGCCACTTTCGACAGCGTGCGGGCGGAGGATTACGATGCCCTGATTATCCCCGGCGGTCGCGCACCGGAATATCTTCGCCTCAATGCCGAGGTCATCAAATCGGTCCGGCATTTTTTCGATGCCGGAAAACCCGTTGCAGCCATCTGCCACGGGGCGCAACTGCTTGCCGCCGCCGGCGTGTTGAAGGGCCGCACCTGCTCGGCCTATCCGGCCTGCCGGCCGGAAGTCGAACTTGCCGGCGGCATTTACGCCGATATTTCTATCACCGATGCGGTCTCGGACGGCAATCTGGTCACCGCGCCGGCATGGCCGGCGCATCCCTCCTGGTTGCGGCAGTTCATGACCGTGCTCGATGCCTCGTCAATACCTGAAACCAACGCCGCCTGAGGAGGCGGGGCCGGGAGGACGACATGTGTGAACTCTTCATCAAGGCTGATGCGCGGCTGTGGGAAAGCACCACCCGGTCGCTGCGTATCGATGGAATGGTTACGAGCGTCAGGCTTGAGAACTTCTTTTGGTCGAAGCTTGAGGAAATTTCCCGGCGCGACGGCATGAACGTCGTGCAGTTGATTACTCGGCTGCACCATGAATCGATCGATGCCGGCCATGATCTCGGAAACTTCACATCCTTCCTGCGTGTCTGCTGTGCTCGCTACCTCGACCTGCAGCTCACCGGTGACATTCCGGCAGATGTCACCCGCCCGATCTCTGAGTTGGATGCGCCGGTTATCCTCGGCCGCGAACGGGAAAAATATCACTGAAGATCAGTCCGACGAAACCAGGATGATGACGGGCGGAGCCTGTGCTCCGCCCGCATTCTCAAGATATCTGATTGGCGGGGTTGCGTTGAGGCGCAGCCTGGACCAACAATGCGCGGCGTCCAGCACCGGCACCGTCAGGAGATCGCTTGCCATGAACGACCAGAAAGCCGTGATCGTCACGGGAGCCGGCGGCAACCTCGGCAGCGCCGTTGTCCGGGAGCTTGCGGGCGCCGGCGTTAAACTCGTCTGCATGAACCGTTCGAGCCAGGAGCTGGAAACTTTGGCCGGCGAGCTTCCTGCGTCCGCCGAGTTTCTGTCGATCGCTGGAACGGATCTCACCGACTACGCCTCCTGCGCTGTCGCCGTCGCCCGAGCCGTCAAGCGCTTTGGCGGTGTAGGCGCACTGGTTAATACCGTTGGCGGGTTTCAGATGGGGCCGGTCGGGCCGGAAGCCCCGGCGCAATGGGATACTATGATGACGGCAAACGCCCGCACGGCGCTGACGATCAGCGCGGCGGTTCTCCCGACGATGAAGGCTGCGGGCTACGGCCGTATTGTACACGTGGCTGCGATGCCCGGCCTGAAAGCCGGCCCTAACCAAGCCGCTTATGCAGCCTCGAAAGCTGCCGTCATTCGGCTGACGGAAGCCCTTGCAGCCGAATGCCGCGACGACCGCATCACCGCCAACTGCATTCTGCCCGGCACGATCGATACACCCGAGAATCGCGCCGCCATGCCCAACGCAAAAATGGACGCCTGGGTATCGCCACAGTCGATCGCCCGGCTCATCGCCTTCCTGATTTCGCCAGCGGCAGCCGTCGTCACCGGCGCGGCAATCCCGGCGACTGGCCGCGAATAACAAAGTCTTGCTTGGCTTGCTGCGCCCGCGCCTGGGGCGGATGCCATCTGGCGTGAGATACGGTCCTTTTGTATTCTGAGTGGCGACTAGGGGCCGGCTTGGGGGTCGAGCTTGTTTCACTGAAGTGACGCAGGAGAGCGGGCGGGACACGATGGTGCTGATGATCGCATTGCGACGGAATTTGCGGAATTGCGGTGGTCTCGATGACTGACAGGCCCGCAGTGCGCACCGCGGGCGAGATCGGCCTGCGCGAGGAATGGTTCCTCGGCGTCAGCGTCGCAACCAGCCTGATATTCCTCGCCTTTCCGGAGCAACTCTTCCGGCGTCTTCCCGATCCGCTTTGGTTCGCCGTGGTGTTCGGATGGCTGTTTGCCGTCGTTCTCGGCTCCGCCCTATCTGTCGTCCGGCACGCGGATCACCTGGCCGAGCGGCTGAAGGAGCCGTACGGCACGCTCATTCTGACGCTCGCCATAACCTCGATCGAAGTCATGGCGATCTCCGCCGTGATGATTCACGGCGAGAACAATCCCACGCTTGCTCGCGACACGCTGTTTGCCGTCGTCATGATCATCCTCAATGGCATGGTCGGCCTGTCATTGCTGCTGGGGGCGTGGCGGCGGCCGGAGCAACAGCATAATCTCCAGGGCGCCAACGCCTATCTCGGCGTCATCGTGCCGCTAGCGACCCTCAGCCTCGTCATGCCCACATTTCTAGCCGGTCCGGACGGACCGCATCCATCGGCGCCGCGGCAATTGGTACTGGGCATCATCTCGGTCGGCCTTTACACCACATTCCTGTTTCTCCAGGCTGGCCGCCATCAGGATTATTTCACCACCGATGGCCATCGCCATGAGCATCCTGGCGAACAGACCCTTTCGCACCGGCCGGTCTGGCCGCATGCCGTTCTGCTCTTCGCCTATATGGGCCCGGTGGTCTTTCTGGTCGAACAGCTTGCGCGGCCGATCGATTACATCATCGAGACATTGCATGCGCCGACCGCGTTCGGCGGCGTTGTCATGGCCATCCTCGTCGCGACGCCGGAGGCGATCAGTGCCGTGCGCGCCTCCATCGCCGATAATCTTCAGCGCTCCGTCAATATCTTTCTGGGTTCGGTCTTGTCCACGATTGGACTGACCGTGCCGGCGATGCTCGCCGTCAGCCGTCTTTACGGACATCCGGTCACCCTTGGGCTGGAACACGGTGATCTGGTGATGCTCCTGCTCACCCTTGCCGTCAGCATCATCACCTTTGCCAGCGGTCGCACTCATCTCATGCAGGGCGCCGTCCATCTGGTGCTTTTCCTGGCTTACCTGCTGCTGATCTTCCAGCAGTGATCTCCGCTCTGGAATGAGGAAGTAAGGAGTTCCCACGCTCCCTCTGTCTTCCGCTATGATGGCCGCATTCTTGCATAGAGCTTGCAGGCATCGCAGCTTGCGGCATTGTCGTGTCGGCACGGAGACGGGACTTGAGCTCACTGTTGCTTGGCGGGCTTGTATTTGTTTTCCTGTCGGCGGCGACATCGATGGGAATGGTGGTGCGCGGTCGCTTGCCGGATCATCATCTCAGCTCGGAATCCAAGGATGCCATCAGGCTCGCAACCGCGGTGGTAGGAACGCTGTCGGCCTTGGCCCTCGGTCTACTGATCGCATCTGCTAAGTCGAGCTATGACAGTGCCGAAGTGGAGATGAGGACGGCGGCTGCGCGGGTTCTTCTGCTGGACCGCGTCATGGCGCAATACGGCCCGGAAACCGATCATGCGCGCCAGCTGCTGCGTCAGCTCATCGAAAGGCGGCTGAGCCGCGGCTGGACTGCCGAGACCACCGATAAGCCATCGGGCGGAGCGGCAGGGGAATACCAGAATATCGAGGCGGTTCAAGGCGTTCTTCGATCGCTGTCACCGCGCGATGCTGTGCAGCATTCCCTCCAAGCGCGCGCTCTCGAAGTGAGTGGCATGCTGGCCGAAACCCACTGGCTGCTGGTCGAATCCGGGAGCGAGGGCTTGCCCTGGTCCTTCCTTGTTGTTGTCGTCTTTTGGCTCTCGCTGCTTTTCACAACCTTCGGGCTTCAGGCACCGCCCAACCCGACGGTGCTGGCCATTCTCCTTGTCTGTGCCCTGTCGGTCGCCGGTGCCGTATTCCTGGTTTCCGACATGGCCAATCCTTACATCGGTCTGGTCCGCGTTTCCGACGCACCCTTGCAGTCCGCCCTTGAACGTCTGGGCAAACCGTAGCCGGCTTACGATGGCGGCTGAACCGGCAGAGCCCTTCACACTGCGCTCCGCCTCTGCGAAGCAGTTCAATTGTGCATCAAGGACTATTGCAATTATTAGCAATGCCGCGACATAATATCACATGCCTTGAACCTTCGGCCGGCCGGTGGGGGCCGCCGGCGAGGCACGCATCGAAGACTGGGCTCTTGAGATGTCGAGGCGGCGGCAATGCGTGGGGGATTGCATCAGGGTCTGCGAATTTTTCTGACACTTGCCTGCACGGCGCTTTTCGTCGGCTGTGAGGAAAGCGGGAACACCTATGTTCCTCCTCCACCTCCCGTGGTTCGGGTTGCACAGCCCGTCCAGCAACCGGTAACGCTTTACTTCGAGCTCACCGGCAATACGGCGCCGCTCAATGCCGTCGATATCGAGGCGCGTGTCCAGGGCTTTATCCAATCCATCGATTACCAGGACGGCATGATGGTGAAGAAGGGCACCAAGCTTTTCGGCATCGAACGCGACACCTACCAGGCGCAACTCGATCAGGCCAAGGCATCACTCGCCTCACAACAAGCCTCGCAGGTCGGCGCGAAGCAGGAATATGACCGTCAGCTCAATCTGTCGAAGCAACAGGTCACCACCCAGACCGCGGTCGACAGCGCCAAGGCAACGCTCGACGAGGCGAATGCCGCCATTCTCAACGCCCAGGCCAATGTCGATCTGGCGACGATCAACCTCGGCTATACGGAGGTGCTCGCTCCCTTCGATGGCATCGTCACCGACCACCTCGTCGACATCGGCACGCTGGTCGGCGTGTCCGGCCCCACCAAACTCGCCAGCATTGTCCAGACCGATCCGCTTTATGCCTACTTCAACGTCAGCGAAACGCAGGTGTTGATGATCAAGCAAACCCTGGCAAAGCAAGGACATACTTTCAGGCAGACGGGCCTTCCAAGCATCCCCGCGGAGATCGGTCTTCAGACCGAGGAAGGCTATCCGCACAAGGGACATCTCGACTACGTATCGCCTCAGCTCGATGCCTCCACAGGCACGCTTCAGGTGCGCGCGCTGTTCGACAACAAGGACCACGCCATGTTGCCCGGGCTCTTCGTCAGAGTCCGGGTACCGGTCGGCCACGATGACAAGGCCCTACTGGTGCGCGACGACACGATCGGAACGAACCAACTTGGCACCTACGTACTGGTTCTCGGCAACGATGATGTCATCGAGCAGAAGCAGGTCAAGATCGGCCAGCGTGAGGGCGCGCTCCGGGTCATTCAATCCGGCCTCGATCCGGCTGACTGGGTGGTGACCCAGGGAATTCAACAGGCCATTCCGGGAAGCAAGGTCACCGCCGAGAAGATGGATATGAACCCGACGACTAACGCCGCCGGCGATGCCAAGGCAGACACAACCACGCAATGAATTCGCCACCACGCTCCATTTGAACGTTTGAGGGCAACAGCATGATCTCGCGTTTCTTCATTGAGCGGCCGGTGCTTGCCAACGTGCTGGCATTGGTCTTCGTGCTGGTCGGCGCGGTTGCCCTGTTCCAGCTGCCAGTGGCGCAATACCCCAATGTCGTCCCGCCGACGGTGCAGGTCACGACGCGATTCCCCGGTGCCAGCGCACAGACCCTCATCGACACCGTCGCCCTGCCGATCGAGCAGCAGGTCAACGGCGTGCAGGACATGCTGTACATGCAGTCCACAAGCGCCAGCGACGGCACCTATTCGCTGATCGTGACCTTTGCCATCGGAACGGATCCGGACCAGGCGCAGGTTCTGGTGCAGAACCGTGTCGCCATAGCAATGTCGTCGCTTCCCGAAGCGGTGCAGCTTCAGGGCGTGACGACGCAGAAGAAATCGACGGCGATCCTCGGCTTCGTCAGCCTGACCTCGCCCGACAGCCGCTATGACAGCCTGTTCCTGTCGAACTATGCCGTCATCAACCTGCAGAACGAACTCTCCCGCCTGCCGGGCGTCGGCAATGTCACCGTGTTCGGCGCCGGCCAATATGCCATGCGCATCTGGATGGATCCGAACCTGCTGCAGGCCCGCGGCCTGACGCCGCAGGACGTCGTCAACGTCGTGCAGCAGCAGAGCCAGGAGGTCACTGCCGGCCAGATCGGCATTCCGCCGGTGCCGAAAGGGCAGGTCTTCCAGTACACGCTGAATGTCAATGGCCGGCTGAACGAGGCGGCCGACTACGAGAACATCGTCGTCAAGGTCGAAAGCGGACAGGGCGGCCGGATCACCCGCGTTCGCGATATCGGTCGCGTCGAACTCGGCGCCCAGACCTACAGCCAGTCCTTCACGCAAAACGGCCGGCCGGCAGCAGGCATCGGCATTTTCCAGCTGCCGGAGGCGAACGCCATTGCGGTGGCGAAGGCGGTGCGCGCCAAGATGGAAGAACTCTCAAAGAGCTTTCCGCCGGGTCTCGAATATCACATGCCGTTCGATACGACGAAATTCGTCGAAGCTTCCATAGACGAGGTTTACGTCACCTTGATCGAAGCGGGCGTACTCGTCCTCATTGTCATTCTGGTTTTCCTGCAGGATTGGCGGGCGATGCTCGTGCCCGCGACGACCGTTCCGGTCACCATCATCGGCGCCTTCGCGGCGATGGCGGCATTGGGCTTCACGGTCAACCTATCGACGCTCTTTGCCATCGTCCTCGCGATCGGCATTGTGGTCGATGATGCCATCGTCATCGTCGAAGGCGTCGCCCGCCACATCGAGGCCGGCATGTCGGGCCGAAAGGCCGCTGAGAAAGCGATGGAGGAACTGCTCGGCCCGGTCATCGGGATCACGCTTGTGCTAATGGCCGTCTTCATTCCGGCCGCCTTCCTGCCCGGCCTGACCGGTCAACTCTATCGGCAGTTTGCACTCGTCATCGCCGCAACCGCCCTGATCAGCGCCATCAATGCCGTCACGCTGAAGCCGACGCAGTGCGCCCTTTGGCTTCGCACGCCGGTGCCCCCCGAAAAACGCAACATTCTCTATCGCGGTTTTAATAGGGGATATGACTGGGGTGAGCGCCACTATGCCGGTCTGATCGGAGCGATGACCCGCCGCAGCGGCATCATGGCCATCGCGGCGCTCGTCCTGATCGGGGTTGCGGTCTGGGGCCTCACTCGCTTGCCGACGGCGTTCTTACCCCTGGAGGATCAGGGCTATCTGCTGATTAGTGCGCAATTGCCGGACGGCGCATCGAAAGAGCGGACGGATTCTGTGATGGAAGAGGTCGGCAAGATCGCCGAGGCGACCCCCGGCGTCGATCAGGTGTTGACCATCAGTGGCCTTTCCGTTCTCGACAACAATGCCAGCCTGCAGAATGCCGGCGTCGCCTATGTCGTCCTTAAGGATTGGGACGAGCGCGGCAAGGAGAAGGGACAGGATCTGCTGTCGATCTATCAGCATCTGAATGACGCTCTGCAGCATGTGCTGACCGCAAAAACGCTGGTGGTCGTGCCGCCTCCGATACAGGGCGTCGGCAATGCCAACGGTTTTACCATGCAGGTCGAGCTCAGGAACGGTGTATCCGATTATCCGCTGCTGCAGACGCTTGCCGACACGATCGTCAAGAACGGCAACGCCCAGTCATCGCTGCAAAGGCTGAGCACGCCGTTTCGCTCGAACGTGCCGCAGCTTGCAGTCTCCGTCGATCGCATCAAGGCGGAGACGCTGGGAGTTACGGTGGGCCAGGTGTTTTCCGCTCTCTCCGGCTATGTCGGATCAAGCTATGTGACCCAGTTCAATAAATTCGGCCGCACCTTCCAGGTCTATGCGCAAGCCGCTTCCGACTTCCGCGTCAGCCCTGACGACATCCGTAATCTGAAGGTCAAGGCCGGCGACGGGACGATGGTGCCGCTCGGCACGGTCGTCAACGTTACCATGACCCAGGGTCCCTCACTGATCAGCCTCTACAATCTCTATCCCACCGCCACCATCGTCGGCGGACCAGCCGCCGGTTTCAGCTCGGGCCAGTCGCTGGAGGTCATGGAGCAGATCGCCGACCATACATTGCCGGCGGGAACCGGTTTCGAATGGACGGCGCTCTCCTATCAGGAGAAGGCTGTGGGCGGTCAGATCTATTTCATCTTCGCCCTTGCCATGCTGCTCGTCTATTTCGTGCTGGCCGGCCAATATGAAAGCTGGATCCTGCCGCTGGCGGTCATAGCGGCTGTGCCGCTGGCCCTCCTCGGCACGGTGGCCGCACTCACGGCTGCCGGCGTCGCCAACAATCTCTACACCCAGATCGGCCTCATCCTGCTGATTGCGCTTGCGGCCAAGAATGCCATCCTCATCGTCGAATATGCGCGTGAAAAACGAACGGAAGGCATGGAAATCCTGGACGCGGCCGTCGAGGCTGCCCGTCTGCGTTTCCGGCCGATCCTGATGACGTCCTTCGCCTTTATCCTCGGGGTCCTGCCGCTGGTGCTGGCGACGGGCGCCGGCGCATCGGCCCGCAAGTCGATCGGCATATCGGTCTTCAGCGGCATGATCGCCTCGACCTGCCTTGCCATCCTCTTCGTTCCCTCCTTCTACGTGCTGCTGCAGCGCCTCGAGGAATATTGGAAGCGGCGCGGCGCGACCGCAAACACGGCCGCGAGCGTGACAGAGGCGGAGATATCGAACGTCGGGTGAAGCGATCGCCGTTATTGCACGATCACCTGCACATAAACGTTGCCGCTCTTCGCGTAATAATAACCGCCGCATCGATAATAGTAGCCGCCGTAATAGGGACCATAGCGGCAGCCCGCCGGAAGCACGGCGATAGCAGTCGTCGTGCGGGTGACGACCCGCCGCGTCGTCCGGCGGGCGACGCCGGCATAAGAGAGCGGCGTCAGCGGCCTGCCGATAGCGGCGCCCGCCGGCGTGACGAAGCCGACCGGTACCGGCGTGGATCCCTGCCCCTCGATGTGAAAGCCGGTAAATGTCAGAACGCCGGCAAAGCCGAGCGCGAAGAACAGCTTGCTATAAGTCATTTTACCTCTCCCATATCGGCAGCCTCAGGCAGCTCATCGAGCGATTGCAGCTCACTGAGATCGACCGTTTTGGCGCTGGCTGGAACCTCGATGGTGTAGGAAACGGCCGCGACTTCAGCCCCACTTTTGAAATCGCTGATTTCGAGCGTGTATTGCGGCGCCTGGACGACGTGCTTGCTGGTGATGACATAGCGGCGGGGTATCGGTTGCGGGCCGCTCTGTATCCATATCTGCCAGTCGATCTCGGGCGTCCGGAAGGCCAGATATTCGCATTCGACCCCGTCCACGAAAGCGCTGGAAATATGCTTGGCCTCTATCACATCCGACATCAGCGTGTCGTAGACGTTGGTGGACAAGAGATCGGCGCCGGGGGCCTCGACGCCAGCGGTCATCAGCCTGTCGATCAGCTCATCCAGCGAACCTTTGCCATCGATCTTGGCATAGGCGTCGAGATTCTTGCCATGCACCGTCAGCGACGAGCCGTCGAAACTGACGTCGAGGTCGGCAAAGCCGCCGGTCCTGGTGACGCGCAGCTTGTCGGGACGCGTCAGGTTGGCCGTGCCGGAGCTTACGAACTGGAGTTTCTCGAAGGCAGGCGTTACCGCTTCGAGCGACGATTGGTAGGTGAAGGATATCGTCTTCTGCGCCGTCAGAAAATCGGACATCGTCTTGAGCAGGGCTTTCGAATCATCCGCCCATGCGTTGGTCGGCGGCGCGAGGGTGGCGGCAAGCGAAGCATATAGGAGCATCCGCTTCCATCGCGGCAAAGAGAAGGTCGATGACATGGCAATGCCTTTCCTTGGTGTCGTCATTGATTCCATCCAATTGCAGATAGCGGCTGGCGGACTTGCCGCAGCCGGACATAAAATCTGAGAGAAGCAAATGCATGCATGCGGACGCATAGCCGTCAGCCGGCTTTTGCAGGATCGCGCGCCGAATTTCTCGCTGGCGCGCGATGAGCTCTTTCAGAGAGCAAATTTCAAACGGGCACTACAATCCAGAGGTCAAGACACGATGGCAGGCCGGTGACACGCGTTGCAGATTGTCGCGCAGGCAGGCAACCCCCCGGCCTCCGCCTAAAGGCACCATGCCGCACAAGGCTCGGAAGTCCGCTCCGCAGGTTTCCCGCAGGATCATCACTTCCTCACGTGGGGAGAAGGCTGGCATCATTCTCCGAGGGGCCGGCGTAATCGCGCCGGTGGCGGCCGCATCGCCGGCCGCCGGCACCCCCGATCCCCCCAAAGCCGCAACCGCTTGCTGACATGGCGCCGATAAAGCGGCGTTATGCTGCTGCAGACAGCTGAGCGCCGCCGCACCGCCCGGCGCCACTCCGGAACATTGCGCCATGAAGTCGCGCTGGCAGGCCGATTTGACCGCATTTCGCTGCGCTTGCGTCGGCTGAGGCGCCGGCGTGCCGGTCGCAGGCGCCGGGGTGGTCACCGCAGTACTTGCAGGCGCAGCCGGCGTCGGCTCCGCGGATGTCGATTTAGGTTTTACGTTCACCGCCGAAACTGCATTCCGGCAACCCGCCGAAAGCGTCGCACTATGCTGCTGTAGACAGGTCAGCGCCTCGATGCCTCCCGGCGTCACTCCGGAGCATTTTGCGATGAAATCGGAGCGGCACTCCGACCTGATGGCATTGCGCTGCTCTTCGGTCGGCGCTTGCGCTAGAACGATCCCGGTGAAGAACACCACCGCGCAGAAAGCAGGCAAGCCGGAGACTACCGAAAGAAGACGACGCCTCCGACACGGAGAGGTCGGTAGAGAAAATCGCCATTTCCGCATGATTCCCCCTATAATCTCTGATCTACTTCATGAAATCGGAATTCCCTCTGAACAGGATAATAGGCGCCGCCGAATGGACGGACGTTGCTTGCTGCAATGAAAATATAAGATGCGCCTAGTCTATGTATATTAGAATATTATCTCTTTAGCAACTATATAGTCACCGCCAGAGGTCGATCGCAACTTGGAAGGCTATCATTTCTGACGTCCCGAAACGCAAAAGCCCCCGTCATCGGCTTTTGAGATAATGAAGGAGATCTGGTTGGGTGGCCAGGTTTGTAGTTTTGTGTCCGGCTGCGTCGGTTTTGCCTTCTTTCGGGCCCCTGAAGGGGCGTTATTTGACATATTCCGGAATCAAAAAGCCCGCTGGAGGCGGGCTATTTGGAAAGAGATTTGGTTTCGGGCAGGATTTGAACCGTTCGCAGGCTCACCCTTCAGGTTATGGTGAGCCTTAGCGAACGACGAGGCGAGGCGGCAGAGCAATCGATCCAGTGAATCGATTGCCGCCGAGCGGGCTCATCCGAGGGGATCGTTTTGCTTTAGCTTTTGGAAGTTTGGTTGCGGGGGCAGGATTTGAACCTGCGGCCTTCAGGTTATGAGCCTGACGAGGCGAGGCGGAAAGCAATCGATCCAGTGAATCGATTGCCCGCCGAGCGGGCTGCTCCACGAGGAGCATTCTGCTTTTAGAAGGAAGAGATTTGGTTGCGGGGGCAGGATTTGAACCTGCGGCCTTCAGGTTATGAGCCTGACGAGCTACCGGGCTGCTCCACCCCGCGATATTATTTTACAGCAGAAAGGGCCGCTTGAGCGACCCTTTTGTGACGGCGTGGGCCGTTGATTGATCAGAGAAGATTAAAGTTGCGCTTAGCAGACCTGGCAGCGACCTACTCTCCCGCGTCTTAAGACGAAGTACCATGGGCGCAGGGGCGTTTCACGGCCGTGTTCGGAAAGGGAACGGGTGCAGCCACCCCGCCATAACCACCAGGTCGGCAAAGCGCAACTTATGTTTTGAGAAGCTGGGGATGAGGCAGTAGGCAGTTGCCATTAGGCAATAGCGCTATTGTCATCGTTTTTTTGAACACGTCTTTGAAGCGAATGAGGAGTGGCTATTGCCGACTGCCTATTCCCTTCTGGCTTCATCAGCTTTGGCTGATGAGCATTGTCAATGAGAACGATCAAGCCGATCGAGCTATTAGTACCGGTAAGCTTCATGCGTTGCCGCACTTCCACACCCGGCCTATCAACGTGGTCGTCTTCCACGGCTCTGATAGGGAACACTCGTTTTCAGGTGGGTTTCCCGCTTAGATGCCTTCAGCGGTTATCCCGTCCATATATAGCTACCCTGCTATGCCCTTGGCAGGACAACAGGTCCACCAGAGATATGTCCATCCCGGTCCTCTCGTACTAGGGACAGATCCTGTCAATATTCCTACACCCACGGCAGATAGGGACCGAACTGTCTCACGACGTTCTGAACCCAGCTCACGTACCGCTTTAATTGGCGAACAGCCAAACCCTTGGGACCTGCTCCAGCCCCAGGATGCGATGAGCCGACATCGAGGTGCCAAACAACCCCGTCGATATGGACTCTTGGGGGTCATCAGCCTGTTATCCCCGGCGTACCTTTTATCCGTTGAGCGATGGCCCTTCCACGCGGGACCACCGGATCACTATGACCGACTTTCGTCTCTGCTCGACTTGTCAGTCTCGCAGTCAGGCGGGCTTATGCCATTGCACTCGACGACCGATTTCCGACCGGTCTGAGCCCACCATCGCGCGCCTCCGTTACTCTTTCGGAGGCGACCGCCCCAGTCAAACTACCCACCATACACTGTCCCGGACCCGGATGACGGGCCGCGGTTAGACATCCATGACGATAAGGGTGGTATTTCAAGGATGGCTCCACGGAAACTGGCGTCCCCGCTTCAAAGCCTACCACCTATCCTACACATGCCGACACGAATGCCAGTGTAAAGCTATAGTAAAGGTGCACGGGGTCTTTCCGTCTGACCGCAGGAACCCCGCATCTTCACGGGGAATTCAATTTCACTGAGTCTATGTTGGAGACAGCGGGGAAGTCGTTACGCCATTCGTGCAGGTCGGAACTTACCCGACAAGGAATTTCGCTACCTTAGGACCGTTATAGTTACGGCCGCCGTTTACTGGGGCTTCGATTCAAAGCTTGCACCTCTCCTCTTAACCTTCCAGCACCGGGCAGGCGTCAGACCCTATACGTCGTCTTGCGACTTCGCAGAGCCCTGTGTTTTTGATAAACAGTCGCTACCCCCTGGTCTGTGCCACCCCATCATAGTTGCCTAAAATGGGGTCACGCTTCTTCCGAAGTTACGCGTGCAATTTGCCGAGTTCCTTCAACATAGTTCTCTCAAGCGCCTTGGTATACTCTACCTGACCACCTGTGTCGGTTTCGGGTACGGTCTATACGGTGGAGCTATTTCCTGGAACCGCTCCGCTGCCCTGATAATCCAATAAACCAGAACAACTTGTGCAATCCGTCACTACCACCAGGCCCACGAATATTAACGTGGTTCCCATCGACTACGCGTGTCCGCCTCGTCTTAGGGGCCGGCTAACCCTGCTCAGATTAACTTTAAGCAGGAACCCTTGGTCTTTCGGCGAGAGGGTCTCTCACCCTCTTTATCGTTACTCATGTCAACATTCGCACTTCCGATACCTCCAGAGCCCCTCACGGGTACTCCTTCATCAGCTTACGGAACGCTCCGCTACCACTCCTCAAAGAGGAATCCTCAGCTTCGGTGCATGGCTTCAGCCCCGTTACATTTTCGGCGCAAAGACCCTTATTTAGACCAGTGAGCTGTTACGCTTTCTTTAAATGATGGCTGCTTCTAAGCCAACATCCTGGTTGTTTTGGGATCCTCACATCCTTTCCCACTTAGCCATGACTTGGGGACCTTAGCTGGAGGTTAGGGTTGTTGCCCTTTTCACGACGGACGTTAGCACCCGCCGTGTGTCTGCCGAGTAGTACTCCCCGGTATTCGGAGTTTGGTTAGGATCAGTAAGACGGTGAGTCCCCATAGCCCATCCAGTGCTCTACCCCGGGGGTATTCGCTCGACGCTCTACCTAAATAGATTTCGCGGAGAACCAGCTATTTCCGAGTTTGATTGGCCTTTCACCCCTAGCCACAAGTCATCCCAATCTATTGCAACAGATGCGGGTTCGGTCCTCCAGTTGGTGTTACCCAACCTTCAACCTGCTCATGGCTAGATCACTCGGTTTCGGGTCTAATGCAACGAACTATGACGCCCTATTCAGACTCGCTTTCGCTTCGCCTACACCTACCGGCTTAAGCTTGCTCGTTACACTAAGTCGTTGACCCATTATACAAAAGGTACGCCGTCACCCTTGCGGGCTCCGACTGTTTGTAGGCATCCGGTTTCAGGTTCTATTTCACTCCCCTTGTCGGGGTGCTTTTCACCTTTCCCTCACGGTACTTGTTCGCTATCGGTCATGCACGAGTACTTAGGCTTGGAGAGTGGTCTCCCCATGTTCAGACAGGATTTCTCGTGTCCCGCCCTACTCTAGGACAATCGTGATATCTACGCGTACGGGGCTGTCACCCACTACGGCCGCACTTTCCAGAGCGTTCCACTTTAATCACAATTGCCACTGGCCTGGTCCGCGTTCGCTCGCCACTACTTGCGGAGTCTCGGTTGATGTCCTTTCCTGCAGGTACTTAGATGTTTCAGTTCCCTGCGTTCGCTTCTTACACCCTATGGATTCAGGTGCAGATACCTTATCACAATGCTTGGAAACCTGAGGCGTCTTCGACGCATCAGGCAATAGCCAGTAGGCACTAGCCAATAGTGTCGCCACCACTGCCTATTGCCTAATTCCTACTGCCTGCGCCAACGGCGCATCAGATTTTCCAAGCATTTAAGGTGGGTTGCCCCATTCGGAGATCCATGGATCAAAGCTCATTCGCAGCTCCCCACGGCTTTTCGCAGCGTATCACGTCCTTCATCGCCTGT
>NZ_CP071454.1:1697500-1880000 GCF_017352135.1 Rhizobium lentis
GATCGTAGCCGGCTTCGCCGAGCATGCGCACGCCGATGACATCGGCCTGCAGCTCCTGCTGGCGGGAGAAGGCGGCGAGCCTGAGCTTGCCGCGGGCGAGCGCCTGTTTGCCGGCGATATCGCTGGAGAGGACCTCGGCGACGACGCGGCTGGCGATGACCTCCGCTTCTTCGCGCTTCTGCCGCTCGATGCCGTGGTTTGCCGTCACATGGCCCATTTCGTGCGACAACACCGCGGCGACTTCCGAGGCGTCGTTGGCAAGGGCGAGCAGGCCGCGCGTGACGTAGAGGTAACCGCCTGGCAGCGCAAAGGCGTTGATGGCAGGCGAGTTCAGGATGGTGATACGGTAGGACTGGCTCGGATTTTCCGACACCGCCGTCAGTGCGCCGGCGATGCGGGCGACGAGACGCTCGGTCTTGGCATCCTTGTATTCGCCGCCGTAGCTTGCCACGATGCGCGGATGCTCGCGGGCGCCCATCGCCGCACGCGGGTCGTTCTTCTGCACCTCGTCGACGATCTGTGGATTGGAAGAAGGCGAGATGCTCGGCTGGTAGGATTGTTCGATCAGCGATTGACACCCGTTCAACGCCATGGCGACGGCCGAAAGCAACACCAGGCGACGGGCGAAGCGGCGCGGCGCGGAAATGGCATCACTGGAAAGCGCGGGCGATTTCCACGTCGTCAAGCTGTCCAGTCTGGTTCTCCGCATCATGTCGCTGTTTTGCCGGTTTGCCGCAGATTGGGACCGGCCTTGGCAAGGGGAACTCAACAGGGTGCGCACCCCTATTTCGCGCTGCACGCTAGGCCGATACAAGTCGTTGCTGTAGCTGATTTACGCATCGGTTGCATAGCGAGACTCTGTTTAATTGTGGCGCCGTTGCATTTTAGCAAGCCTCAGGCGTTGAGGCCTCCCTTCGCTCGGATGAAATTATGGCGAAAGTTCCGTCAAGCAGCGGAGATTTGTCGGCGGCGCGGAAAAAGAACGGGCTGATTGAGGCGACTGGCCGAGAGTGGCGGCGATGCGGGAAAATCGCAGCTCCTGATTGTTCTCCCATAAGGGAGCGCGTGCTGGTCACGCATTCCCGCGATACTATCGGACTATTCCGCCGCTTCCGCCGTCGCCGGTTGCGGATGCTTCGTCTCGCCGGCGCGAGGCAACTGCACCGGCTTCAGCATGATGGCGGCGGCAAGGCCGATCAAGGCAATGGCGCAGGAGGTCATGAACAGCGGTGAGAAGGCGGCGGCATAGATATCGGCGACGGCCTGGCGGCTCGCGTCCGGAAGGGCAGCCATCATCTTCGGCGTCAGTTGCTCAATATCGACAACACCGGGAATGGGGGCACCGACCCTGCCGAGTCCGGAGGCAATGATTGCGCCATAGATTGATATGGCGATCGAGGCGCCGCCCATGCGCGAGAGCGTCACCGCGCCGGTCGCCGCGCCGACGTCGCGGGCGGGAGCGGCATTCTGCACGCCGATGACGGGAACCTGCTGGGCGAGACCGATACCGATTCCATGCAGCATCATGATTGCGCCGATGATGGCGATCGGCGTTCCCGCGTGGACCTGCGACATCAGTGCGAAGGCAATGGCGCTGCAGGTGAGGCTTGCGATGGCGAAGGGTTTGTAGCGCCCGGTCATGGAGATGATGCGGCCGGCGGACAGCGATCCGCAGACGAGGCCACCGGTCAGCAGAATGAAGAGAAGGCCGGCCGCCGACGGCGAAAGGCCGGTCGTGGTCTGCAGGAAGAGGGCGAGATAGTTGACCATGCCGATGGCGATCGCGCCGCCCATGACTGACATCACCAGGAGCAGGCTGAAGGTCGGATTGCGAAAGAGTTGCAGGGGAACGATCGGCTCCGGCGCGCGGCGCTCGATTAACACCCAGATCACGGCGCAAACGATGCCGAAGGCGACGATCCCCATGCTCTGCGGCGAGATCAACGAGCCGAACAATTCGCTGCTGTCCGTGGCAAGCACAATGCTCGTCGTCGTGAGCGCGATCAGCAACGCACCGGCATAATCGATTTTGGGGCGGCGATGCGGCTTACGATAGGGCAGCATGAAGGCAAGGCCGGTCAGTACAATGAAACCGATCGGCACATTGACGAGGAAGATCGAACGCCAGCCGAAGAGATCGCTCATCGTACCACCGAGCACCGGGCCGATTGCGCCTGAAGCCATCAGCACGAGACTGGAATAGCTTTGATAGCGCGCCCGCTCGCGCGGCTCGAACAGATCAGCGTTGACGGCAAAGATCGATACCATAATGCCGCCGCCGCCGAGCCCCTGCAGGACGCGGGCGGCGATCAGCGTGTCCATCGAGACGGCGAGGCCGCAGACCGCAGAGCCGACTGTGAAGATCGCAATCGCCGTCATCATCACATATTTGCGGCCGAAAAGATCGCCGAGCTTGCCGTAGAGCGGCATGACGGCGCTGAGCGCCAGCAGGTAGGCCGAGCCGATCCAGCCGAAACGTTCGAGATGGCCGAATTCTCCTACGATCGTCGGCAGCGCCGTTGAAACGATCTGATTGTCCAGCGTCGCCATGAACATGGCGGTCATCAGGAAGAAGAAGAGGATGAGCCGGTGGCGAGGATCCGTCACGAGCGGCGCAGGCGCGAGTTGCATGTCCATGGATCGTCATTCCGGTTGGACGGCTTTTATGTGCTATCAGCATATAATTGTCAACGGCACATGAATGACACGAGCATATTCAATTTCCCGTCCCGCTCTGTTATGGTTCCTTCATGAATGAAGCGATGACCAAGACCCTGTCGAACAACCCGGTCGATCCGAACGGCGAAAGCGTGCAGCGCATCGGCCGGAGCATGGCGCGCATGCGGCTGATGACTGGGCGGCGGCTGATCGGGCGGCTGGCGATCCAGAGTGCAGCCCCGGGTCTCGAGCTTTCACATCTCGACGTGCTTGACGCCGTGCGCAGGGCCCAGCCGACCGGTGAGGTTACGGTCGGTATGATTGCAGAGATGCTGCGCATCGATCCCTCGCGGGCAAGCCGGGTGGTGGCCGAGATGGTTGGGCGCAACGTGCTGCGGCGCGAAGCCTCGCAGGCCGATGCGCGGCGGATCGTCGTTGTTATAACCGAGGCCGGCCAGGCCCTGCTCGCCGAGATCCTTGCGCAGAAGCTGGCGATCATCTCCGAGATTGTCTCCGATTGGCCGGAGCAGGATGTCGAGCGTTTCGCAGCGCTTTTCGAGCGTTTCATCGGCGGCTACGAGGCGGTCTTCCTGTCGCGCGACAAGGACACGCCGGGCTGAGGGAAACCCGCCCATCCCTAGGCCCCTTCCCCTCGACCCCCGTTTGCGCTAAGGGCAATGCCCATGAGCAAATCCACCTTCACCATCCTGCTCGGCGGCGAACTCAGCCTGACGGAACGGCTACGACGCGCCATCAGCGGCAGCCGTTTCATTGCGGCCGACGGTGGCATGCGGCATGCGGCTGCACTCGGTGTTACGCCGGAGCTCTGGGTGGGCGACTTCGATTCGACGCCGGCCGATCTCGAAGGTGCATTTCCCCATGTGCCGAAACAGCCTTATCCCGCGGCCAAGGCAGCGACGGACGGAGAAATCGCCGTATCGGAAGCAATCGCGCGCGGGGCGCGGCGACTGATCCTGGCCGGAGCGCTCGGCGGCGAACGCTCCGATCACGCGCTTCAGCATCTGCTGTCGGCCGTCAATCTGGCCGAAGATGGCTTCGATGTGCTCCTGACCTCGGGCAAGGAAGAGGCCGTGCCGCTGCTTGCCGGCACCATCGAACTGGACCTTCCCAAGGACAGCCTGTTTTCCGTGCCGGGATTCAGCGAACTGACGGGGCTTTCCATCGAGAACGCGCGTTATCCGCTCACAGATTTCCACCTGCCTTTCGGCTCGTCGCGCACCATTTCCAACGTCGCCGAAGGCAAGGTTCGCTTTTCGCTCGGCAGCGGCCGAGCGATCGTGCTCGCCCGCCCCTATGATCTTTCCGGAGTCTGATTTTTGGCCCCTCCCATCCTGAAACTCGACGATATCTACCTGAGCTTCGGCGGCGCACCCCTTCTGGCTGGCGCCGCACTTCAGGTCGAGCCCGGCGACAAGATCTGTCTCGTCGGGCGCAACGGCTCGGGCAAATCGACACTGCTGAAGATCGCCGCCGGTCTGGTCGAGGCGCAGTCCGGCGAGGTTTTTCGCCACCCCTCCTCGACGGTGCGTTATCTCGAGCAGGCGCCCGACTTTGCCGGCTTCAACACGGTTCAGGCCTATGCCGAGGCCGGGCTTGGACCGGGCGACGATCCGTATCGCGTCACCTATCTGCTGTCCCATCTCGGCCTGACCGGCGAGGAGGATCCGAGCACCCTGTCCGGCGGCGAATCGCGCCGCGCCGCCCTTGCCCGCGTGCTGGCGCCGGAGCCCGACATTCTCCTGCTCGACGAGCCAACCAACCATCTCGATCTGCCGACCATCGAATGGCTTGAAGGCGAGCTGCAGAAGACCCGCAGCGCCCTGGTGCTCATCTCGCATGACCGCCGCTTTCTCGAAAAGATCTCGACCGCGACCGTCTGGCTCGACCGCGGCGCCTCGCGCCGGCTCGACAGGGGCTTTGCGCATTTTGAAGCCTGGCGCGACCAGGTGCTGGAGGCCGAGGAACTGGAGCAGCACAAGCTCGGCAAGGCGATCGAGCGTGAGGAACACTGGCTGCGCTACGGTGTGACGGCGCGGCGCAAGCGCAACATGCGCCGCTTGGGCGAACTGCAGACGATGCGATCGCAGTATCGCGGCCACAAGGGGCCGCAGGGCACGGTGCAGGCGACGGTCTCGGATGCGCAGGAATCCGGCAAGCTGGTAATCGAGGCCGAGAAGATCACCAAGAGATTCGGCGACCGGGCAATCGTTGCACCGTTCTCGATCCGTGTGCATCGTGGCGATTGCATCGGTCTGGTCGGACCGAACGGCGCCGGCAAGACGACGCTGCTGAAGATGCTGACCGGCCAGCTGTCGCCCGATAGCGGCACCGTCAAGCTTGGCACCAATCTGGAGATCGCGACGCTCGACCAGAAGCGCGAGGATCTCGATCCCGAGAATACGCTTGCGAACTATCTGACGGACGGGCGCGGCGAAAACCTGATCGTCAACGGCGAACAGCGGCACGTCACCGGCTACATGAAGGAGTTCCTGTTCCAGCCGGAACAGGCGCGAACGCCGATCAAGAGCCTCTCCGGCGGCGAGCGCGCGCGGCTGATGCTGGCGCGCATCCTGTCGCGGCCGGCAAACCTCCTGATCCTCGACGAGCCGACCAACGATCTCGATATCGAGACGCTCGACCTCCTGCAGGAAATCGTCGCAGGCTTTCCCGGCACCGTCATTCTCGTCAGCCACGACCGCGATTTTCTCGACCGCACCGTAACTTCGACGATCGCACCCGCCATACCTGATGCGCCTGATGGTCGCTGGATTGAATATGCCGGCGGCTATTCGGACATGCTTGCCCAGCGCAAGGGCGCGCTTGAAGAGCGCAAGAAGGCGGCGGAGCGGCCGAAGAGCCAGGAGCCGACACCTGCCGCGGGCGGCTCGAAGGGCAAGCTCTCCTTCAAGCAGAAATTCGCGCTGGACAACCTGCCGAAGGAAATGGCGAAGGCCGAAGCCGAGATCGCCAAGCGAGAACAGGTAATGGCCGATCCCAATCTTTTCACGCGCGATCCTGCAGCTTTCAACCGGCTTGCGGCGGAGATGGAGAAGCTGCGCACCGGTCTGACAAAAATGGAAGAAGAGTGGCTGGAGCTCGAAATGCTGAGGGAAGAGCTGGAAGGTTGATTTTTTCGACCTGCCGGTTTCTGTTCGCAGCCCTGTGGCGGTCGGGTTAGAGCGCCGGCGCGGGCACTGCCGCAGTTCCCACACTGGCGCTGGCGCCGGTCCGGGCGGCGGTCTGCTGCGGCTCCTCGGATCTCGACGGCAGAGCCTGCAGATGCAGCACGCGCGGCTGCAGCACCTCAAGATAGGCTTCGGAGCGGCCGATATAGATCATGCCGGTTTCGGGCATGGAGGTCAGCAGCCTCGCCATCGTTTCCTGCCATTCCGGCTCCATGCCCTCAAGCACTTCGTCGAAGATGATCCAGCGTGGGCGTACCAGCAGCAGGCGCGCAAAGCCGATCGCCTTCTGTTCGTCGCTATCAAGCAGCTTGTCCCAGCGGGCGCGGGTATCGAGCCTTGCGATCAGCGAATGCAGGCCGGCCTTTTCAAGGGCTGCTTCGACGGCTGATTTATCATAGGCATCAGGGTTTTCTGGAAAGGCCAGCGCCTCGCGCAGCGTGCCGCCGGGAACATAGGCAATCTGGGGAACGAACAGCATATCGTCGACCGGCGGCAGGCCCATCGTGCCGCTGCCGCACGGCCAGAGGCCGGCCATGGCCTGGAACAGCAGCTTGCGGTTGACGCTGTGATCGCCGTTGATCATGATTTTTTCGCCGGCCTTGATCGTTACGTCGGTTTCGCGCAGGCGGAAACCGCCGCATTCCTCGATGTCTTCGCCGATCTTGGCGTTGATGACGATATCCTTCAGCGTCAGCGTATCAGGTGCTGTGTTTTCATAGGCGATGCTGTCCTTCAGGTCGTAGTCCTCGTCCATATCGAGGAGGGCCTGGCGGAAATCGGTGACGCGCATCAGCGTGGCGCGCCATTCGGCGATCGGACCGAAATTAGCGACATACCAGCGCAGCGCCGTATTCACCTGGTTGAAGGCGCCGACAGACATCATCAGCTGGCCGAGCGTGAGACCGCCGGAGAAATAGGCGGGAGCGGCGACGATGATCGGAATGACGATCACCAGCCAGCCGTAACCGGCTGAAACCCAGGTGAGGTTGGTGTTGGCCATGGCGAGCCGCTTGACGACCCTCAATACCGAGCTGATGTCGGTGTTGATGCGGCGGCGCTCGTTCTCCTCGCCGCGGGCAACGGTGATCGCCGGCATGTTCTCATTGGCATGCATCAGCGTGAAGCGAAGCTCGGCCTCCTTCGAGAAGCGGTCGGCATTGAGCTTGACCAGCTTGCGGCCGACGACCTGGCTCAGCACCGATGCGGAAGCGGCATAGAAGATCGCCGCCCAGACCATGTAGCCGGGGATCGAGAAGCTGTGGCCGCTGATGTGGAAGACGAAGCCGCTCGACAGCTCCCAGAGGACGCCGATGAAGCTCACCAGAAGAATGGTCGACTGCAAGAGGCCAAGAACGAGCCCGGTCGTGCTCTCGGCGAGGTTACGCGAATCCTCGTGCAGGCGCTGGTCCGGGTTAACGCCGATCAGGCCGCTGGAGGCGAGCCGCAGTGCCCGCTTGCGCTTCAGCCACTGGTCGACCAGATCGCGCGACAGGCCCTCGCGCATATAGAGCGCCGTCATCTGGTTCAGCCAGGCCTGCAGCACATTGAGCAGCAGCAGCGTGCCGGCGATCATCGCGAAGATTTCGAGCTGATGGAAGAATTCGCCGAGGTCGCGGCGTTCCAGCGAATCGTAGAAGGGAGCGTTCCACTCGTTGAGGATAACCTGGCCGTAGGCGGTCAGCAGGATGACGAGAATGAGCACAGTCGCCAGAAACAGCACCTTGCCGCGCACGTGCGAATTCCAGAATGCTGAGAACATCACCCCGAGGCGATATGTCAGGCTGAAATCATACCCTACCCTATCCTGCCTCCGGATTCCCGGCCTCCCCTCGATCTTTTCTGCCATCACGCTTTTCCAACACCGCCCATACTGTCATTATTAACATGGTGGCGTTACCGGTCTATCAACAGATTCTATCAGTCATTAAACTGTGATGAGCCTTGCGTGGGTAGCGCCTGCATGCTTTCGGAGTTGATTCGCGCTTCGACTGGGGCTAATTAAAGGCTCCGTGGTGATTTGGCCGGCCGGCTTGCAGCCACGTTAAAAAAGTCGCTAAAGGGCCGCGTGCGGACCGGTAGCGATTTTTTGTCGCCGCCGGTTTTTTTGTTTTGATCGAGTGACCGCAATGCCCATCAAGATCCCCGATACGCTGCCCGCTTTCGAAACCCTGGTTCAAGAGGGTGTGCGGGTGATGACCGAGACGATGGCGATCCGTCAGGATATAAGACCGCTGCAGATCGGGCTGCTCAACCTGATGCCGAACAAGATCAAGACCGAAGTGCAGATGGCCCGCCTTGTCGGCGCCTCGCCGCTGCAGGTGGAGCTGTCGCTTATCCGCATCGGCGGCCACAAGGCGAAGAACACCTCCGAAGATCACCTGCTGGCTTTTTACCAGACCTGGGAAGAGGTAAAACAGCGCAAGTTCGACGGTTTCATCATAACAGGGGCGCCGATCGAGCTCCTGCCCTATGAGGACGTCACCTATTGGCCGGAGATGCAGCAGATTCTTGACTGGACGGAAACGAACGTGCATTCGACGATGAACGTCTGCTGGGGCGCGATGGCAGCGATCTATCACTTCCACGGCGTTCCGAAGTACGAGCTGAAGGAGAAGGCCTTCGGCGTCTATCGTCACCGGAATCTCAAGCCCTCCTCGATCTATCTCAACGGTTTCTCCGACAATTTCGAGGTGCCGGTGTCACGTTGGACCGAGGTGCGCCGCGCCGATATCGAAAAATCGGACAGCCTGGAGATCCTGATGGAATCCAGCGAGATGGGCGTCTGTCTCGTACATGAGAAGAGAGGACGGCGGCTCTACATGTTCAACCATGTGGAATATGATTCCACCTCGCTCTCCGACGAGTATTTCCGCGACGTCAATGCCGGCGTGCCGATCAAGATGCCGCACAATTACTTCCCGCATAACGATCCCGCACTTCCGCCGCAGAACCGCTGGCGCAGCCATGCGCATCTCCTGTTCGGCAACTGGATCAACGAGATCTACCAGACGACGCCCTATGACGTCGAAGAGATCGGCATGGATCTCTGAGCGGCGTTTCTGCTAATCCCACGGTTGCGGTTTGAGGCAAATGCGGGCAGGTTCCAGTCGAACCCTATAGCGCCGCGCGTCTTGAATCGGATGCGCCAAGAACGGACGATCGATCATGTCGGATAAGTTGAAGCGGGAAGTTTTCGGGCGGACGAAGTCGGGCGAGACCGTCGATCGGGTCGAGATCAGGGGCGGCGGGCTGACCGCCAGAATCATCACTTGGGGCGCAGTGATTCAGGACCTGCGCCTCGAAGGCCATGGCGCGCCGCTACAGCTCGGCTTCGACGATTTCGACAGCTATCCCCTCTATTCGGCTTATTTCGGCGCGACGCCCGGCCGCTGCGCCAACCGCGTCGGCGGCGGCAGGTTTACGCTCGACGGCAAGGATTATCAGCTGGAGCCGAACGAAAACGGCGTCACGCATCTGCATGGCGGCAGCGACAATATCGCCAAGCGCAACTGGACGATCGTCGAGCACGCTGTCGACCGGCTGGTGATGAAGATCGTCGACCCCGATGGCCGTGCCGGCTACCCCGGCAATTGCACCATCCAGGCAACGTTCTGGGTGCACGGCAATGGCGAATTGTCGATCACCTACGAATCGACCAGCGACCAGCCGACGCTTGCCAATGTCTGCCAGCACGCCTATTTCAATCTCGACGGCCGCGAGGATGCGCTCGGCCATGACATCATGATCGCGGCCGAACACTATCTGCCGACCGACGAGAAGCAGGTGCCAACCGGCGAAATCCGCTCGGTCGCCGGCACTGAATTCGATTTCCGCGAGATGGCGCCGATGAAGCGTTTCGTCGGCAGCGAGCAGGTGCTGTACGATCATAATTTCTGCCTCTCCGCAGAACGAACCGCCAAGCGGACCGTCGCGCTTGCCCGCAGTCTCTATTCCGGCGTCTCGCTGGAGGTGCGCAGCACCGAGCCGGGCGTGCAGTTCTATGCCGGTTTCAAGCTGAACACCGGGGCTCCCGGCCTAGGCGGGCGAAGATACGGCCCGTTCGCCGGCTTCTGCCTGGAGACGCAGGTTTGGCCGGATGCCATCAATCACCAAGGCTTCCCGAATGCCGTGCTGCGCCCCGGCGAAGTGCTGCGCCAAGAGACGGATTATATCTTCAGCAAGAGCTGAGTTTCGGTGAACGCATGGCTGTCAAGGTTAGCCGCTATGAAACCCTCGTCGGTTCTCCGCCGAGGGTTTTTTCTTGTCCGCACTGGATTCTGCCTTGCCGATTGGTTCTAAATAGGTTCTATTGTTCCGCCATGGATAGAACCAGTCTGATAGCGGAACTGAACAGCCGCGGCCTGCGCGATGAAGCGCTGACCGGACCGCTTTACAAGCGGCTGGCGCAGGCGTTGACGGGCCTTATGCAGGAGGGGTTGCTGAAGCCCGGCACCGCACTTCCTGGCGAACGCGATCTTGCCGAGGGTCTCAAGCTTGGCCGTGTCACCGTGCGTACCGCCTATCGTGACCTGATGGCCTCCGGCGCGTTGGAATCGCGCCACGGGAGCGGTACCTTCGTATCGAGCAGAGTGGAGCGTATGGAGCAGTCGCTCTGGCGGCTCTCCTCCTTCTCCGCCGATATGCGTTCGCGCGGACGTCTTCCAGCCGCACGGATATTGTCGCGGGCGGTCAATACGCCGTCCCCGGAGGAATCCTTCCTGCTTGGACTTGGCAGCGACGAACCGGTGCTGAGGCTCGACCGCTTGCGTCTTGCCGACGGCCTGCCACTGGCGATCGAACGCGCCGTGGTGCCGATCAAGTTCTTAGGCGGCGATGCCGGCGGCGAGGGATCGCTCTACGATGCGCTGGCGGCCAACGGCCACAGGCCCGTGCGGGCGCTGCAGCGGCTGACGGCGGTAACGCTCGACCCGTCTTCCGCCGCGATGCTGAACGTCAAATCAGGCGCGCCAGCGCTTCTGATTGAACGCGTTTCACGGCTGGAGGACCAGCGCGTCGTCGAATACACCCGCTCGCACTATCGTGGCGATGCTTACGATTTCGTTGCCGAATTGAGAATCGGAGATGACCTATGAGTGAGAACCAGTCGCTGATGCTGCAGGAAGCCGGCCAGTCGCCAGGGGTGGTGGCCACGCTTCTCGAAAAGGAAAAACCGGTCTTCACCGAGATTGCCCGGCTGTTTTCGTCCGCCCGTCCGAGCGTGGTGACGACGGCCGCGCGCGGCTCCTCGGACCATGCTGCCACCTTCTTCAAATATCTCTTCGAGATCACCTGCGGTATTCCGGTCGCCTCGGTCGGTCCGTCGATCGCTTCCGTCTATGGCGCCGCGCTGCATCTTAAGGGCGGCGTCCATTTCACCGTCTCGCAGTCGGGTGCAAGTCCCGATATCGTCGCCCTGCAGGATGCGGCCAAGAAGGGTGGCGCAACCACCATCGCCGTCGTCAACGTCATCGACAGCCCACTCGCAAAACAGGCCGATATCGTTCTCGGCCTCAATGCCGGCGCCGAAAAGAGCGTCGCGGCGACGAAATCCTTCATTGCCTCCGTCGCCGCCCTTTCCGGCGTGACAGCCGCGATCGGCGGCGTTTCCGACCTGCAGACCGCGCTCGCCAAGCTGCCGGAGGCGCTTTCGGCCACCGCCGGGATCGACACGGCCGCCGCCGAGGAGGTGCTGTTCAATGCCACCTCGCTCTATACGGCCGGCCGCGGCCCCGCTTTTGCGATCGCGCTCGAAGCGGCGCTGAAGGCCAAGGAAACCTCCGGCCTGCATGCCGAGGCCTTCTCGCTCGCGGAACTGATGCATGGCCCGATGCGCCTGGTGCAGCCGGGCTTTCCGATCGTCGCCTTCGCCCCCGACGATGCCGCCTTCGCCAATAACGGCCAAGCGCTGGAGCGCCTGCAGAAGCTTGGCGCCACCACCGTCGGCTTCTCCACCCAGCCGCTCTCCGGCATCAATCTGCGCGTGCCGACGACGGGCAACGGCCTCCTCGATCCGCTGGTATCGCTGCTCGTCTATTACCGGCTGATCGAATCGGTGACACGCCGTAAGGGTTTTGATCCCGACCGGCCCGCAAACCTGCTCAAGGTGACGGAGACGGTCTGATGATCCGCAAGATCTTCATCGGCGCCCGCATCTTCGACGGCGATCGTTTCCATGACGACAAGGCGCTCGTCGTTGCCGGCGGCCGCGTCGAAGCGATCATCGCAAGAAGCGATCTGCCTGCCGGCGAGACGATAACGCTGGCCGGCGGCGTCCTGTCGGCGGGCTTCATCGATGCACAGGTCAATGGCGGCGGCGGCCGGATGCTGAACGACGAGCCCTCCGCCGCGTCGATGGATATCATCGCCGGCGGACACCGGCCCTACGGCACGACATCGCTGCTGCCGACGCTGATCACCGACACGTCAGAGGCGACCAATGCTGCCATCGACGCGGCGAAGGAAGCCGTCAAGGCAAACCGTGGCGTCGCCGGGCTGCATCTCGAGGGACCGCATCTGGCGCCCGCGCGCAAAGGCGCGCATCTGGCCGAATTGATGCGGCCGGTTGAGAACAGCGATGTCAAAGCCTTCATCCAGGCGCGGGAGGCCATCGGCACCCTGCTCGTCACCATGGCGGCAGAGCAGGTGACGGTGGCCCAGGTGCGCGAACTTGCGGAAGCAGGCGTCACCATCAGCATCGGCCATTCCGATTGTTCGAGCGAAGCGGCGGAGGAACGTTTCGATGCCGGCGCGCGGGGTGTGACGCATCTCTTCAACGCAATGAGCCAGATGGGGCATCGCGCCCCCGGCCTCGTCGGTGCGGCGATTGATCATCCCTCGACCTGGTGCGGCATCATTGCCGATGGTCATCACGTCGATCCGAAAGCCCTACGCACGGCGCTGCGGGCAAAGCGCGGCGAAGGCAAGCTGTTCTTCGTCACCGATGCGATGTCGCTCGTCGGCTCTGAGAAGGATTCGTTCACACTGAACGGGCGTACCGTCCGGCGCGAAAGGGGCGGCTTCTGCTCGAAGCTGGTGCTTTCCGACGGCACGCTGGCCGGGTCAGATGTCGACATGATCTCGGCGATCCGCTACGGCGTCACCTATCTGGACCTGACGCTCGCCGAGGCTTTGCGCATGGCGACCCTTTATCCCGCCCGTTTCCTGAGACTTCCCGATCGCGGTCACCTCTCGCCGGGCGCGCGCGCCGACCTCGTCCATCTCACCGACGCCCTTGCCGTCACCGCCACCTGGCTTGCCGGCGAGGCGGCCTGAACGTAAGGAGAAGCGGGATGACCGACATTACCGATGTCTATTTCTCCAACCTGATCGGCCGGTTGGAGACGTTGAAGCAGGCGCTTGCCGAGCCGATGGCACAGGCAGCAGCGGTCATTCTCGATGCCGCCCGCAGCGACAAGCGTGTCTATGTCTTCGGCACCGGCCATTCGCACATGCTGGCGGAAGAGGTGCACTACCGTGCCGGCGGGCTTGCCTTCACCGTGCCGGTGCTCGTCGGCTCGGCCATGCTGCACGAGGGTGCGGTCATCAGTTCGGTCTATGAGCGCACGCAGGGCCTGGTGCGGCCGATGCTGGAGCGTTACGGCATGCAGCCGGGCGATGTCATCATCATCGCTTCCAATTCCGGCGTGAACGCCGCGCCGATCGAGGCGGCCGACTATGCGCGCGAAATCGGCGCAAAGGTGATCGCCATCACCTCGATCGCCTATTCCTCAGCGATCGCCAATGGCCGCCGGCGGCTCGCCGACGTCGCCGATGTCGTGCTCGACAACGGATTGCCGCCCGGTGACGCCGTTGTCGACCTCGAAGGCACGGGGCTTCGGGTCGGACCGGTCTCGACGGCGGTCGGGGTGACGATCATCAATGCCGTCTTTGCCGAGGTTGCCTCTGAGCTTGCGAAAGCCGGCGATGCGCCAGTCTATCTCAGTGCCAACATGCCGGGAGCCGCCGAGATCAACCAGAAGCTCGTGCAGAAGTATCGGCCGCGCAATCCGCATCTTTAGAGCATTGAAAACCGTGCGCGGTTTTGAACATCATGCTGTAAAGGCGGCGGATACAAAAAGGCCGGCGCGAGCCGGCCTCCTGATGGGTCGAAACCAGGATCAGTCCTTGGCGCGCTCGACGTAGGAATTGTCTTCCGTCGCGATGACGACACGGGTGCCGGCGTCGATATGCGGGGGAACCGAGGTGCGGATGCCGTTGGAGAGCATGGCCGGCTTGTAGGAAGAGGACGCCGTCTGGCCCTTGACGACCGGTTCGGTCTCGACGATTTCGAGGGTGACGTGGCGCGGCAGCTCGAGCGCCAGCGGGATACCTTCGTGGATCGACAGGATGCAGGTCATGCCTTCCTGCAGATAGGCCTTCTGGTCGCCCATAGTTTCCTGGCTGACGACCACCTGGTCGTAGGTCGCCGGGTTCATGAAGTGGAAGCCCTCGCCATCTTCATAGAGATATTGGAAGTTGACGTCTTCGACGAAGGCGCGCTCGACCTGTTCGGTGGTGCGCCAGCGCTCGGACACCTTCACGCCGTCGACGATGCGGCGCATGTCGACCTGGGTGACCGGCGTGCCCTTGCCCGGATGAAAGTTCTGGGCGGTGAGAACGACGTAGAGCTTGCCGTCCACGTCGAGCACGTTGCCCTTGCGGACCGAAGAGGCGATGACCTTGACCATAAGACTTCCTTGTAACTCGGCTTTCGGCGTCGTAGATGACTGTCGAGACGCCCCAAAGACGCAAATGTTTTTCTTTGGGGGCGCAACTAACCTAAAATCCGGGAAATAGCCACCCCCATACCGGCTTCTCCGGCGAAGAAAGCTTGGAATGAACTTTTCGGCCAAAGCGTCCCCCTGGTGGACCCCGTCCGTGCATGCCGATCGCCGCCCGTTCCTGATCGGGCGCAATGCGATCCAGGCGGCGTTGCGCGGATTTTTCGCGCGCGAGGATTTCATTGAGGTCGATACGGCAGCGTTGCAGATCTCCCCGGGGAACGAGGCGCATCTCCACGCCTTCGGAACGGAAGCCCTGACGACGGACGGGCAGAGGGCGCCATTCTATCTGCACACCTCGCCGGAATTCGCCTGCAAGAAGCTGCTGGCGGCGGGCGAGCAGCGCATCTCGTGTTTCGCCCATGTCTACCGCAATCGCGAGCGCGGGCCGCTGCATCACCCCGAGTTCACCATGCTTGAATGGTATCGCACCGGCGAAAGCTATGAGAGCCTGATGATGGATTGCGTGCGCATGCTGGCGCTTGCGGCCGAAACAGTGAAGACGCCGAAGCTTACATATCGCGGCGCTGAAAGCGATCCTTTTGCCGGGCCGGAGCGGATCAGCGTTGCAGAAGCGTTCGAGCGGCATGCCGGCATCGAACTTCTCGCCTCGGTCGCCGCCGACGGCTCGACCGATCGTAATCATCTGGCGGCCGAACTCAGGCGCGTCGGCATGCGTGTTGCCGATGACGACGGCTGGGCCGACCTCTTCAGCCGGGTGCTGGTCGAAAAGGTCGAGCCGCATCTCGGCTTCGGCCGCATCACCATCCTCGACGAATATCCGGTCTCGGAGGCGGCCCTTGCGCGTCCCTCGGCGCGCGATCCCAGGGTTGCCGAGCGTTTCGAGCTCTATGCCTGCGGCGTCGAGCTTGCCAATGGCTTCGGCGAGCTCACCAATGCGGCCGAACAGCGGCGGCGTTTCGAGATCGAGATGGCCGAGAAGGCGCGGGTCTACGGCGAGACCTATCCGATCGACGAGGATTTTTTGGCTGCAGTGGCGCTGATGCCGGAGGCGAGCGGCATCGCGCTCGGCTTCGACCGGCTGGTGATGCTGGCGACGGGGGCATCGCGCATCGATCAGGTGCTCTGGGCGCCGGTTGCGGAGTACGGACGATGAATGCCGTCAAGTCGATCAAGAGTGTCGACGATCTGATGAAGGCGGGGCTTGCCGCGCCGGCCGACCGCGCGGCGCTCGAAGAGGTGGCCGCGCGTTACGCAATCGCCCTGACGCCTGTCGTCACCAGGCTGATCGATCGCGCCGATCCCGACGACCCGATCGCACGGCAATTCGTGCCTGACCCCGCCGAACTCGTCGTCGCGCCCGAAGAACGCGCCGATCCGATCGGCGACCACGCCCACAGTCCCGTCGAAGGCATCGTGCACCGTTATCCCGATCGCGTGCTGCTCAAGGCCGTGCATGTCTGCCCGGTCTATTGCCGCTTCTGCTTCCGCCGCGAAATGGTGGGGCCGCAGGGCCTCGGCACGCTCGATGCGGCTGCGATGGAGGCTGCGCTCGCTTATATCAGAAGCCATCAGGAAATCTGGGAGGTCATTCTGACCGGTGGCGATCCGCTGGTGGTGTCGTCACGCCGGCTCCGCGAGATCATGGAGGCGCTCGCGGGGATTGCGCATGTGAAGATCGTGCGCTTTCACACCCGCGTTCCCGTCATCGATCCGGAGAAGGTCGATGCGGCGCTGATCGCGGCGCTCAAGGCGAGCGGCAAGACCGTCTATATCGCGCTGCATGCCAACCATGCCAGGGAATTGACGGCGGAAGCGCGCGCGGCCTGCGCCCGCCTCATCGATGCCGGCATTGCCATGGTCAGCCAGTCGGTGCTGCTCAGAGGGGTCAACGACGATCCCGACGTGCTTGCGGAACTGATGAAGGCTTTCGTCGAGATCCGCGTCAAACCCTATTACCTCCATCATCCTGATCTGGCGCCCGGCACCGGTCATTTCAGGCTGACGATCGAGGAGGGGCAGAAGATCGTGGCGGCGCTGCGCGGGCGGATTTCCGGCCTCTGCCAGCCGACCTACATCCTCGATATTCCGGGCGGCCACGGCAAGGCCGTCATCAGCGGAAGCACGGTTCGGGCCATGGGCGACGGTTGTTATTCCGTATCGGATTATCGCGGCGGTAAGCATTCCTATCCGCCTGCCGATTGAGGCAAGCGGGGCTTTTCCGTATCATTTCTGTACTCGCCGTACCGCAAGCCCCACAGAGCATTGGCGCTGGAATGATCTTAGGCAGCTGACAAAAAACGACTATTCGGGCTTTTGCCGGAAGGATCGCTAAAAACGTAACTATGAGCAACAGTCATCTTTAACCCAACCCATTAGCGGAATGTTCTGTTTTCCGCACTAAAAGAACGCTCATGACAAGGCGATGAACGCCGGATCGGGATCATGAGAATCTTGGAGTGATGGGATGAATAAGACAATCCGCGACCTCGTAGCCAAATTCGGCAAGCTTCCTGTCGCAATCGACCAGGTCGCCGACGATGCCGATCTTTATGCCGCAGGTCTGACCTCCTTTGCTTCGGTGCAGCTGATGCTGGGCATTGAAGAGGCGTTCGACATCGAATTTCCCGACAATCTCCTGAACCGCAAATCCTTCGCAAGTATCTCGGCCATCGCCAAGACGGTCGATCTCATCCGGGACGGCCGGAAGGTCGCCTGATGAATTTTCCCGTCAAGATTATAGAGGACGGTCTTGTCGCGCGGGTGGCCCGTGTTGCCGAAATCGCGGCAAAACATGCGGATGCCGTTGACGTCGAAGGCCGCTTCCCCCGGGAAGCCGTGGATGCGATGAAGGCCGAGTGGCTGCTCGGCATCCAGGTGCCGCGCCATCTCGGCGGTGAATCGGCCTCGATCACCGAGATCGCCGAATTGTGTTCGATGCTCGGCCAGGCTTGCGCAGCAAGCGCCATGGTCTTCGCCATGCATCATATCAAGCTCTCGAGCCTCGTCGAACACGGCGCCGACAGCGAATGGCATTGCGACTTCATGCGCCGCATCGCCGCCGAACAGCTGCTGATCGCATCCGCCACCACCGAGGGCGGGATTGGCGGAAACCTGCGCAACAGCATTTGCGCAGTCGAGGTCGACGGCGATCGCTGCCGGCTCGAAAAGGATGCGACCGTCATTTCCTACGGCTCGCATGCCGACGCCATCCTCATCACCTCGCGCGCCCATGCGCAGGCAGCCTCCTCCGATCAGGTGCTGACGGCCTTTACGAAGGACCAGTACACGCTCGAGAAAACGCATGCCTGGAATACGCTCGGCATGCGCGGCACCTGCTCCGACGGCTTCCTCTTCAAGGGTCAAGCGCCGGCGCATCAGATCCTGCCGAAGCCTTTTGCGGAGATCGCGGCGCAATCGATGCTCGCATCTTCGCACCTGTTATGGAGCGGCGTCTGGTATGGCATCGCGGTCGATGCGGTGGCCCGCGCCCAGTCCTTCGTGCGCGCCGCCGCCCGCAAGGCGCCGGATTCCCAGCCGCCCGGCGCACTCCGCCTCGCCGAGGTCTCGAACCTGCTGCAGATGGTGAAATCCAACGTGGTTGCCGGCCTCAAGGCCTATGAAGATGCCAAGGCCGATCCCGACAGGCTGTCATCGATGGGCTTTGCGGTGGCGATGAACAACGTCAAGATCGCCTCTTCCGAGACGATCCTGGAGATCGTCAATCACGCCATGCTGATCTGCGGCATCATGGGCTACAAGAACGGCACGCCCTTCAGCCTCGGTCGCCATCTGCGGGACGCGCATTCCGCACAGCTCATGATCTCGAACGACCGCATCCTCGGCAATACGTCGAGCATGCTTCTCGTCCATAAGCAGGACACTAGCCTACTGGGGTAAAGTCATGGATATGCAGACCTCGTTTCTGGACCGGCTCTTCGAGTCCGGCCTGCTGATCGATACCGGCGTCGACGGTCTTTACGGCCGCAGCGGCCAGTTCGAAGATGTCATAACCGCCTTCGAACGGCTGATCGATACGTTCGGCGGCGCCGACGGCGCCGAGGCGATGCGTTTCCCGCCCGGCATGAACCGCGCACTCTTCGAAAAGAGCGGCTACATGAAGAGCTTCCCGCAACTTGCCGGCACGGTGCACAGCTTCTGCGGCAGCGAGCTCGACCATATGAGCCTGCTGCAATGCATGGAAGTCGGCGATGACTGGACCAAGGACCAGAAGGCCACCGACATCGTGCTGACGCCGGCGGCTTGCTATCCGCTCTATCCGACGGTCGCCAAGCGCGGCAACCTGCCGAAGACGGGCGGCCTGTTCGATCTGCAGTCCTACTGCTTCCGCCATGAGCCGTCGAAGGATCCCGCCCGCCAGCAGCTGTTCCGCATGCGTGAATATGTCTGTATGGGGAAGGAACAGCACGTCACCGATTTCCGCCAGCGTTGGATGGATCGCGGCGTCGAGATGATGAAGCAGGTCGGCCTCGATGTGACCATCGACGTCGCCAACGACCCGTTCTTCGGCCGGGCCGGCAAGATGATGGTCAACAACCAGCGTGACCAGAACCTGAAGTTCGAACTGCTGATCCCGATCACCTCGGCTGCCAACCCAACCGCCTGCATGAGCTTCAACTACCATCAGGATTCCTTCGGCTTGAAGTGGGGCCTCAATCTCGAAGACGGCAGCGTCGCACACACGGCCTGCGTCGGCTTCGGCCTGGAGCGCATCGCGCTCGCCCTCTTCCACCACCATGGGCTCGACGTGAAGGCGTGGCCGGCGAGCGTACGGAAAACGCTGTGGGGCTGATGACGTCGACGACATCGGTCTTCTCTGGGATCAGCCCGGAAACCTACCGGCAGCACGTGCTGCATGCAGGCGAGCGGGCATGGCCCGAAACCAACTGCTATGTCGATCTCTGGATCGAGGTGCTGGCGACGTCGGGCGCAGCACCCGAGGCGATGCTGGGTTTCACCCTGTCGCAGGATTTCGAAGGCGATCAGTTCACCTTCTTCAAGGTGCCGCTCGAAGATCTCGAAGCGCTTTACGGCATCCGCGCGACCGAGCTTGCGATCTACGACCGTGTCGAACGGCATGTCGACGTGCAGATTGCGCGCGGGCGTCTCTGCCTGATCGAGATGGATTCCTTTTACATGCCGGATACGCGCGGCACCGCCTACCGGCAGGAGCACGGCAAGACGACGGTTGCGATCAACCGGTTGGACGTTGCGGCAAAACGTGTCGAATATTTTCACAATGCCGGCTATTTCCACCTCGAAGGCGAGGACTTCGACGGGCTATTCCAGCAGCATCTGACGGAGAACGATCCGCCGTTCCTGCCTTATGCGGAATTTGCCCGGTTTCCGGAAAAGCCCGCCGATGAAGCACATCTGCGCGCGACCGCAACGCGGCTTACTGGATTTCACTTCGCCAGGCGTCCCCGCGAAAACCCGATCCGCGCCTTCGCCCGCGTCTTTCCGCAGCAGGTGGAAGCGGTGGCGGAGCGGCCGTTCGGCTTCTTCCACAAATATGCCTTCAACACGCTCCGCCAGGTCGGCGCCAATTTCGAGCTGGCGGCCGATCATCTGGTCTGGCTCTCTCCCGAATTGGCGGCGGCCGCCGAGCAAGCCCGGCGCATTTCCGACACGGCGAAATCAGTGCAGTTCCAGCTTGCCCGTGCCGTTGCCCGCAGAAAGTTCGAGCCGCTGCAAGCAGCACTTGATCCGGCCGCCGATGCATGGGATTCCATGATGGCATCGCTTGCAGAGCGAATCTGAGGCCGGAGATCAGACCATGCGGGGGCGTTTGGCAAGCATCGGAGCCGAGGAGAGTGTGCTTTCCGAAGGCTGGAACCTGGTCCTGACGGAGCCGGACGCCTGCGCCGTGCCGCACGATATTCCTCTCTCCGCGCAGTTCATTCCCGCGCCCGTTCCCGGCACGGTTGCCGCGGCGCTCGAAAAAGCCGGGCTTTTCGACCGGGAAAATCCCGAGCCGCTGAACACGAAAGACGCCTGGTATCTCTGCCGGCTTTTCGATGCCGAGCCTGGCGACGCGATCCTGCGTTTCGGCGGGCTTGCCACCATTTGCCATGTCTTCCTGAACGGCCAGGAAATCCTTTCGTCCGAAAGCATGTTCACGGCGCATGAGATTCCGGTGACGCTTCTGGGCGGTGATGAGCTGGCGCTTTGTTTCCGGGCGCTCGGCCCCCGTCTGTCGGAGACTGGCCCCCGCGCCCGCTGGCGGCCACAGATGATCATGCCGGCTGGCTTGAAAAATTTCCGCACGACGCTGCTCGGCCATATGCCCGGCTGGTGCCCCGATATTCACGCCGTCGGGCCCTGGCGGCCGATTTCACTGGTGCGACGCGATTCCGTCTCGATCGACAATGTCTCCATCCGGGCGATCCTGGAGGAGAACGGTGTCGGCCGTCTCAGCGTCTCCCTGCATAACAACGCCGAAAATCCGGCCATGCTGCTGCGTTGCGGCGGCATGGAGCAGCCCTTCGAGAAGATCGGCGACAATCACTACTCGGCGATTCTCAAACTTGCCGACATCGAGCCCTGGTGGCCGCACACACATGGCAATCCGCGTCTCTACAATCTGACGCTCGTTTCCGATGGCGTAGAATATTCGCTCGGCACGACTGGCTTCCGGCGGATCGAGGTCGATCGTGGCGCCGATGGCGATGACTTCGCGCTTCTCGTTAACGGCGAACGTATCTTCTGCCGCGGCGCGGTTTGGACGACTGCGGATATCGCTCGGTTGCCGGGCGGGCGGGCCGATTACGAGCCGTTCCTGCGGCTTGCCGCTCAGGCCGGCATGAACATGATCCGCATCGGCGGCACCATGGCCTATGAGACGCCCGATTTCTTCGCGCTCTGCGACGAACTCGGCCTGCTCGTGTGGCAGGATTTCATGTTCGCCAATTTCGATTACCCACGCAACGACAAGGCCTTCCTCGGCCATGTGCATGCCGAGGTCGAAGAATTCCTGCACGGCGTCCAGGCGTCGCCGTCGCTTGCAATACTTTGCGGCGGCAGCGAGATTCACCAGCAGGCGGCGATGCTCGGCCTGCCCATGGAATTCTGGAGCGGGCCGGTTACCGATGAGATCATACCGGCAATCGTCGCGCGCATGCGTCCCGACGTCCCCTATGTTCCGAACTCGCCCTACGGCGGAGCCATGCCTTTTTCGCCGAATGCGGGAGTGGCCCATTATTACGGTGTCGGCGCCTATATGCGACCGATCGCCGATGCCCGCCGTGCCGATGTGCGCTTTGCCTCCGAAAGCCTCGCCTTCGCACATGTGCCGCAGCAAAGGACGCTGCAGCGTCATCTCGACGTGCCCGCCGTCCACAGCCCGCTGTGGAAGGCCCGTGTGCCCCGCGACCGCGGCGCATCGTGGGACTTCGAGGATGTTCGCGACTTCTATCTCGAGCTGCTCTACGGCCTCGATCCGGCTCGGCTGCGCCGCGAAAATCCGGAATGGTATCTCGATCTATCCCGCGCCGTCACCGGCGAGGTGCTCGAAGAGACCTTCGCCGAATGGCGGAGCAAGGGTTCCGCCTGCAACGGCGCGCTCGTCTGGACTCTACAGGATCTGCTGCCGGGCCCTGGCTGGGGCGTGATCGATTCGACCGGCGAGCCGAAGCCGGTCTGGTATGCGATGCGCCGTGCCTTCCGTCCGATCCAGACAGTCTTCACAGACGAGGGAACCAACGGTCTTGCCGTACATGTCGTCAATGAGACGGATACTGACCTCGATGTGGAATTGGAGATTGCCTGCCTGCGTGATGGAAAACAGCAGGTCGTCAGCGGCAATATGGCTTTCAAGCTGGCAGCAAGAAGCGTGGAATGCTTTGCTTCCACCGCGCTGTTCGGCGCCTTCTTCGACACGACCTATGCCTTCCGTTTCGGCCCGCCGGCGCACGATACCAGCATGGCGCGACTGCGCTCGCTTGCCGATGGCGCCGTTCTAGCCGAAAGCTTCCACTTCCCCTGCGGACGAGGCAAGGCGCTGCATGACGCCAGCATCGAGGCCTCGTTGGGTAAGGAGGGCGACGACTGGGTCGTCGATCTCAGGAGCGACCAGCTGGCGCAATCTGTGCATATCGACGTCGAAGGTTACAGGGCGGCTGACGACTGGTTCCACCTTGCGCCCGGCCCGTGGCGGCGCGTGAGGCTCCATGCCCTGTCCGGCACAGAGAGCGATGTTCCGCCAGCCGGTGAAATCAGAAGTCTGGGCAGTTCGCATCGCGTCCGGCTCGCGGGCTAGAGCATGTCGCGGAGGTTCGCTTCAAGGCTCGAAGGGACCAAGCCAATCCATCGGAAAGATCGTTACTTGAGAAAGACATATCGCTTTCTACGTGCCCATGTCCTGCAGCGGCTGATCCCACGGTCGCGTGTCGCCTTCAATCCGCGCAAGCCGGTGGAGATCGTCGGTTATCTCTCGATGCCGGTCGGCCTCGGCGAATCGGCGCGGCTCTGCGCCGGCGCGCTTTCCCAAGCGGGGCGCGCGATATCGCTTTCGGACGTGAGCACTCAACCCGACGAAAAATCCTTTGCCGGATGGTCGCCCTCGTCTCTGTCCACCGAGACTCCGGGAAGCCGCATCTGGCATCTCAACCCACCCATGCTGCCGCGCGCAATCCTGAAGACGGGCGTGGCGAATTTCACCCGCGTTTTCAACATCGGTTATTTCGCCTGGGAACTCGAAGTCGTGCCGGCGGAGTGGCGCAATGGGTTGCGCTACATGAATGCCGTCTTCGTGCCGTCGGAATTCACCAGGCAGGCAATTGCTCCGCTCACCACCGCACCCGTCATCGTGGTTCCGCATCCTGTTATCGAGGTGCCGGCCACCCCACGCATGCGAGAGAAGTTCGGCATTGACAAGGATGCCTTTCTCGTCAGCTTCATCTTCAGCGCCGGCTCTTCGATCAACCGAAAGAACCCGCAGGCGGTCATCAAGGCCTTCAGAATCTTCAGCGCCGAATGCCCGAACGCCTTCCTGCTGATGAAGGCGAGCGGCGATATTGGCAAGGACGAGGGATTACGCCAACTGATCGCTTCGGTCGCCGGCAATCCCCGCATTCGGATCGTCACCGACAGGCTTTCGAATGCCGATATCAATGGCCTCATCCGCTCCTCCGATGCCTATCTTTCGCTGCATCGCTCGGAAGGGTTCGGACTGACGGTCGCCGAGGCGATCATGCAGGGCACTCCCGTCATATCAACCGCCTGGTCGGGCGCGGCGGATTTCTGTGACCCTGAGAACAGCTGGCTGGTCGCCTCTCCTCTTATTCCCGTTGTCGACACGCATCCCGAATTTGCCGGGCTGCCGGGGGCGGTCTGGGCGGATCCCTCTCCGGAAACGGCGGCGTCGCATCTGCGGGATATCTTTCGCGCGCCCGAGCGTGCGCGAGAAAAAGCCGGGAAGGCGCGGGAGTTCCTGCTGCGCTATCTCGCTGACAACAGCTACGAGAAGGCGCTCCAGAAGCTGGCGGCGATGCAGGCGAGCTAAGGTGAGATCGTCACTCCGCTTTATTTTAACATTTTCGCATTAGAGATGGCGGGTATGCGGCTCCAAAGCATGTCGCGCGAAAGTGCGCAGCGGTTTTGCGATACGACCGCGAAAAACAAAGAGCTTTAGGCCGATCCTGGCGGATGGACAGATGTCGAAGGGTATTATCGCAAATTCGGTGATGAACGCGGCCGCAGGCATGTTGCTGCTGCTGACCGGCTTCGTCTCCTCGATCATCACCGCGCGGCTGCTGGGCCCGGAAGCCAACGGCATTGTCGCCTTCTCGCTCTGGCTGGTGGTGACAGGCGCCTCGATCGCCGAACTCGGCTCCAGCATCACGCTGTTGAAGACGCTGCCGCAGCTTTCGGCGGAGGGTTACGACACGCGCCGCCGGCGGGGGTTTGCCGCCATCCTCGTCAGCTTCATGATGTTTTCGACCGTTGTGCTGCTTTCGCTCTACGCCCTGTTTTTCCTCACTTCGGAGGAGATGCACTGGGCAGAAACTGCGCCTTCCGTCGCCCTGGTCACCGGCGTGCTGTTCTTCGTGCAGGCGATCGGCTCCTTCGTCAAATTCTACCTGATCGGCGAAAAGAAACTCGGCACTTTCTTCAAGCTGACCGTCGCCGTCTCCGTCATACAGCTTGCCGGCGTGGCCACCGGCGCCGTCCTTTATGGCGTCGAAGGCGTTCTCATCGGTTATGCGCTCGGCCAGCTCGTGCTGTTTTTCGCCACGCTGCCGATCCTCCTTTCGCGGCGCGACTGGTGCGGCGTTTCGCTGAAATATCTCGCCTCCTCCTCGGTCATCCTGTCGATCCAGTTCATCATCGATTCCATCTTCCTCAACCGGCTCGAGCTGCTCTTCCTGCAGCAGTTCTGGTCGGTGGAAATGGTCGGCTACTACGCCGTCGGCCTGTCGATCGCCAATATCGCCCTGCAGCTGCCGATCCAGATGACCGGCAGCCTGCTGCCCTATTATTCGGAGCGGCGGCACAACAGCGACGATTCGACCTTGCCGGTCGAGGTCTTCGCTGCAGTCACCCGCAGCATGGCCTATATCGTCTTGCCGATGAGCCTCGGGCTTGCCGCGATCTCCAGCGAGCTGGTGTTTGTGGTGTTCGGCGAGGCGTTCCGCCGCAGCGGCACTGTGGTGGCGCTGCTGGCGCTCGTCGCCCCGGCCTATACCTTCATGCAGATTCTCAGCCTCTATCTGCTGTCGATGGACAGGGCCCGCTCCCGCCTGAACACCAGTGTGATTGGTGGCCTTCTCATGGTAGTGGGTTGTTTACTGATCGTGCCTAGGCTTGCAGCGGAGGGTGCCGCACTCGTGCGCATCCTCGTTTTCGTTGCAATGTCGGTGATGATGATCAGACAGACAGGATTCGGATCCCAGCTTTCGGGTCTCTACGCAAGTCTGACGAAGGTGACGCTCGCCTCCGTGCTCTGTGCTTGCGGAGCGATCTCCGCGCTGGAATTCATCCAGGGTCCGCTCGGCCTCGCCACTGCGATCCTTGCCGGCACCTTCTGCTATTTCGCGGCGCTGCGCGTGCTGCGCGCCGTTCCGGGCGAGGATGTCGAGGTCATGCGCTCCATTCTCGACAAGATGCCATCCCTGCTGCGGCGGCCTGTGGGACACGCCATCAACTTCATTGCACCCCGGCTTCCCGGCGATCCCGACCGCGCCAAGGTCGCGCCGGGCGAATTCTCGCTCGAACCGGCCGAGGGCGCAGGACGCAGTGCCGCCCTGCCTGTCGTCTTCGACGGCACGATCGGGCTGTTCATGCCCGAAAATCCCGAGGTCGGGAAACGCTCGGCCGCCGTGCTCTTCGTCAGCCCCTGGGGCTTCGAGGAGATGTGCAGCCGCAAATTTTTCCGCGTCGCCGCCGAGCATTTCTCGGATATCGGCGTCGCGAGCCTGCGTTTCGATTATCGCGGCACCGGCGATGCGCTCGATTTCGGCGCCTTGCCGGCAAGGCTGGAAACCTGGGAAAATTCGATCCGTGCCGCCGCCGTCAAGCTGAAGTCGCTCTCCGGCTGCGATCGTATCATCGTCATTGCCCAAGGTCTCGGCGCAACGCTTGCCCATCGCATCGGCGCCTCGATCGACGGCGTCGACAGTCTCGTCATGCTGGCGCCGGTGCTGAGCGGCCGAGCCTATCTGCGCGAACTCAACATGTGGTCCAAGATCATCGATGCCGATCTCGGCCTCGGCAAGGAGCACGTCCAGACAGCGAAGGTGCAGATTGCCGGGCTCGCCATGCCCGAAGAGATCGCCGCCGAACTCGGCAAGCTCACCATCGCCTCGCCGCAGGAGCTTGCAGCCCCTCGCTATCTGATCGTCGAGCGTCCGGCGAGAGCCGACGATACCGGCTTCGCCGACGCCCTGAAGGCGCTTGGCGCCGATGTCGAACAGACGGTTTTCGAAGGCTATGACGAGCTTGCCACCAACCCGCTCTTTGCCAAGACGCCGATTGAAGTCGTCGAGCAGCTGACGGCATGGCTGGAGGCGCGGACGACGGAGATGCCCGCCGCCCGTGCGCCGGCAGCGATCGAAAGCCTGCCGCTGGCCGGCGAGGGTTTTGTGGAAATGCCGGTGCGGTTCGGAAGCCACGACCATCTGGTCGGCGTGGTCAGCCGGCCGGTCGGCGAGATCAAGGGCAATGCCGTGCTTTTCCTGTCGACCGCCTATGACCGGCATGCCGGCTGGGGACGGACGACGGTGGATATGGCGCGCGAACTCGCGCGCCAGGGGGTCGTTTCGCTGCGCTTCGATTCCGCCAATGTCGGCGACAGTCCGCCGCGACCGGATGCGCCGGAACAGGTGCTCTATTCCGATACGCAGACTGCGGATGCGCTCGCCGCACTCGATCTGCTCGAAAGCGTCGTCGCCGGTCCGATCATGGTCGCCGGCCGGTGCAGCGGCGGTTATGTCGCCTTCCGCGCCGGCGTCGCCGATGAACGGCTGAAGGCCGTCGTCTCGATCAATCCCTTCGTCTATTACTGGGATCCGAAGATCCCGGTACGCAGGGAACACGTCGTCTCCGTTCCCCGGAGCCTCGACGATTACGGCCAGCGCCTGGCGCGGCTGGACACGCTGAAGCGGCTCTTGCGCGGCCAGGTCGACGTCGTTTCGGCGCTGCAGAACATGGTCATCGCCGCCGGCCGCCGGCTGTCGCCATGGATCGCGCCACTGCTCGAGCTGTTGCCCGACCGGGGACATATCGCCCGCGAGGTCCGGCGCTCATTCGCGCTGTTCGGCAAACGCAAGGTGCCGCTAACGCTGATCTACAGTGAAGGCGATGTCGGGCTCGACCATGTCTATTTCCATTTCGGGCCGCGTGGCAGCAAGCTTTCCCGTTATCCGAACGTGCGGCTGCTGATGCTGCCTGATGCCGATCATAATCTGACGCCGCCGCAATCGCGTAAATTCGTGCTCGACGAGATCATCCGCTTAGCGAGGGCATGAGGGCGTTTCAGGCCGGCAGGATCAGTCCTGGCCGGCTGCGATATCAAGCGACTGGTAGAGATCGATATAGCGCCCGGCGACAATGTCCCAGGAATAACCGCGTGTGGCCCCGAGAAGCTCCGAGCGAACGGCGTCCGGCGCGCGCTGAAGAGCTTCATACCCCGTCTCGATTGCCGTGGCGGCAGCCTCAGCTTTGGTGAAATCGGCAAGCCTGATGACAGGATGGCGGCCGGCAAGCGTGGCAAAGGCGTCATTGGCATTCAGCACCGGCAGCAGGCCGGCGCTCATCGCCTCCAGCGCCACCAGCCCGAAACCCTCATACTCCGAGGCGGAAACGAACAGCGAGGCCTCGGCGATGATGCGCCGGATGGCGCCGTTGTCGGGGGACACATGCAGGGTGACGCTGCCGGAAAGGTGACGGCTCTCGATCGCGCCCTCGACATCCTCCCGGTTCAGGTCGGATTCGGCACCGACAATATCGAGATGCCATTCCCCATTGCGAGATTTCAGTACGGCCATCGCATCGAGAAGGTGGTCCAGCCGCTTGTTCACCGAGAACCGGCCGATCGTGACGATGCGGCGCTGTGCCCGGCGCGCGGCGCTGTCGGCGAACTTGCCGATATCGGCGCCGTTTTCGATCAGCATGCTGCCGGGCACAATCTCGGAAAACTGCTTGAGGTCGGAGGCGCTGCAGCAAACGACGCGCTGATAGGCCATGGCCGAAGCGCGGGTCAGCGTCCGGAACCAGATCTTCTTGATCGCCGCGTATTTGCGCGTGTGGAAGAAGCCGCCATGGGTGGTGACGATCATCGGCTTGCCATGCAACAACCGGCCCCAGGCGAGCGCATCGAAGAAGAAATCGATGGCATGGACATGTACGAGATCGGCGTCGCCGAGATGGCGGAACACCGCAGGCGCCAGCGGATAGCGGCTGCTGCCGGACCAGGGGATGCGCACGACCTCGATGCCATCGATGTTTTCGCGCGCCGGCAACTTGTCCTCAGGCGCGGTGAAGAGTGAATTGAGCGTGACGACGCGGACGCGATAACCGCGCCGGACGGTCTGGCGGCTAAGATTGGCAACCACGTCTTCCAGGCCGCCGCGGTTGGGCAGGAACTGGCGCACGACATGGACGATCAGCGGCGCCGTTTGTGGCTGCGGCTTCTCGTGCCCCCTATCTGCCTCCACGATCGCCATTTTCCACCCCATCGCTGCGTACGCCGCCTCATCTCGAGGCCCTTATAGCAACGGGCAGATATCTCAGGCGTTAAGGCACGGTTTGAGCGACCGGCGCAGAGGCGAATCTTCGCAAAAAGGGTTAACCAGCTCTGACGGAAGTTCAGAAGGCCTTGAAGGTCAGCGTCGTCAGCGACCGGACGATGCCGGGTATATTGGCGATGTTATCGTTGATAAACTTGCCGATATCCTGGCCTTCCTCGATGTAGACCTTCATCAGCAGGTCGTAATCGCCGCTGGTGGAATAGAGCTCCGAGACCAGTTCGGTCTGGTAGATCGCGTCGGCGACGTCGTAGGTCTTGCCGGGTGCGCATTGGAGCTGGACGAAGATCGGCTTCATGGAGATTTCCTGCAAAGTTGTTCGGCTGACATAATGGTCGAAACCGCCACGCCGATGCAAGCCGTTCGTCAGGCGGTCGGGCTGGCGGCCGCTTCCGCGACGATCCAGTCGCGAAAGGCGGCGAGCGGCGCATAATCGGCGCGCTCTCTGGGAAAGGCGAGATAATAGCGCTCGCGGCTTTCCATTTCGCGGTCGACGGCGGCGACGAGATCGCCGCGCCTGAGCTCGTCCTGCATCAGGAATGTCGGCAACAGGGCGATGCCGAGGCCGGCGATGGCAGCCTGTGCGGCGGTGGCGAACTGGTCGAAGAGCATGCCATGCACGCTTTCGAAGGAAACGCCGTTGCCGGCGAACCATTGCTCCCAGGCATCGGGACGCGTCGTCAGATGCAGAAGCGGAACAGTGAGCAGATCCTCCGGCCGCGATATTGCGTAGCGCCTCAGAAAATCGGGACTGCAGGCCGGCACCGTGCGTTCCGACATCAGAAAGGCGAGTTCGGCGCCCGGCCAGTGCGGATGGCCGAAATGAATGGCGGCGTCGATCGAATCGAGGCGGAAATCGAAGGGTGAAAGCCGGGTCACGAGATTGATCGTCACGCCGGGATGGGCGGCGAGGAAGCGCCCGAGGCGCGGCGCCAGCCAGCGTGTGCCGAAGGTCGGCAGAATGGCAAGGTTCAGCGTGCCGCCATGCGGATTGGCGCGCAGGTTCAAGGAGGCGCTCGATATGCGCCGCAGCGCCTCGCGGATCTCGCGGGCGTAGCTGTCGCCGGCAAGCGTCAATCGCATCGTCTGGCGTTCCCGCAGGAAGAGCTCGACCCCGAGCTGCTCTTCCAGCGCACTCACCTGCCGGCTTACGGCGCTCTGCGTCAGATCGAGTTCGCGCGCCGCCGCCGTGACGCTGCCGGTGCGGGCGACCGCCTCGAAGGCGGCGAGATGAGAAATCGACGGCAGAAAACGTCGTGAGCCGAGCATGGTCATTCCATTTCAGAATGAACTATTTCCAAAATGTCGATATTTCCGGCTTTATAGCCGAAGTAAAGAGGTTCATCCTGCAAAAACGGAATGAGCCGGAGTCCCCAAATGCCGCAAGCCTTCGTTTCCACAGACCGTATCCGCTCGCTCTTCACCGAGGCGATGTCGCAGATGTACCGGACGGAGGTGCCGCAATACGGCACGCTGATCGAACTGGTTGCGGACGTGAATGCCGGCTGCCTCGAAAAGGATCCCGCTCTGCGCGAGCGCCTGGCCCGCGCCGGCGAGCTGGAGCGCATCGACGTCGAACGCCACGGCGCGATCCGCCTCGGCACCGCGGAAGAACTTTTCACCATCCGCCGGCTCTTCGCCGTCATGGGCATGCAGGCGGTCGGCTATTACGACCTCTCGGTTGCCGGCGTGCCCGTTCATTCCACCTGTTTCCGGCCGATCGACGAGGCGGCGCTCAACGCCAATCCGTTCCGCGTCTTCACCTCGCTGCTGCGCCTGGAGCTGATCGAGGACGAGGGGCTGCGCGGCGAGGCCGAGGCCATTCTGGCAAAGCGGCGCATCTACACGCCGCGCGCCATCGCGCTGATCGAGCGCCATGAGCAGAATGGCGGCCTGACCGAGGCTGAAGCGACGGAATTCGTCGCCGAGGCGCTCGAAACCTTCCGCTGGCATGGCGAGGCGACCGTCAGCGCCGAAACCTACAAGCGTCTGCACGATGCGCATCGGCTGATTGCCGACGTCGTCAGCTTCAAGGGGCCGCATATCAACCACCTGACGCCGCGCACGCTCGATATCGACGCGGTCCAGGCCCGCATGCCGGAACGCGGCATCACGCCGAAAGCCGTCATCGAAGGACCGCCGCGCCGACATTGCGATATCCTCCTGCGGCAAACGAGCTTCAAGGCGCTTGAGGAAACGATCGCCTTCTCAGGCGCCGAAGGCGCGGCCATGGGGACCCATACCGCCCGCTTCGGCGAGATCGAACAGCGTGGGGTCGCTTTGACGGCGAAGGGCCGGGCGCTCTACGACCAGCTGCTCGCCTCGGTCCGCGGCGAGGTGCAGGTCGGCGCCGGCGGCGCCAAGGCCGGCGCCTATGATCAGGAATTGGCCGAGCGGTTCAAGGCGCTGCCGGACAGCTGGGACGAGCTGCGCAGGCAAGATCTCGCCTTCTTCCGCTATTCCGCGACGCCTGCGGGTATCGCCGCCATGGCCCACAGCAAGCTGCCGCATGATCCGCAGACGCTGATCGACAAAGGCTATCTCGCCTTTTCTCCGATCGTCTACGAAGACTTCCTGCCCGTCAGCGCGGCCGGCATCTTCCAGTCGAATCTCGGCACCGACGAGCAGCAGAATTATGGAACGCGTTCGAACCGGGACGCCTTCGAGGCAGCGCTCGGAGCCGCCGTTCAGGACGAGCTGGCGCTTTATGCGGAGCGCCAGGCCGCTTCTCTGGATGCGGCGATGGAGGCGCTCGGGCTCGCGGGCCTGCCGCTGAAGACCGTTGCCTGAGATGGTGCTTTCGCCAGTAAGCTGCACTAAACTATCGCGATTTCGATCCGATCGGACTGAGCCATGCTGAATGATCCGCGCTCCCACGGCCTCTGGGAAAAGACGGCAGCCGAGCCGCCGGCCACCTCGCCGCTCGCCGGCGCGGCATCGGCCGACGTCGTCATCGTCGGCGGCGGTTATACCGGTCTTTCCGCTGCCCTGCATCTGGCCGAAGCCGGGTCGAGGGTCTTGCTGCTGGAAGCAAGGGAGATCGGCTTTGGCGGAGCAGGACGCAATGTCGGGCTAATCAATGCCGGCATGTGGGTGATGCCGGACGATCTGCCTGGCGTGCTCGGCCCGGTTCACGGCGAACGCCTGCTCGATCTGCTTGGCAACGCCCCCAAGCTTGTCATGGCGTTGATCGACAAGCACGGCATTGCCTGCGAACTCGAGCGCAACGGCACGCTGCATTGCGCGGTCGGCGCCGACGGTCTGAAGGAGATCGAGGAACGCGCGGCGCAATGGACGGCCCGCGGCGCAGCCGTCACGCTACTCGATGCGGCGGAGACGGCCAAACGGATCGGCAGCGATGCCTATGCCGGGTCGCTGCTCGATATGCGCGCCGGAACGCTGCAGCCGCTTGCCTATGCCCGCGGCCTTGCCCATGCCGCGGTCAAAGCCGGTGTGGTCGTCCACACGTCGAGCCCCGTCATCGCAACGGAGCGCAATGGCAGCCGCTGGACCGTGAGGACGGCGAGCGGCGAAGTCAGCGCGGAGTGGATCGTCGTGGCGACCGATGCCTACAGCACCGGCCCCTTCGAGCCGGTGCGCAACGAACAGGTGTTTCTGCCCTACTTCAATTTCGCCACCGTGCCGCTGGGCCATAATCTTCGCCGGTCGATCCTGCCGGGGCGAGAAGGCGCGTGGGATACCAAGGACATTCTGTCCTCCTTCCGCATGGATCAGGCCGGACGTCTCGTCTTCGGCAGTGTCGGGGCGTTGCGCAATACCGGGCTTGCCGTGCATAAGGGCTGGGCCAAACGCGCCGTGAAACGGCTCTTTCCCAATATTGGCGATGTCGAATTCGAATGCGAATGGTATGGCCAGATCGGCATGACCGACAATGCGCTGCCGCGCTTCCACAAATTCGCCCCCAATGTCATCGGCTTTTCAGGCTATAATGGCCGCGGCATCGCGCCCGGCACGGTCTTCGGCCGCACGCTGGCCGACCATATTCTCGGCCGGCTTGCCGAGAGCGACCTGCCGCTGCCGCTGACGCCACCAACGGAGCCACGCTTCCGCACGCTCAAGGAACTATGGTACGAAGCCGGCGCCCAGGTCGCCCATTTCGCCGATGCCCGCTTCTGAGAACCGACGTCCGCTTCTTGAGAACAATAAGATTGGAAACCCGACAATGACCATCGCCGTCCTCGATCTCGCCACCGAAACCGCCAAGCTGCTCGCCGAACTCGGCGTCGATGCCGGCCGCTATCACGGCGGCACGCTGTCCGTTACCTCGCCGGTCACCGGCAAGGAAATCGGCAGGCTGAGAGAACATTCCGTTTCCGAAACGAAAACGGCGATCGAAGAGGCACACAAGGCTTTCCTCGAATGGCGTTCGGTTCCGGCGCCAAAGCGCGGCGAGCTGGTCCGCCTGCTCGGCGAGGAGCTGCGCGCCGCCAAGACGGCCCTCGGCCGTCTGGTCTCGATCGAAGTCGGCAAGATCACCTCGGAAGGTCTCGGCGAAGTGCAGGAGATGATCGACATTTGCGATTTCGCCGTCGGCCTGTCGCGTCAGCTCTATGGCCTGACGATCGCCACCGAACGCTCCGAGCATCGGATGATGGAAAGCTGGCACCCGCTCGGCGCGATCGGCATCATTTCCGCCTTCAACTTCCCGGTCGCCGTCTGGTCGTGGAACGCGGCACTTGCCATGGTCTGCGGCAACTCCACCGTCTGGAAGCCCTCGGAAAAGACGCCGCTGACCGCCCTTGCCGTGCAGGCATTGTTCGAAAAGGCCCTGAAGCGTTTCGTCGCCGAGGGCGGTAAGGCGCCCGCCAATCTGTCGACCCTGATCATCGGCGGCCGTGAGGTCGGCGAGGTGCTGGTCGACCACCCGAAAATCCCGCTCGTTTCGGCCACGGGCTCGACGGCCATGGGCCGCGCCGTCGGCCCGCGCCTGTCGCAGCGTTTTGCCCGCGCCATTCTCGAACTCGGGGGCAACAACGCAGCCATCGTCTGCCCGAGCGCGGATCTCGACCTGACGCTGCGCGGCGTTGCTTTCTCCGCCATGGGCACGGCCGGCCAGCGCTGCACGACGCTGCGCCGTCTCTTCGTCCATGAAAGCGTCTATGACCAGCTTGTGCCTCGCCTGCAGAAGGCCTACGGCTCCGTCACCATCGGCAATCCGCTCGAAACGGGCACGCTTGTGGGACCGCTGATCGACGGCCAGGCCTTTGAGAAGATGCAGGCAGCGCTCGGCGAGGCAAAGGCGGCTGGCGGCAAGGTGACCGGCGGCGATCGTGTCGAAAACGGTTCGGCGGAAGCCTTCTACGTTCGCCCCGCGCTCGTCGAAATGCCCGATCAGACGGGCCCGGTCGAGCACGAGACCTTCGCGCCGATCCTCTACGTAATGAAATACAGCGATTTCGATGCGGTGCTGGCGCTGCACAATGCCGTGCCGCAGGGGCTGTCGTCGTCGATCTTCACCAACGACATGCGCGAGGCCGAAACCTTCGTCTCCGCCCGTGGCTCGGATTGCGGCATCGCCAATGTCAATCTCGGGCCATCGGGCGCCGAGATCGGCGGTGCCTTCGGTGGGGAAAAGGAGACCGGCGGCGGACGCGAATCCGGTTCCGATGCCTGGAAGGCCTATATGCGCCGCGCGACCAATACGATCAATTACGGCAGCACGCTGCCGCTTGCGCAAGGCGTCAAGTTCGACGTGGAATAAGCATAATGGCGCGAAAGGCGACGCTGGCAGGGCGTCGCCTTCTGGCTCGATCGAGATTTATTCCCTGGCAATCCGAAAATATCAGGTCAAGCTATTGTGATGCTTCTTTCCCCGCGACGAAACTTGAAATAGCTGGTCAAGAAAAATATACGCCTCTTGCCCCTCGGGGTGACATTGCCATGGAGGCCATCATGACCATTGCTTTTAACCGCTTTTCCCACGCGCTTGCGCTCGCCGCTTCGCTTCTCTCCGCCACGGCGCTTGCAGGCGGCGCCCATGCGCAGGATGAAGGTCTCGTCGTCTACAATGCTCAGCACGAAAGCCTCGGCCGCGAATGGATCGATGCCTTCACCAAGGAGACCGGCATCAAGGTCACCATGCGACAGGGCAGCGACATGCAATTCGCCAACCAGATCGTCCAGGAAGGCGATGCATCTCCCGCGGACATATTCCTGACGGAGAACTCGCCGGCCATGGCGCTGGTCGATGGAGCGGGCCTGTTTGCGCCGGTCGAAAAGGAAACACTGGACCAGGTCCCGGAGCAGTATCGCCCGGCCGACGGCATGTGGACCGGCATTGCCGCCCGCACCACGGTTTTCGCCTATGACAAGACGAAGCTCAGCGAAGACAAGCTGCCGAAGTCGTTGCTCAACCTGGCCGATCCGGCCTGGAAGGGCCGCTGGGGTGCAGCACCCGCCGGCGCCGACTTCCAGGCCATCGTCGCCGCCCTGCTGCAGTTGAAGGGCGAAGACGCCACCAAGGCATGGCTGAAGGGCCTCAAGGACAACGCTACCCCCTACAAGGGCAACAGCGTCGCCATGAAGGCCGTCAATGCGGGCGAAGTCGAAGGCGCGGTCATCTACCATTATTACTGGTTCGGCGATCAGGCCAAAACCGGCGAGAACAGCAAGAATGTCGGGCTGCACTATTTCAAGAACCAGGATCCGGGCGCTTTCGTCAGTGTTTCGGGCGGCGGCGTCCTGAAGTCCACCCAGCACATGAAGGAAGCCCAGGCTTTCCTGAAATTCGTCACCGGCAAGGCCGGCCAGGCAATTCTCAAGGACGGCACGTCCTATGAATATGCCATCGGCAAGGATGCGCCCTCTAACGACAAGCTCACTCCGCTGGCCGATCTCAACGCTCCAAAGGTCGAAGCTTCCACCCTCGACAGCAAGAAGGTCGTGGAGCTGATGACGGCCGCGGGTCTTATCTGACCTTCTGCCGCAGGCTCCTTCCGGCCAAAACTATTGCTTTTGGGTCAAGAAAACCTTAGGGCATGACGATATCCGGCAACCGTCCTCTCGAAGGCGGTTGCCTCACTTTTTCAGCGTGTGAAGGCATCGGCCTTGCTGCAGGACAACAGATTGCTCGCATCCGGCAACGATGCGCCGGCCGCGCCCCGGACCATGCGAATGGTTTTGCCGCGCGGGCGCATGCCGCACGCTTCCGTAGTGTTGCTGGCAACCGTCGTCGCGACCTTCAGCCTCGTGCCGCTCGGCTTCATCGGCTGGGTCACCTATGATGTCGGCTGGGAAACGGTGAAGGCGCTGGTCTTCCGGCCGCGCGTCGGCGACCTTCTCGTCAATACGGTTCTGCTGGAATCGATTACCATTCCGCTGTCGATCGCGCTTGCCGTGACGCTTGCCTGGCTGACCGAGCGGACCGACATTCCTTTCGCGCAGTTCTGGGCCTGGCTGGCGATCGCGCCACTTGCGGTGCCGGCCTTCGTGCACAGCTATGCCTGGGTCAGCCTCATTCCCGGCATGCGCGGCCTTGAGAGCGGCGTCTTCGTCTCGGTGATCGCCTATTATCCGTTTCTCTATTTGCCGGTTGCCGCCGCCTTGCGCCGCCTCGATCCGGCCATCGAGGATGCGGCAGCTTCGCTGGGCCTCAATCCCTGGCGCGTCTTCTTCCGTGCCGTTCTGCCGCAATTGAGGTTTGCCATTTGCGGCGGCTCGCTGCTGATCGCGCTGCATCTTCTTTCGGAATACGGCCTGTTCGTCATGATCCGGTTCGACACCTTCGCGACGGCAATCGTCGACCAGTTCCAATCTTCCTACAACAGCCCGGCCTCCAACATGCTCGGCGGCGTTCTCGTCGCTTGCTGTCTTTTCCTGCTCGGCCTCGAAATTCTCTTGCGCGGCAATGAACGCTATGCCCGCGTCGGCTCCGGCTCGCCGCGTCCGGCCGATCGCCGGCGCCTCGGCTGGTTCGTGCTGCCGGCGATCTTGCTGCCTGCCGTCCTGGCGGTGCTGACGCTCGGCGTGCCGTTGATGACGCTCGGCCGCTGGCTCTATCTCGGCGGCAGCGAGATCTGGCGCATCGAGGTCGGCAGCGCCTTCGTGCAGACGATCGTTCTTGCCGTTGCCGGTGGCGTGCTGGCGACGATTGCCGCAGCACCCATGGCCTGGCTCTCCGTGCGCGCGCCCGGGCGCTTCCAGCGCGTGCTCGAAGCCTGCCATTATTATGTCGGCTCGTTGCCGGGCGTCGTCGTGGCGCTGGCGCTGGTGACGATCACCGTACGCCTGGTGCTGCCGCTCTATCAGACCTTCGCAACGCTGCTCGTCGCCTATGTCATGCTTTTCCTGCCGCGCGCCATGGTCGGGTTGCGCGCCAGCATTGCCCAGGCACCGGTGGAGCTGGAGCGAGCCGCGATGGGCCTTGGCCGAACCCCCGGTCAGGCCGTACGGCAGATCACCATGCGGCTTGCCGCACCGGGAGCAGCCGCCAGCGTTGCCTTGACTGCACTTGGTATCACCAACGAACTGACGGCGACGCTGATGCTCTCGCCCAACGGCATCGATACGCTGGCGACGAAATTCTGGTCGCTGACGAGCGAGATCGATTATGTCTCGGCCGCCCCCTACGCCTTCATGATGGTCGTGCTGTCGCTGCCGCTCACTCTGACGCTTTATGCCCAATCGAAACGGACCGCCGGCCAATGACGCTGCTCACGATCGAAAACATCAGCAAGCGTTATGGACCCGTCCAGGCGTTGCAGCATATTTCACTCGACGTTCAGGCCGGCAGCCGCACCGCCGTCGTCGGCCCGTCCGGCTCGGGCAAGACGACGCTGCTGCGCATCATCGCCGGCTTCGAGCAAGCCGATGCCGGCAGGGTGACACTGGATGGCGACGTGCTGGCCGATGGCCCGGCGGCGGTGCCGGCTCACAAGCGGGGCATCGGCATCGTCTCGCAGGATGGCGCGCTGTTTCCGCACTTGAGCGTGGCCGAGAATATCGGCTTCGGTTTTGAACGGGGTGCGGCCGATCGTGACCGGCGCATCGCCGAGCTGCTCGATATGGTCGAGCTCGACCGCGGCATGCTGGCGCGGCGCCCGCACCAGCTTTCCGGCGGGCAGCAGCAGCGCGTGGCGCTCGCCCGCGCGCTCGGTCGCAAGCCGCGGCTGATGCTGCTCGACGAGCCATTCTCAGCGCTCGATACCGGCTTGCGTGAAAACATGCGCAAGGCCGTCGCGCGTGTGCTGCAGGCGGCCGGCATTACCGCCGTTCTCGTCACGCATGATCAGGAAGAGGCGCTGAGCTTTGCCGATCAGGTCGCGGTGCTCCGGGAAGGGCGGCTGATCCAGGCCGGATCGCCGCAATCATTGTATCTGCATCCCAGGGATCGCGAGACGGCGCTGTTCCTCGGCGATGCCGTCCTGCTTCCCGCAATCATCCGGAACGGCGAGGCCGACTGCGCCCTCGGCCGCGTGGCCGTCGAAGGCAGTCGGCAAGGTAAGGCGGAAATCATGCTGCGGCCCGAGCAGATCCGTGTCATTGCCGATGAAAGCAATCGCGACTATGGCGGGCGGGTGGTCGAGGTGGAATTCGGCGGCGCGGTCTGCACCGTCGCCGTCTCGCTGGATGGCGTTGCCCTGCCGCCGATCCGGATCAAGACCTCAAGCGTCGCCCTTCCCGCGCGCGGCGATCTCGTTCGCCTGGATATATCGGGCAAGGCGCACGTCTTCGAGCGCTGAGCAATAGAGCCTGCGCGTCCTGTCGGACACGCGGGCTCTATGCTTTTTTGTTTGCGCATGATCCTTTCCGGAAATCGATTTCCGGGGTCATGCGCTAGCCGACCCTGCGCACCAGTTCCTGCGGCTCGGCGCCCTCGAGCCAGCCGCCGGTGAAGCCGGCGCGCTCGAGCCCGAGGCGGATGACCGGCGACTGCCGCATCAGCTTCCAGATGAAGTCGGAACGCTCGTTTTCGATGGTCATGACGACAAGACCCTGGTCGATGCCGACGGTGCGGTCGTCGACCCAGCCCTCCGGCCGTTTGGTCTTGACCGTCGGATTGAAGCCGCCGGGAAAGCCGCCTTCCAGGAGCAGGTTCGGATAGGTGGTCAGAAGCGCCTTGGTGCCGTCGAGAGCGGCCTGCTTGTCGTAGGGCAGGCAGGCGAGGGCCGCCCAGGGTGCGATCGTGCCGTCATCCGGTCCGAGCGGCGCGCCGCGTGCGGCATAGCCGAGAACCTTCGGCTGGCGGCCGCCGCGCATGCGCCGTGTCGGCGGCGGGCCGTCACAGGCGGAAAAACCCCAGATATTCCTGTTGTAGCCGACGAACTGGCCGGGATTGCGCTCCGCATAGTCACGCTGGACGTTGATGACCACCTGCGTGTTGCGGAAATAATCCCAATTCCGTTCCGCCATCGGCCTGTCCTGAATCCCGCGGAAATCAATCCAGGCATGCGAGAACAGATGGATGAACAGCGGACCGGCATAGAGATAGGGCTGTTCGTCGTGCGTCATCCAGGAATAGCTTGACGTGAAGGCGTCGTAGCTCGACTGCGGGATGGGATGTGTCGGCGAGGCGAGCGCCAGGGCATACAGGATGATCGCTTCGTCGAAGCCGTGATAACGCCAGCGCAGGAAGCCCGATGAGGGCTTCCAACCCATGGAAATGGTGTCGCCCTTGTTCAGTGCCCAGCGCCAGTCGACACGCTCGTAGATGAAGGTCGCGAGTTCACGGATTTCAGTCTCGGTTTCGTCGTCTTCGCGATCGAAATATTGCGCCGCCGTCAGCACGCCGGCGATCAGCAGCGCCGTGTCGATGGTCGAAAGCTCGCTGTTCCAGGCGCGGTTGCCGGTATCCATGTGCAGGAAATGATAGAAGAAGCCGCGGTGGCCGGTCGCGTGGCGCTCTTCGCCCTGGCGCGCCTCGGCGAAGAACCGCAGCGTATTGACCGTGCGCTCGGCGGCTTCCTTGCGGGCGATCCAGCAGCGCTCGACAGCGACGGGGTAGGAGGAAAGGGCAAAACCGACAGCCGCGATGCTCGCCGGTACGCCGCCGATCGAGGTATCGGCCACCAGGCCATTTTCGGGATTGGAATATTTCAGGAAGTACTTGAATGCCGAATGCTGCAACCTGTCGACGAGGGCTGCATCAATGTCTTCAATCCGTTGCAGCATAGGCTCCTACCCAACTGTTGCATCGCCCCATGCTTGAACATGGTGGCCGTCCCCGGGCAAATCAAACCTTTTTGATTCGTAGGGATAAGAGAACACAAATGGGCGGATCTGGTCGTTAATAATTATTGGTGAAATAATATCTAGCAGAAGTCATATAAGCGGTGCAGCAAAAAGCCGGGCCCGCTCCATGCCGGCACAGCTTATCTCAGGCAATACTTGTTCTCTCCGGCGCTCTCGATGCGGCCCGGTGACACTACCGTCCGACCGCATAAGCCTGCATCAGGCGTGGGGTCGCCGCGGCGCGCATCAGTCCGTCGGCATCGCGCCGCGCCGCGGTCAGCCGGCCAATCGTCCATTCATCGGCCACCGTTAGCTTGTGGCCCTTGCGGGAGAGCGCGGCGAGCACATCGGCGCCGAAATTTGCTTCCACCATCAGGCTGCCGGGCTCGCGCGTGCGCGGATAGAAGGAGCTCGGGAAATGCGAAGTGTGGAAAAGCGGCTGGTCGATCGCCGCCTGCAGGTTCAGCCTGTGGTGCACATGCCGCAGGAAGAAGGAGAGCTGCCATTGCTCCTGCTGGTCGCCGCCCGGTGTGCCGAAGGCAAGCGTCGGGCGGCCCTCATGGAGGCCGAGTGAAGGCGTCAGCGTCGTGCGCGGCCGTTTTCCGGGCGCAAGCGAGGTCGGCAGGCCGGATTTCAGCCAGAACATTTGCGCACGGGAATTGAGGCAGAAGCCGAGGCCGGGTACGGTTGGCGAAGACTGCAGCCAGCCGCCGGACGGCGTGACGGAGACCATGTTGCCGTCACGGTCGATCACGTCGATATGCACGGTGTCGCCACGCTTTTCGGAAAGATGCGCCATGGTCGGCTCGTAGACGGCGCCGGTCTTGGATTCGGCGCCGAGCATCTTCATCGTCAGATCAAGCTGCGCTTCGAAACCGGGAACGATGCCGGGACGGAGATCGAAGGAGGCGTCGGCGCCGATCAGCTTGCGGCGCCCGTCGGCATATGGCTCCGACAGAAGATGCGCGACGGGAATCTCCGAAAAATCCGGGTCGCCGTAATAGGCTTCGCGGTCGGCGAAGGCGAGCTTCATCGCCTCGGTGACCGTATGGACGAAGTCGGCGCCGGCCGGATCCATCGCGGCGAGATCGAAGCCCTTCAGGATCGACAGCGCCTGCAGGAAGACAGGCCCCTGGCCCCAGGGACCTGTCTTGGCGATCGTCCAGCCGTGATAATCATAGGTCAGCGGCGCCTCGACCGTCGCCGACCAGTTCGCCATATCGTCTGCCGTCAGCACGCCCTTGTGGCGATAACCGCTCGCATCCATCACCTCGGCGGTGTTGAGATACGCATCGATCTTCTCGGCGATGAAGCCGCGATAAAAGGCGTCGCGCGCCGCCTCCACCTGCGCCTCCCGACCGCTTTTCGCCTCGGCCTCGGCAATGACGCGCTTCCAGGTCGCAGCAAGCACCGGATTGCGGAAGTTCGCATGCGCCTCGGGCACGCGGCCACCAGGCATCCAGGTTTGGTGGGAGGTCGGCCATTCCTTCTCGAAGAAAGTCGCCAGCCCCTTGATGGTGGCCGAGACGCGCGGCAGCAGGGGATGGCCGTGCTCGGCATAATAGATCGCCGGTTCCAGCACGTCGCGCACGCTCATCGTGCCGTAATCGCGCAGCATCAGCATCCAGCCGTCGAAGGCGCCGGGAATGACCGTCGCGAGCAGGCCATCGCCGGGGATCAGCGTCAGGCCTTCCGCGCTATAGTGCTCGATCGTCGCGCCGGCCGGTGCGGGGCCTTGCGCACAGATGACTTCGACCTTGTCCTTTTTCCTCGAATAAATCACCGCCGGCAGATCGCCGCCCGGCCCGCACAGATGCGGCTCGACGACCTGCAGCACGAAACCCGTCGCGATTGCGGCGTCGAAGGCATTGCCGCCTTTTTCGAGAATGCTCATGCCGACGGCGGAGCCGATCCAGTGCGTCGAGGTGACGACGCCGAAGGTGCCGAGGATTTCGGGACGGGTCGTGAATGCGGTCATGTCAGCTGTCCTTTCTGCGGACCATGCCTGGGATCGGGCTAGCGCGCGCGTGCGGAACGGAAGACTTTGGGCTCGAAGGCAAAATCCTTGTCGAAGGGATAGGTCGGGTGCTGTTTGCGCAGCCGCGGCAGGCGCTCGACGAACTGGTCGACAACGCCGGGCGAGAGCGCCATCAGATTCGGGTTGGCGATGGGCGCCAAGTCCGGCGAGAGATAGCCCGATTTGACGACAATGATCTTCGCCCGTTCCGGATGAAGGTCAAGCCGGGTGAAATCGACGATGTTGTGATAGGGCCGGCGCTTCGCCGAGAGCACAAGATCGATGCCGCCGATCGAAACGACCGCCTGGCGATCGGAAAGATCGGCGGTCTGATGCAGGAATTTTACGGTGACGTATGCCGTAACTGGCTTGCTGCCCTTGGCATCGAGCGAAGCGCCGACGCTGAGGGTCAGCTCCGCGCCGACGCCTGCGGCATAACAGGCTTCGGTCGCCGCCTTGTCGGCGATGCCGGCGAAGACGACGCCTTGCGCACCCCTGGCGATCAGTTCGGCCAGCACCTCGGCCCGGTCCCCGACGCCGCCGCCAGTCGGGTTGTCGCCGGATTCGGCGAGCACCACGGGTGCGGTCGGGCTTGCCATCGCTCTGGCGACGCATTCCTCGATCGAGCCGGTCTCGCAGCCGAAGACGAAATCCGCGCGCGCGTCCCAATAAGCCATGGCAAGACGCCTTGCCTCGCGCTCCAGCACGACCCGGTCGGTGCCCGTCATGATGGCGGCGGCAGTGGCGCGCGGTTCATCGGCCCAGACATAGCCGACCATCAGCGATGCATCCCAGACGCCGTCCATCGCGTCGATCTCGGGCAATCTGGCATAGAGGCTCTTCGCCGGCTCATCGACCGTGCTGGTGCGCTCGCCGGGCAGGACGACCGGGATCGGCGCCCAGAGAACGAACGGCCTCACGCCGGTTTTCAAGCTCTTGACCAGCATCGAGACCGAGCGACGCATCGTCGCCTCGACATCGATATGCGGGGCGGTGCGATAGGTGGAGTAGATGTCGAGCGCATCGATGATGCGCTGGGTGACGTTGCCGTGCAGGTCGTAGCTTGCCGAGACGGTGCATGCCTCGCCGACCAGCGCACGCGCCGCACTGATCCAGTCGCCTTCGGCATCCTCCATGCCTTCGACATACATGGCGCCGTGCATGGCGAGATAGAGACCATCGAGCGGCAGCAGCGGCTTCAGCCGCTCGAGGAATTCGCCCTTGAAGGCGTCATAAGTCGCACGCGATACCGGACCGCCGGCAATGGCGCGGGCATGGATCGTTGGCAGGAACTCGGCGTCATAATCCTTCAGAAAGGCGAAATAGGGCGATTCCAGCAGCCCCTCCCCGCGCAGCACCCGAAAATCTTTCTCCTCGTTCAGAACGGGATTGTATGTGCTGCATTCGATATGAATGCCACCGACGGCGATGCGCATGGGGAAACCTCGGTTATATTGGGAGCAATCGGGCAGGATGAGTTGATCCTGATGATAGTTCGCAAAACGAGCCAATCAACCGCATCAATGACAAAATTGACAGCGGTCGATCCCGAGATCGACAATCGGGAACCCGTGATGCAAGACATTTTCCGAGGAGCCGCCTTTGGAAGCGGATTGCGTCGAGCGGAAGGTCGCTCACCAGGCGCAAAGCGACCGCGCCGTCGGCGTCAAGCGTACGATCTCGATCCTGCGCCAGCACCGGCTGTCCATCCAGGGATAAATCTCGGCCGTCCAGACCGGAGTCTGCCGGTGCTGGTAGGCGACCGCGCCGTCTTGATCCTCGTGAGCTTCAAGCCAGACGAACACCGTTTCTCCCTCGCGAACCGGCAGCCGAGGAAAACCGTTCCTGTTTCGCTCGGTCATAAACACCGCCTCGATCCGCGCACCGGCCGCCAACATGGCCGGCATCGCGCTGTCGCGGAAAAATTCCGAGAAATCTTCCTCCGTTCCGGGTGCGAGCGAGCAGATATTCACGACGATCAACCCCTGTGCTCGCGTGCGCCCGGCCTCTTTATCCCTCGGCAGATTATGCGCGAAGGGAATAACGCCGGCCGCCGGCTTCAGCAGCAAGACATTGTCCGAATTGAGCATCGTCGCGTTCGCAGCCGGTCCATGCTCCTTCCAAACCGGGCCGGAATAAAAGGAAGCGAGCGCATCCGTTCTGGCGTCCATGTTCTTGAAGGAGCGAATCCAGACAAAGCAATCGGGATCGTCGAGATCGCGAAACTCCCCTTCGACTCGCATGCCCAGCGCCTCCTGAGGCTCAACGAAGGCGCGGTCAAATAACCGGATCAATGTCTCTCTGCGCCCGGGAAGAAGCCGGTAGCGGCGAAGTTCGAATACGATATGAGGGTCCATGGTTTTCCAAACAGGTCAATCATCCTGTTTTATAACAGGATGATTGACCTGTTTTGTCAAGCCGGTAGAATGGGCACCGATACACGTGAGACACAATGATCGACCACAAGAGGATCAACGACCCCGAAGGCGTGCGTCGCAGGATCATCGACGCCGCCTACGACGCCTTTATCACGCAAGGTTACCTCGCCACCGGCATGCTGGAGCTGCGCGAGCGGGCTTCCGTGTCCGGCGGCGCAATGGCGCACCATTTCCCTGCAAAGCGCGACCTCGGGCTTGCAGTCATCCGCGATCGCGTCGCCGACGCCGTTCGGCAGACATGGATCGAACCGCTTCACAGATGTGTGGATGCGCCGACCGCCATAGACCTGATCTTCGAAACCATCATCGGTGAACTGGCGCAGAAGGACAGCGTCTCCGGCTGCCCGCTCAATAATATGGCGATGGAAGTTTCCCAGCACGACGCGGAGATGCGCGCGCTTGTCAGCGCCGTGTTCAGAGCCTGGCATGAGGCGCTGTCCGCCAAGTTTGAGGCAGATGTGAAAGGAAAACGCGCCGCCGGTTTCAATCCGCAGAGAACCGCAACGCTTCTCATTGCCGCATATTCCGGTGCCATGGCGATGGCAAAGGCACGCCAGGATGCCGGCCCGCTCAACGACTGTCGCGCCGAACTGGCCGAGTTGCTCGCGGAGAAATACCGCCGGCTTTGACCGCCGCGCGTCGAATTCGCCTGAAAAAATCGGGCCCCGCCTAACCCGGTATGGGCAGGGAAAATATGGCGGAGAGGGTGGGATTTGAACCCACGATACCCTTGCAGGTATGCCGCATTTCGAGTGCGGTGCATTCGACCACTCTGCCACCTCTCCGCGGTCTTGGTCGGCGCTTGTTCGGCGCGGGCGTTCTCATAACGAGCCTATGACGGGTTGGCAAGCCGAAAAGTCGATACATTCCATCCTTTTGCCTTGACACCTTTCTGTCACTCGCGTATCCCGCTTGCGCAATAGGAGTGGAGTAGTCCGCCCCTTGCCCGCCTCGCGCTCGCGCGGGGTTTCACCGGCAGACCAGAGTTCCGGGCTAGTTCCCTGAAATCCCTGCTTAACTTCGACTGATAAAAAGACGGCCACCTGCTCGAATGGCGGGGAGCGCCGGAACGAACATGAAAGGATAAAAAATGTTCGCAGTCATCAAGACCGGCGGTAAGCAGTACCGTGTGGCAGCCAACGACGTGCTGACCATCGAGAAGCTTGAAGCATCCGCTGGCGACTCCATTGAATTCACCGAAGTCCTCGTGATCGGCGAAGGCGCCGACGCAGCGATCGGTGCGCCCTTCGTAGCCGGCGCCTCCGTCAAGGCGGAAGTCGTCGACCAGACCCGCGGCAAGAAGGTCATCGCCTTCAAGAAGCGCCGTCGTCAGAATTCGAAGCGTTCGCGCGGCCATCGCCAGCATCACACGGTCGTCCGTATCACGGACATCGTGGCTGCCAAGTAAGATCAACGGGTTTCAGGTTTAAAGGAGAACTCCAATGGCACACAAAAAAGCTGGCGGTTCCTCGCGCAACGGTCGCGATTCCGAATCCAAGCGCCTTGGCGTGAAGAAGTTCGGCGGCGAAGCCGTCATCGCAGGCAACATCATCGTGCGTCAGCGCGGTACGCAGTGGCATCCCGGTTCCAACGTCGGCCTCGGCAAGGATCACACGATCTTTGCACTTACCGCCGGCAATGTGGACTACCGTACGAAGGCCAACGGTCGCGTCTACGTGTCTGTCATGCCGAAAGCGGAAGCAGCGGAATAAGCCGGTAGCGCTCAAAAACAGCCGGCGTCTCATCGACCCGGCTGGCCGTACCAGGTTCAGTCCAGAAAACAGGGGAGATGGGGCGCCATCTCCCCTTTTTCTTTGTCCAAACAGGAGGACTGAACATGCAAGGCGAATTGATAAGGGTCGACCAATCACGGTCACCCCGGGAAGACCAGCGGTCTCCCAAGGAACGGCTGAGGCCGGAGCGGTTAAGGACCGATTGCCCTGTCTTGTTATCGGAAAGGCTCGTCATGCGCGCGCCCCACGAAGAAGACATCGACGCCCTTGCCCATCTCGCCAACAACGCCAAAGTCGCCACCATGGTATCGCGTATGCCGCACCCCTATACCGCCAATGATGCCGCCGACTTTGTTTGGCGTACGCGAAATGGCGAGATTGGTAAGTGCGTCTATGCCATCACCAAGGCCGAAAACGGCGCCTTCATGGGGTGCTGCGGTGTGGAACCGCATGCCGACGGCAAGACCGTCGAGATCGGTTACTGGCTGGGTGAGCCCTATTGGAACCAGGGCTATATGACCGAGGCCTGCCATGCGCTGGTCGATATGGTGTTCAGAACCCGCCAGGACGTCGACCAGATCGACGCCCGCTGCCGGGTGATGAACGTCGCCTCGCGGCGCGTCATCCAGAAGTGCGGCTTCCAGTTCCAGGGATCGGGGCTCGCCGCCTCGCTGGCGCTCGGCAGCAACGTCCCGGTCGAGTGGTACAGGCTCGACCGCAAGACCTGGATGTCGCTGAGAAGCTGGGGGAACATCGCATGAGCACGACGGCACTGCAAAGGCCGCACACCAAGCCGATGATGCCCGGCCCCGCGCCGGTCATTTCGACCGCTCGGCTGACGCTCCGCCCCCACCGGCTGAGCGATGCACCCGCCATCGCGGAATCGCTTTCCGATTTCGCGGTGACGCGCATGCTATCCCGGGTGCCCGCGCCCTTCGACCGGCAGGATGCGCTGGACTGGCTGATGCCGGTCACGTCAGGCACCCTGCCGGACTGGTCGCTCGCGATCACCGGCAAGGACGATGTCCATATCGGCACCGTCTCGATCGAGCTGCGCCACGGCCGCTGGCACCTCGGCTACTGGCTGAACCGCTACTACTGGCGGCGCGGCTATATGAGCGAGGCGGTGGCGGCGATCATCGAGCGCTTCTCGCGCCGCATGCCGGAGACGCCGATCGATTCCGGCGTCTTCGCCGACAACCCGGCCTCGCTGCGGCTGCAGGAGAAGCTCGGTTTTCGCATGACCGGTTGCGGCGAAATCTATTGTTTCGCCCGCAACACCATGGTGTCGCACATCGAAACCGTGCTGCAGCCGGGCATGCTGCAGCCGCGCAAGGTTGCGTAAGCGAGCATGATGCCGAAAAGTGTGAGCGGTTTTCGGACAACATCATGCTCTCATAGAAGTCGAAAAGGAGATGCCGCCCGACCGGCGGCGTCTCCATCAATCCTCGATCTCGACCCACAGGGGAAAATGATCGGAGCCGACGGATTGCGTATCGATCCGGGCGGATTTCAACCGGCCCTCCAGGCCGCAACTGACGAAGCAATAGTCGAGATGCATGCGTTTGCCGTGATCTTCGGGATCCATCCAGCTGTAGCTCTCCGGCCCGTAAGCCTTGAGCGCCGCAAAGGTGTCGATCGGCGTGCCGATCCTCGCAACCCGGCCGTAATATCCGCCGCCTGCACCGGCGAGCGCGCAATATTCCGGCGATTCCGGCTCCATGTTGAAATCGCCCATGATGATATAATCCTCGGGCAGCGGCGGCTCCGGCAGGTCAAGCTCGCCACCACCCGTCAGCGATCCGCCCTCCTGGATGAAGGCATTGATATGGGCGTTCAAGAATTGCAGCTGGCGGATGCGTTCGTCGGCGGACACATGGTCGAGATGGACGGAGTAGACGCGGATCGCTCCACCGGGGGCGGCGATCAGCGCCTCGGTTGCGCCGCGCTGCAGGTTGATCTTGCCGATCGTCCGGCTGCGCGGCAAAAGCAGCGTCCGGGTCGAGATAATAGGCCAGCGCGACAGCACCATATTGCCGAATTGAAAGCGCGTGCCGCGCGCCGGCTGGAACCCGCCTTCATCGGCCTCGGCATGCATGTCGCAAGCCGGCCCATACACCCAGAAATGGTCGGGAAAGAAGGCTGCAATCTCCGCCACCATGTCGGCAAAACCATTGCGCCGGAAGCCTCGGGTCACCTCCTGCAGTGCGATGACATCGGCGCCGTCGAGGCTTCGGGCAATCCGCGCCAGATCGTATCTGCCGTCGAGACCGAAGCCGTACTGTATGTTATAGCTCACAAAATTCACGATAATCTTTGACCTCCGTCGGAACCGCCTATATCGAATGGGCCGAGACGGGCCGTCCAACTGCCACCGGATACTGGAAGTAAAATGAAATTTCTCGACGAAGCAAAGGTCTATATCAAGTCCGGAGATGGCGGCGCGGGCAGCGTTTCCTTCCGGCGCGAGAAATTCATCGAGTTCGGCGGCCCCGATGGCGGTGACGGCGGACGCGGCGGCGATGTCTGGGTCGAAACCGTCAACGGTCTCAATACGCTGATCGATTTCCGCTACCAGCAGCATTTCAAGGCGACGATCGGCACCCACGGCATGGGCAGGAACCGCACCGGCGCCAACGGCAGCGATGTGACGCTCAAGGTTCCTGTCGGCACCCAGATCTTCGAGGAAGATCGGGAAACGCTGATTTGCGATCTCACCGTCGAAGGCCAGCGTTACTGCCTCGCCCGTGGCGGCAATGGCGGCTTCGGCAATGCCCATTTCAAGACCTCGACCAATCAGGCGCCGGATTGGGCCAACCCCGGCCTGCCCGGCGAGGAAAAAACCATCTGGCTGCGGCTGAAGCTGATTGCCGATGCCGGCCTCGTCGGCCTGCCCAATGCCGGCAAATCGACCTTCCTTGCATCGGTCACCCGCGCCCGGCCGAAGATCGCCAACTACCCCTTCACCACGTTGCATCCCAATCTCGGCGTTGCCACGGTTGACGAGCGCGAATTCATCCTGGCCGACATTCCGGGCCTGATCGAAGGCGCCCACGAAGGGGTCGGTATCGGCGACCGTTTCCTCGGCCATGTTGAGCGCACCCGCGTGCTGCTCCATCTCGTTTCCGCCCAGGAGGAAAAGGTTGGCAAGGCGTATAAGACGGTCAAGCACGAGCTGGAAGCCTATGGCAACGACCTGACCGACAAGCCAGAAATCGTGGCGCTGTCGCAGATCGACGTGCTCGACGAGGCCGAACTCAAGAAGAAGACGAAGGAACTGGCCAAGGCCTGCGGCAAGACGCCGTTCCAGATCTCGGCTGTGACCGGCAAGGGCATGACCGAGGTCCTGCGCGCGCTGCGCGACGTTATCGTCGAGGAGAATGCCGAGGAAAAGCCGGCCAAGGCGCCGAAGCTCAGACATCGCGACATGCTCGCCGCCGACGGCGCAAAGGGCGAGGACGAGGCCGATGACCAGCCGTAAGCCGCTCGGCCGTTACCGCCGCATCGTTATCAAGATCGGTTCCGCCCTGCTGGTCGACCGCAAGGCCGGGCTGAGGAAGGCCTGGCTCGACGCCATGTGCTCCGATATATCAGGCCTGAAGGCCAAGGGCATCGACGTGCTCGTCGTCTCCTCGGGCGCGATCGCGCTCGGTCGCTCGGTGCTCGACCTGCCGTCAGGCGCGCTGAAGCTCGAGGAAAGCCAGGCCGCCGCCGCCGTCGGCCAGATCGCCTTGGCGCGCGCCTGGTCGGAAAGCTTGTCGCGCGACGAGATCGTCGCCGGCCAGATCCTGCTGACGCTTGGGGATACCGAGGAACGCCGCCGCTATCTCAATGCGCGCGCCACCATCAATCAGCTTCTGAAAATCGGCGCCGTGCCGATTATCAACGAGAACGATACGGTCGCGACCAGCGAAATCCGCTATGGCGACAACGACCGCCTCGCCGCCCGCGTCGCAACGATGACCGGCGCGGACCTGCTCATCCTTCTCTCCGATATCGACGGGCTCTATACCGCGCCGCCGCATCTCGACCCGAATGCGGCCTTCCTGGAGACGATTGCCGCAATCACCCCCGAAATCGAGGCGATGGCCGGAGGGGCGGCTTCCGAGCTGTCGCGCGGCGGCATGCGCACCAAGATCGACGCCGGCAAGATCGCCACGACATCGGGCTGCGCCATGATCATCGCCTCCGGCAAGACCGAAAGCCCTCTGTCGGCGATCGAAAACGGCGCGCGCTCCTCCTGGTTCGCCCCTTCGGGCACGCCCGTCACCGCTCGCAAGACCTGGATTGCCGGGCAGCTGCAGCCGGCCGGCGAATTGCATGTCGATGACGGTGCCGTGGCGGCACTCGGCGCCGGCAAGAGCCTGCTTCCCGCCGGCGTTCGCAAGGTTTCCGGGCTCTTCAGCCGCGGCGACACTGTGGCGATCATCGGCCCGGAAGGCCGCGAGATCGCACGCGGTCTTGCGAGCTACGATGCCGAGGATGCCCGCCGCATCGCCGGCCGCAAATCGGCGGAGATCGAGGCCATTCTCGGTTATGCCGGGCGCGCCGCCATGGTCCATCGCGACGACATGGTGATGACCGCCCAGTTCAGACCGAAATCGGAAAGGCAGAAGAAGGACGCGAGCTATGCTTGAGACCGTTGCGGCAAGCCCTGATATTGACGTGCTGATGAACGACATCGGCCGCAAGGCGAAGGCTGCCGCGCGACCGCTGGGTTTTGCCTCTACCGAGGCGAAGAACAAAGCCTTGCATGCCATGGCCGATGCAATCCTGGCGAACAAGGCGGATATTCTTGCGGAAAACGCCAAAGATCTCAAAGATATAGAAGGCAGCGAAACGCTCGCCTCCTTCGTTGATCGGCTGACGCTGAATGACAAGCGCATTGCCGAAATGGCCGAGGGAATCCGCGCCATTGCCGCCCTTGCCGATCCGGTCGGCGAAATCATCGCTGCCTGGGACCGGCCGAACGGCCTGAAGATCGAGCGGGTCCGCACGCCGCTCGGCGTCATCGGCGTCATCTTCGAAAGCCGGCCGAACGTCACGGCCGATGCCGGCGCGCTCTGCCTCAAGGCGGGCAATGCGGTCATCCTGCGCTGCGGCTCGGATTCGCGCCGTTCATCGCAAGCTATTCATGCCTGCATGGTTCAGGGCCTGAAGGTCGCCAGGCTTCCAGAGCATGCTATCCAACTCGTTCCGGTGACCGACCGGGCTGCCGTCGGCGCCATGCTGCGCGGCCTCGACGGCGCGATCGACGTCATCGTTCCGCGCGGCGGCAAAAGCCTGGTTGCCCGCGTGCAGACCGAGGCCCGGGTGCCGGTCTTTGCCCATCTCGAAGGCCTTTGCCATATCTATGTCGATGCCTCGGCCGATATCGAAATGGCGAAGCAGATCGTCGTCAACGCCAAGATGCGCCGTACCGGCATCTGCGGCGCGGCCGAAACGCTGCTCGTCGACAGTGCGGCGATCGGCACGCATCTGAAGCCGCTGCTCGAGGTTCTGACGGAGGCCGGCTGCGAGATCCGCGCGTCGGCAGACGTGCTGAAGATCGCGCCCGGCCTGAAACCGGCGACTGAGGAGGACTGGTCCACCGAATATCTCGACGCGATCATCTCGGTCGCCGTCGTCGACGGCATATCGGGCGCCATTGGCCATATCCAGAAATATTCGTCAAACCACACCGAGGCCGTCATCGCCGAAGACGCGCAAGTCGTCGAGCGCTTCTTCACCGAGGTTGATTCGGCGATTCTGCTGCATAACGCCTCGACGCAATTTGCCGATGGCGGCGAGTTCGGCATGGGCGCGGAGATCGGCATTGCCACCGGCAAGATGCATGCCCGCGGCCCGGTCGGCGTCGAGCAGCTCACCTCCTTCAAATACCGGGTGCGCGGTGCCGGACAAACCCGACCTTGACGTGACGACGGAAAACCTGGACCGACGCTATCTCCGCATGCCGCACGCCGAGCGCGGCATGATCGTCGGCCTGTTCGGCGGCTCGTTCAATCCGCCGCATCAGGGCCACGCGCTCGTCGCCGAGATCGCCATCAAGCGGCTCGGCCTCGACCAGCTCTGGTGGATGGTGACCCCGGGCAATCCGCTGAAAAGCCGCAATTTTCTCGCTCCGCTTGCCGAGCGCATAGCCGAGAGCGAACGGATCGCCGCCGATCCGCGCATCAAGGTCACCGCCTTCGAACAGGCGCTCGGCGTCAGCTACACCGCCAATACGCTCGCCAGGGTCAAAGCCCGCAATCCGCATGTGCATTTCATCTGGATCATGGGCGCCGACAGCCTGCAGACCTTTCACAAATGGCAGAAATGGCAGGAGATCGCCCGCACCTTCCCGATCGCGGTGATCGACCGGCCGGGCGCCACACTCTCATTCCTCTCCTCGAAATTGACGAGAACCTTCGACTTCGCCCGCATCGACGAAGACGACGCCCGCGTTCTCTGGAAGAAGCCGGCCCCGGCCTGGACTTTCATCCACGGGCCGCGCTCCGGCCTGAGTTCGACGGCCATCCGCAACGCCTCGCGGCCGGGCAGCGCCGATAGCTGACTTTTGAGGAAATCCCAGAAACGAGAAAGCCCGACGGGGGAGGATCCGTCGGGCTTATAAACTCGATCGACAACTGGGAGGAGGAGTGTTGCCGATCCTGTCGAACGGCTTTGGGAGGAGGAGAAAGCCGTTTCGATGAGGACGTTTTATCACATTCCGCAGGAAGGTGAATATCGTTTTGTGCATCGCAGCAATGCGTTGAATGCATCTCTGTTCAGGAGCAAGCTTCCGGCAATGCTGTTTTTATTGGCACAAATCAATCGGCTTGGTTCTGCCGACGGATGTTCTTACGATTTGGCGGGGTCCCGCTCGGATATTTCCTGCCGTCAATCTCACATTGCGTTCCAAGCCATGCGCTCCAGGAACGGTGAGTTAGTCAGTCGGCCCGACCTCGTGGTTATATTTTTCTGGATACATCCCCCTAGCCAAGCCCTGCTCATCGTTATATTCGTCGGAATATTTCGAGGGGAGCAAATCATGCAGAACCGCCGCCAATGGATCAAATTCGCGACCGCCGCGATCACGGCCCTCTGGCTTGGCACGACAGCGCTGCCAACGCCGGCCGCCGCAGCGGAAAAGCTCACCGTCTTTGCGGCGGCGAGCCTCAAGGATGCGCTCGATGCCGCCAATGCCGCCTGGGCTAAGGAAAGCGGCAAGCAAACCGTCGCCTCCTATGCGGCGAGCGGGGCGCTTGCCAAACAGATCGAAAACGCAGCACCCGCCGATATCTTCATCTCGGCCGACAGCGACTGGATGGATTACGTTGCCAAGAAGAACCTGATCAAGGCGGACACTCGTTCGGACCTGCTTGGAAACCGCATCGTGCTCGTTGCCGAAAGGGATAAGGCCAAGCCTGTCGAGATCGAGCCGGGTTTCGACCTCGCCGGTTTGCTTGGCGACCGCAGGCTTGCCATGGGTGAACCGAAATCGGTTCCGGCCGGCAAATACGGCATGGCGGCGCTCGAAAAGCTCGGCGTCTGGACATCGGTCGAATCGAAGGTAGCCGGCGCCGAAAGCGTGCGCGCCGCCCTCGCCTTCGTCTCGCGCGGCGAAGCGCCCTATGGCATCGTCTACCAGACGGATGCGGCGGCTGATAAGGGTGTTGCCGTAGTCGGCACTTTTCCCGCCGATTCCCATCCGCCGATCATCTATCCGATCGCGATCCTGGCTTCGAGCAAGAACCCGGATGCGAGCGCCTATCTCGACTTCCTGAAATCCGACAAGGCAGCCGCCTTCTTCACGGCGCAGGGCTTCACGATTCTGAAATAGTCGGCCCGTTAGTGTTTTGTCATGCTCGGGCTTGTGAGTCCTAAGCATCGACACAGATCGATTGCTCGGGGGTCCGTGGGATCGCCCTCACCCTCGCGGGGCGAGGGGACATGTCAAACGCCGCGCTGAGATTGAGGAAGACGGTGCGGCATATCCCTTCGCCCCGTTTACGCGGGTCCGAAGGACGGGTCGAGACACGTGGCTCGACCCGGTCGGTGCCGGCCAGGCGGATGAGGGGCAGGCATCGGGTGACGCCGGATTTCCAGGGAGACCGCGCATTTGGACATATTCGGCTTGAGCGATGAGGAATGGACGGCGATCCTGCTCAGCTTGCGCGTCTCGATTGTCGCCATGCTGGCGAGCCTGCCCCTCGGCATCCTCGTTGCCCTGCTGCTCGCCCGCGGCCGTTTCTGGGGCAAATCGGTGTTGAACGGCCTCGTTCACCTGCCGCTGATTCTGCCCCCCGTCGTCACCGGCTTCCTTCTTCTCATCCTCTTCGGCCGCCGTGGCCCGATCGGCAGCCTGCTCGACCAGCATTTCGGCATCGTCTTCTCCTTCCGCTGGACGGGCGCAGCACTCGCCTGCGCCGTCATGGCGTTTCCCTTGATGGTGCGCAGCATCCGCCTGTCGATCGAGGCAGTCGACCGCAAGCTGGAAGAGGCGGCCGGAACCCTCGGTGCCGGTCCTGTCTTGGTTTTCCTGACAGTCACCCTGCCGCTGACGCTGCCCGGCATCATCGCCGGCATGATCCTTTCCTTCGCCAAGGCAATGGGCGAATTCGGCGCGACAATCACCTTCGTCTCCAACATTCCCGGCGAGACCCAGACGCTGCCCGCCGCGATCTATACCTTCACCCAGGTGCCGGGCGGCGATGCCGGCGCGCTGCGGCTGACGCTGGTCGCCATCGTCATTTCCATGGCCGCCCTGCTTGCCTCAGAGTTCCTTGCACGTCTCGCAGGCCGGAGGATCGATCCGGAATGACGCTGATCGTCGAGGCAAAACAGAGGCTCGGCGCGTTTTCGCTCGATGCCGCCTTCACCTCCGAGCGCGGGGTCACCGCGCTGTTCGGCCGTTCGGGCTCCGGCAAGACCTCGATGATCCGCATCATCGCCGGCCTTGCACGGCCTGATGAAGGACGCGTTGTGCTTGACGGCGAGTCCTTGACCGACACGGCCAGGGGCATCTTCGTTCCGAAACACCGCCGGCGTTTCGGCTACGTCTTCCAGGAGGCGCGGTTGTTTCCGCATTTGAGCGTCCGCGCCAATCTTTCCTATGGCCGCTGGTTCGCGCCGAAGACGGCACACGGTGATAGCTTCGACCGTATCGTCGATCTTCTTGGCATCGAGACACTGCTCGCGCGCAGCCCCTCGACTCTTTCCGGCGGCGAGAAACAGCGCGTCGCGATCGGCCGCGCCCTTCTCTCCTCGCCCCGGCTGCTGCTGATGGACGAACCGCTCGCTGCCCTGGACGAAGCGCGCAAGGCCGAAATCCTGCCCTATCTCGAGCGGTTGCGCGATGAGACCCAAATCCCGATCGTCTATGTCAGCCATGCGATCGCCGAGGTGGCGCGGCTGGCAAACCAGGTCGTCGTCATGCACGACGGCAAGGTGGAGGCGACGGGTCCCGCCATCGACATATTGAGCCGTCCCTCTGCGGCCTCTGACCGGAAAGAGGCGGGCGCGCTGCTGGAAGGCACCGTCGAAAGCTACGATGCGCGCCATCGCCTGTCGATTGTCGCCCTGAAATCCAGCCGGCTGCATATTCCCAGCACCGTCCTGGCACCCGGCAGACCTGTCCGCATCCGCATTCCGTCCCGCGACGTCATGCTGGCGACCGCAAGGCCCGAGGGCCTGAGCGCACTGAATATTCTTGAAGGCAGAATCGCAGGCATGTCGCCGGACGAAGACGGAACGGTCGAAATCCGCCTCGATTGCGGCGGCGATGCCGTTCTCGCGCGCATCACCGCGCTCTCCTGCGAGCGCCTCGATCTTCAGCCTGGCAAAATCGTCTTCGCCATCATCAAGACGGTCGCCCTGGAAGCCTGATCAACTGCGCTCGCCCGGCTGCAGGTTGCGCTTGCCTTCGAGCCAGGCGAGATCCTCGGCAAGGCTCTCCCGCATCGTTTTTTCCATCCGGCGGAAGCGCTCGAGCAGTTCCTCGCCGAATGGCGTCAGCGCCGCGCCGCCGCCCTTTTGCCCGCCGCGCTGCGATTCCACCACCTGTTCTGAGAACATCCGGTTCATCTCGCTGACGAGCAGCCATGCCCGCCGATAAGACATGTCCATCGCCCGCCCCGCCGCCGAAATCGACCCGGTCTCGCGGATATGCTCCAGCAGCTCCATCTTGCCGTGGCCGAGGCGATCCTCCTGCGGAAAGGTGATTCGCAGGATGGGAATGATTAAATTTGCAGCCGAATCGGTCATCGAAGCCAGAGAGCGTGAAATTTGCCGCACTTTACGCTGCGGCATGGAAACTGTACACCGCCCGGAAGAAGCGGCTCTGGCGGCAATATTCGTCAATTCTAACGCAAGATCGGATTTTCGCTTGTTCCGTACGTTAGCGCGTCTTGAAACATTAATGGTTTGATGCCTATCTTAACCATGATCCGGTCATCATCGGATCTCGTGTTGTGCATGGTTTGTCATTCCAGGAAAGGGAAAAAACTGACAACAGTACACGCCAAGGGAAAAACGCTCGCCGTTGTCCCGAAGAGTGCGGAACGTGGCGCCGATGCCGCTGCCCGCGCCTTAGAAGCCGTCCTCGCCAGCCTCGAGGACTCCAAAGCTGAAGATATCGTCACTATCGACATTGCCGGAAAATCGGCGCTTGGAGACTACATGATCGTCGTCTCCGGCCGTTCCAACAGGCACGTCCTGGCGATCTCGGATCACCTGCTTACCGATCTCAAGGACGAGGGCCTCGGTACGGCCCGCGTCGAAGGTCAGGAAGGCGGCGACTGGATCCTGATCGACACCGGGGACATTATCGTGCATGTGTTCCGTCCCGAAATCCGCGAGTTCTACAACATCGAAAAGATGTGGGCGGCTCCGGATATGGACGAAGAGACACGGCACTGACAGGCGAACCGGCATCGTCCGGCGCCTGAGACGCGGCATGTAACTGGCCGGGAATACGAGAAGCCGGCCGTGGTGTTTTGTACGCCTGAAATGCCGTCATGAGCAGGAGCGGGGAATGCGAATTGGCCTTTTTGCGGTGGGACGGCTGAAGTCCGGCCCCGAGAAGGATCTTGTGGCCCGTTACCTCGATCGTTTTGCCAAGGCCGGCCCCGCGGTCGGCTTTGAATTCACCCGTGTTGCCGAAGTTGGCGAAAGCCGCGCCTCCAATGCGGAGACCCGCAAACGCGAGGAAGCGGCGGCGCTTCTGAAGTCGCTTGCCGATGGCGGCATTCTCATCCTTCTCGACGAGCGCGGCAAGGCGCTCGACAGCGAAGCCTTCGCAAACCTGCTCGGCAGCTATCGCGACCAGGGCAAACGCGAGCTGACGATTGCGATCGGCGGAGCCGATGGGCTCGATCCCGCCCTTTACGACCGCGCCGACGCCACGCTCTGCCTCGGCAAAATGACCTGGCCGCACCAACTCGTGCGCACGCTGATCGCCGAGCAGCTCTACCGCGCCGTCACCATCTTGTCCGGCCATCCCTATCACCGTGTCTGACCGGTCCGGTTCGTCCCGTGCCTTGGCTATGCGTCGCATTATCACGCAGCCGTGTTTTGCTCGGGCAGCCATGCTCCTGCAAACTCTGGCAAAGCGTGCCAAATCAGCTTAGTCTCCGCGCGATTTGAGAGAGTGCCCGCACACGCATGACGACGATTCCAACCAGGCGACACCGCATGATTCTGCCGGCACTTGCGGCCGTCTTTGGTGTCGCGGCCATCCTCGTCTCGTCAAGCCCGTTCTCAGTTCGAGCCCAGGACGCCGCTCCCGAAGCGACCCCGCCTTCAAACCCGCCGGCGGCCGAGCCGCCGCCTCCCGATCCGGCCGCCGCGCTCGCCGCCAAACGGGATCAGACCCGCGCCGAGCTCGAAACCCTGTCGAAGACAATCAGTCTCTCCTCGGACAAGGTGAGCGAACTCCAGCAAAGCATCGCCAGCCTGGAAAAGAGCACGCAAAGCATTCGCCAGGCGCTGATCGATTCCGCAGCCCGCCGCAAGGAGCTGGAAAGGAGGATCCTCGAGAGCGAGAAGAAGCTCGCCGATCTCGGCGTCAAGGAGGATGGCATCCGCCGCTCCCTCCACGAGCGCCGCGGCCTTCTGGCAGAGGTGCTGGCCGCACTCCAGCGCATGGGCCGCAACCCGCCGCCGGCTTTGCTCGTGACACCCGACGATGCGCTCGCCTCCGTGCGCAGTGCCATCCTGCTCGGTGCCGTCGTGCCCGGCATCCGCAAGGAAACCGACAAGCTCGCCGCCGATCTCGCAAGCCTTGCCGCGTTGCAGACGGCAAGCGCCGCCGAAAAGGCCCGGCTTACGGCGACGATGAGTGACGGCATCGAGGAAGAGCGGCGCATGGACCTGCTGCTTGTCGAAAACGACAAGCTCAGCCGCAGCAACGCCGCCGAACTGGAGGCCGAAAAGAAGCGCTCGGAGGAACTGGCGGGCAAGGCGACCAGCCTCGAAGGCCTCGTCGCCTCGATGGAATCCGAGATCGCTTCCGTGCGCGAAGCGGCCGCCGCCGCCCGCCAGGCGGAGGAGAACCGCAAGCTCTTGACGGACGAGCAGCGGGCTCAGGCGAAGGCGCTGGCCGACAGCGGCGTGCCCGATAAAAACCGCATTGCGCCCGCATATCCCTTCGGAGAATTGAGGGCGAAATTGGAACTGCCCGTGGCAGGTGATATCCTGCGCCAGTTCGGCGATGCCGATGGCACCGGACACGAGGCCATGGGCGTGACGGTCGCCACCAACCCGGAGACGGTGGTGACCGCGCCGGCAGATGGGCTGGTGGTTTTCGCCGGTGCTTTCCGCAGTTACGGCCAGATGATCATTCTCGACGCGGGCGACGGATATCATCTGGTTCTCTCGGGAATGGACACGATCAACACCCGTCAGGGAAAATTCGTTTTCTCCGGCGAGCCGCTCGCCGTGATGGGCGCGAAAAGAGTGGCAAGCGCGACTGCATTGGCGCTGGAAACCGACCGGCCAACGCTTTACATTGAATTTCGAAAGGACGGTAAACCGGTCGATTCCCGACCGTGGTGGACCGCCAAGGACACTGGAAAGGCACGCAATGATTCGTAGGGCTTCTCTTGTTCTGGTCGGCGCACTGATGGGTGCGACCGCGATGAGCGTCATTTACTCGGCAGGTGTGCCGGCGGAAGCAGCCGGATCCTCCACATACAAGGAACTGTCGGTCTTTGGCGACGTTTTCGAACGCGTGCGTGCCCAGTACGTCACGCCGCCGGCGGAAGACAAGCTGATCGAAAATGCCATCAACGGTATGCTTTCCTCCCTCGACCCGCATTCGAGCTATATGAATGCGAAGGACGCCGAAGACATGCGCACCCAGACGAAGGGTGAATTTGGCGGTCTCGGCATCGAAGTCACAATGGAAGACGAGCTCGTCAAGGTCATCACCCCGATCGATGATACACCCGCCGCCAAGGCCGGCGTTCTCGCCGGCGACTACATCTCCGAGATCGACGGACAGTCCGTGCGTGGTCTGAAGCTGGAAGACGCCGTCGAGAAGATGCGCGGCGCCGTCAACACGCCGATCAAGCTGACGCTGATCCGCAAGGGTGCCGACAAGCCGATCGAGCTGACGATCGTCCGTGACGTCGTCGCCGTCCAGGCCGTCAAGTCGCGTGTCGAGGACGATATCGGTTATCTCCGCATCATCTCCTTCACCGAAAAGACCTATCCTGACATGGAAAAGGCGATCAAGAAGATCAAGGACACCGTTCCGGCCGACAAGCTGAAGGGTTATGTTCTCGACCTGCGCCTCAATCCCGGTGGTCTGCTCGACCAGGCGATCAATGTCTCCGACGCCTTGCTGCAGCGCGGCGAAGTCGTTTCGACGCGTGGCCGCAATCCCGATGAGACCCGCCGCTTCAACGCCGGCCCGGGCGATCTGACCGATGGCAAGCCGGTCATCGTGCTGATCAATGGCGGTTCGGCGTCCGCCTCGGAAATTGTTGCCGGCGCCCTTCAGGATCTGCGTCGTGCCACCATTCTCGGCACCCGCTCCTTCGGCAAGGGTTCCGTCCAGACGATCATCCCGCTCGGCGAGAACGGCGCGCTGCGCCTGACCACGGCGCTCTATTATACGCCGTCGGGCCGCTCGATCCAGGGCACCGGCATTACGCCTGACATCAAGGTCGAGGAGCCGCTGCCGGAGGAACTGCAGGGCAAGATGGTGACCGAAGGCGAATCCAGCCTGCGCGGCCACATCAAGGGCCAGAGCGAAACCGACGAAGGTTCGGGTTCCGTTGCCTATGTCCCGCCGGACCCGAAGGATGACGTTCAGCTGAACTACGCGCTCGACCTTCTGCGCGGCAAGAAGACCGATCCGGCCTTCCCGCCGAACCCCGACAAGGCCGTCGTCGCCAAGTAATCGATCATCGCAAGGCCGGGCACTCGCCCGGCCTTGACCCTTTCTGCTGTTTCCCGGTTTTGGAGCGGGCGAAAAATTGGGAACGGACCTGCATGCGCCTTTGGGGCGTAACCGCAAAACCCGCAGCCGGCGGCCGGGCGTGCTGCGCCTTGGCCGCATTGCCGCCAGCCTGTGCCTTTTCGCGATCGGCGGCTTTTCTCTCTATACCGCCTTTCGTGGCGATGGGTTGGAGCGCGCCAAACCGCCGGCGGCCGAACAGGCGGCATCGGGACCTTCCGATAAGCCGCCGACAAGCGCTGCCGACCAGGCGGCGGACGGCTTGCCTCGCTCCGATCCGCATTCGGGCGCCAATGTTGAACGGATGGTCACTGGCGATGGCTCGGTCGTTACCAAGTACAGTCCCCGGCCGCGCGACGGCAGCGGGCCAGTGCTGGTCGATGCCATGCAGATCGGCCAGGATCCGCGCATGGCGGCCCAGCCCAACGAAAGCCTGCTCGAAGAAACCGCGTTTGGCAGGCTGCCGATCGTCGGCCCGGACGGGCGGCGGCCGATGGACCAGTATGCCCGCCCCTCATCCCAGGCGCGCGGCATCCGCATCGCCATCGTAGTCAGCGGCCTCGGACTCAGCCAGACGGGAACGCAGCGCGCCATCGCCGAATTGCCGGAGGAAATCACCCTCGCCTTTGCCGCAAGCGGCAACAGCCTGCAGCGCTGGATGCAGGAAGCCCGCCGCGGCGGTCACGAGATTCTGCTGCAGGTCCCCCTCGAGCCGTTTGATTACCCAGCCAATGATCCAGGCCCCGAGACGCTGCTGACGTCCAAGCCGATCGCCCGCAACATCGAAAACCTGCACAAGGCGATGGGTGAGATCACCAACTATACCGGCATCATGAACTATCTCGGCGGCCGTTTCCTCTCCGACCCCGCCGCCATGGAACCTGTCATGCGCGATATCGGCAAGCGCGGCCTGCTCTTCCTCGACGATGGCACGTCGGCGCAGTCGAAAACGGCTGTTGTCGCCAAGGGAACCGAGCTGCCCTATGCCCTCGCCGATCTGCAGCTCGACGGCCAGCTCGATGTCAACGCCGTCCTCAAGAAGCTCGACGAACTCGAGCGCATCGCTCGCAAGAACGGCCAGGCGATTGGCGTTGCCTCGGCTTTTGACGAAAGCGTCGACGCCATCGCCAAGTGGAGCGAGGAGGCTTCGATGCGCGGCATCGAGATCGTCGGCGTCGCGGCGCTTTCCCACGACCCCAGAAACCCCTGAGATGATATCCTGACGGAGAAGAGAATGAGCCAGGCGACCGTGAAAGCCGAGGACCTGCCCTACCGCCCCTGCGTCGGCGTGATGATCCTGAATCGCGATGGCCTGGTCTGGGCCGGGCGACGCATCCCCGACGGTAATTCCGAATATGACGGTTCGCCGCAGCTCTGGCAGATGCCCCAGGGCGGCATCGACAAGGGCGAGGATCCGTTGGATGCCGCCTACCGCGAACTTTACGAGGAGACCGGCATCAAGACCGTGACGCTGCTCGCCGAAGCACGGGACTGGATCAATTATGATCTGCCGCCGGCACTGATTGGTATCGGGCTCAAAGGAAAATTCCGCGGCCAGACGCAGCGCTGGTTCGCCTTCCGCTTCGAGGGCGACGAAAACGAGATCGCCATCAACCCGCCGCCGGGCGGCCACGAGCCGGAATTCGATGCCTGGGAATGGAAGCCGATGCAGGAACTGCCCGGCCTGATCGTGCCGTTCAAACGCGCCGTTTACGATCAGGTGATCGCCGAGTTCCAGCATTTGGCAGCGCTGCAGCCGGAGGACTGGAGCAATTCCAGCAAAAGTGTGTAACGGTTTTGCGTCCGGAATTGCGTGAAAACAAAGAGATAGAGCTTCGAAGAAAAACGGAAATGCGCTAATCGGCTGGTTGCGGATCGAAGCCGCGCATTGAGAATGCCGGCTGCTTCGGGCAGCCGGCATCTGATCCGAATTATTCGGCTTCGTCGGCGGAATCGGCGTTGAGCTGGCCGTATTTGCTCTCGCCGATTTTCTCGAGCAGATCGATCTGTGTTTCGAGGAAGTCGATATGGCCTTCCTCGTCCGCCAGCAGCTCTTCGAAAAGCTTCATAGAGACGTAGTCGCCGGCCTCATAACAGATGTCGCGCGACTTCTTGTAGGCCGTGCGGGCGTCGTACTCGCCGGCAAGATCGGCTTCGAGCACTTCCTTGACGTTCTGGCCGATGCGCAGAGGCGCCAGCGTCTGCAGATTGGGATGACCTTCGAGGAAAATGATGCGCGCAACAAGCCGGTCGGCGTGGTGCATCTCTTCGATGGATTCGGCACGCTCTTTCTTGGCGAGCTTGGTGTAGCCCCAATCCTCGAGAAGACGATAATGAACCCAATATTGATTGACCGCCCCGAGCTCGAGGAACAGTGCCTCGTTAAGCCGCTCGATGACCTTTTTGTCGCCTTTCAATGTCCGCTCTCCTGTTTTCCTCATGGAACTGCTTCAAGCGCGACATGAAATCAAAAATTTCGGCCTCCGTCGAGTGGCGACGGGCGTGATAATCCTCGGTTGTCTGGATAATGATGTCGACCACGTTAGGGAAGCAGCCGCAGCAGCGGCCACGCTTTTCCATGGCATGATAGACCTTCGCAGGCACGATAAGCTGCCAACAGTCTTCGTCGAGAAGGTCGATGATAACCTCCCGGATTTCCTTGTCGGTTATGTAATTGCAGCTGCAGACAAGCACGTCTTCATTTCCAAACATGACACTGACTATCGTGTTTTCTGCTAAAGAAGATGGTGGCTGTCAAGAAAAAATTCGAGTCCGGCGGCATCGATGAGCAGCGATAAGCCGGGCTTGTTGCAAATTGTCTAAAATGAGACGACTGTTCCGGGATGATGATCCAGATCCCGATCTGCGCGACGCGTTTCAATGAAAGTTCCGCCCGCGCGGCATGACTTCAGCGGTCTCGCTCACGCCTGTATGGCGCTCTGCTCCAGCCGCCCCTCTTTCCTGTCCGACCCTCTTGCGCTCATCCGCCTTTTGCCGCTGGTCGATTCCCGGCCGCAGCACCTCGTCCGAACGCGCGCAGGCGCCGAACCGGCGGGCCTCGCGTTGCAGGATGCCAAGCGCCGGCGTCATATCCTCGATATGTTCGACGACCGTATGGATGACGCCGCTATGGCTTTGCAGCCTGCCGCGGATTTTAACGAGGCGGGCACCCATGACGACTGCCCGGTATTTGTCGAATATCTTGTTCCAGACGATCGCATTGGCGACCCCGGTCTCATCCTCCAATGTCATGAAGATCACGCCCTTGGCCGAGCCTGGCCGCTGACGCACCAGCACGAGACCGGCGATCGTCACTCTCTTTCCGTTCGGCACTCTGAGAAGATCGACATTGCGCGTAATGCCGGTCTTTTGGAAGTTCTCTCGCAGGAAGGAAACCGGATGAGCCTTCAGCGAGAGGGAGAGATAACGATAATCCTCGATCACCTGCTCGCCCGGCTGCATATCCGGCAATGTCGCTGCCGGTTCGGGCTGAAGGTCGACATGACGGACCCGTTCGAAAAGGGGCAGCTCTTCGGCTGCACTCTTCACATCCAGCGCCCGCACGGCCCAAAGAGCTTCGCGCCGCGACAGGTTGATGGAGCGGAATGCGTCCGCATCCGCCAGTCGCTCGATGACGGATTTTTGCAGGCCGGACCGCAGCCAGAGATCACGCACCGAACTATAGCTTTGGCCACGATTGCCGACGAGCCGTTCCATATCGTCCGATGAGAGACCCTTGATCTGTCGAAAACCCAGTCGCACCGCATGCCGGCTCTTGATGATCTCACGCATCTCACCATGCCGGAAATCGACAGCCTTCCGGTCGAAGGCAGCCTCTTCCAGGGTACAATCCCAGTCCGATTCATTGATGTCGACCGGGAGGACCTTTATCCCATGCTCGCGTGCATCCCGAACCAGCTGAGCCGGAGCATAAAAACCCATCGGCTGAGAATTCAGCATCGCCGCGCAGAAGACGTCGGGATAATAGGCCTTGAGCCATGAAGAGGCATAAACGAGCAGCGCGAAGGATGCGGCGTGGCTTTCCGGAAAACCATATTCACCGAAGCCCTTGATCTGATTGAAGCATTGCTTTGCGAACTCGGGATCGTAGTCCTTTGAGACCATTCCCTCGATGAACCGCTTCTCGAAATCGCCGATCGTCCCGGTTCGCTTGAATGTCGCCATCGCTCTTCGAAGCTTGTCGGCCTCCGCCGGTTTGAAGCCCGCGGCGGTAATCGCGATCTGCATCGCCTGCTCCTGAAACAGGGGCACGCCGAGCGTTCTTTCGAGGACCGCTTCCAGCTCCTTGCTCGGATATTCCACCGGAATGTTTTTGGCCTTCTGCTCCCGGCGTTTCAGATAGGGATGCACCATATCGCCCTGGATCGGCCCCGGTCGGACGATCGCCACCTCGATGACGAGATCGTAGAATTCCTTCGGCTTAAGACGCGGCAGCATGCTCATCTGCGCCCGGCTTTCGATCTGGAAGACGCCGAGCGTATCGGCCCGACCCATCATCTCGTATACCGGCTTGCCCTCGTCTCCATGCTCCTTGTTGCCGAGGTCTGCGAGCGTCTTCTTCACATCATAATGCAGTTCAAGAAGCGAAAAAGCCTTCCTAAGACAGGTCAGCATGCCGAGCGCCAACACGTCCACCTTGAGGATCTTGACGTTGTCGAGATCATCCTTGTCCCACTCGATCATGTATCGATCCGGCATCGCCGTCTTCATGATCGGCACCACCTCGTCGAGCCTGTCCCGCGTGATGACGAAGCCGCCGACATGCTGGGTGAGATGGCGTGGGAAGCCGAGAAGCTCGGAGGCATATCTCAGCACGTTCTGCGTCACGGGATCCTTGACGTCGAGACCGGCCGCTTTTGCATCCCGATCGGAGAGATTGTCCTCCGACCAGCCCCAGACGAGGCTGCTGATCGCCGACTGGACATCCTCCGAAAGCCCGAAGGCCTTGGCAACCTCCCGGCCGGCCGAACGGGTGCGATAGGTTGTCACCCCCGCCGTCAGTCCGGCATGTTCGATACCGTATCTTCCATAGATGAACTGGATGACCTCTTCGCGCCGGTCATGCTCGAAATCGACGTCGATGTCAGGCGGTTCGTCCCGGTCCATCGAAATGAAGCGGTCGAAGAGCAATGTGCTTTTTTGAGGGTCGACTTCCGTTATCTCGAGGCAATAGCAGATGACCGAATTCGCCGCCGAGCCGCGCCCCTGGCACAAAACCTTGAGTTCATAGCGGGCGTGCTGGATAATCTTGTGAACCGTAAGGAAGTAGGAGGCATAGTTTTTATCTCCGATGAGCTTCAGTTCATAATCGATCTGTTGCGCCACCTTGGACGGGATACCCTCGGGATAGCGCTTTGCCGCTCCCGCTCTCGTCAGTCTTTCGAGGGTCTCCTGTGGCGTTTCGCCGGGATCGTTTTCAGGCGGGTAATTGTGCTCCAACTCCTTCAGCGAAAAAGTCAGCCTGTTGAAAAAGACCTGAGTATTCTCGACCGCATCAGGATAGTCCCGGAAGATCCGGACCATTTCACGTGAATCCTTGAGGTAGCGTTCGGCATTCGGCGCCAGCAGGAATCCGGCTTGCGGTATCTCTACATGCTCCCGGATCGCGATCACGACATCCGAAAGCGGCCGGCGTTCGGGATGGTGGTAAAGTGGCTGGTTGGTCGCAATCAGCGGCACGCGGTTTCGAGCGGCAAGCTTGGCAAGCACCGCAAAGACCTGCCTGTCGCGGCCGTCATAGGCTGGTGCCAGCGCCAGAAAGAATGCCTTGCGGAATCGCCTGCGAAACCGTTCCAGATATTCCTCCAGCGCCGATTGGTCCGTCAGACTGTCGACAAGAGTGCGATCGGGAACGAGGGCAAGCATCATCTCGTCCCCCCACTCCATGAATTCCGCTTCCGTCAGGATGCAGCTTCCCTTGACCGCTTCCTTCTTCAGATTGCCGGCGCTCAAAAGACGGCAAAGGTTCGCCCAACCGCGACGGTTGCGGGGATAGGCGAGAATGTCGGGTGTTCCGTCGGAGAAGACGAGACGAGCGCCCGGCTGGATCCGGATCGGCTCGAGAATCTCTTCCTTCGCGTCTGGGTCCCTTTCATCCCTGTTTTTGTATTTCTCCTCGAGCTGCAAGGCCTGTGCATGTGCCCTGACCACGCCGGCAACGGAATTCCGGTCCGCAATCCCGAGACCGCCGAGCCGGAGATGAGCGGCCTGTATGACCATCTCCTCGGGGCCGGAGGCGCCTTCGAGGAACGAGAAATTCGTCCTGACGCCGATCTCGAAGAATGCGGGCTCGCTTTTCATGCAAATACCCCATGCATGAACCAGCGAGGATCAACCTCCTGACCGTAAAAACCTCGACGATAGATCCAGTAGCGATGCCCGGCCTCGTCCTCGATACGGAAATAGTCACGCGCCTCGGCGTCACTTCCGTCGATCCACCACTCCATGGCAATCCGCTCCGGACCTTCGCTTTTTGCCAGTTGATGCTGCATCCGCCGCCAGCGGAAGATTTGCGGCGGGCCATCGGGCACTTCGGCGAGCACAGTCTCGACAGGCTCCGGCGTCGCAAAAAGCCGCAACGGACGCTCCTCGCGGAAAGGAAGGGAACTGCCCTGCTCCGTCTTCCGCCGCCTCGAAAGGCTGTCAATCGCCGGAATCGTGATGACGGCACGTTCGGGCACATGGCTCTCGCGAAGCTGGAAGCTTTGCAGGCAATCGGCGCCGAGCCGGGCGGAAACGCGGTCGATAAAAGCCGAAAGCGAAACTTCTCCCTGACGATCGCCTTCGAAATCAGCTTGCGCTTCATCGAAAGGATCATGCCGCAGTACATTCAGGCGCAGGATATCGAAACCATAGCCGGCATCGATATCGTCATAAATGACCTGCAACCGCTCGGAAAACAGCCCGGCAATGAGCCTCGGCTCGCGAAGCGGCCGTGAGGCGCCGACGGCGATACGGAAAACCCGGCCGTCGACACGAAACAGCACCAGCTCGAATACCCGCCCGCCGGCTCCGCGCGCCTCCAGAGACGGTTTCAGAGACACGGCGATCTGGCTGGTAATGGCAAGAACCTGTTCCTCCGTTCCGATCGGCTCGACCAGACGGCGTTCGGACGAGAGGCTGGCGATAGGACGCCGGGGCGAAACCGGCTCCTCTTCATGCCCTAGTGCCTGGTCAAGACGGAGAAGCAGTTCCGGCCCGAAGCGGCGGGTCAGCGGCGCCCGCGGCGCATGGATGACATCGCCGATATATTTCAGGCCGAGTTTCTTCAGGGCATCGGCGGTCTGTCCCTCCAGCCTCAAGGCCGCGATGGGCAGCGGCATCAGCACACGTTCTGTCTCCTCATCCTCCACGACGCCGCCCTGGCCGAAACGGGACATGGCCCAGGAAAGGCCGGGCGATGAGGAGATTGCACCCTGCGCATCGAGCCCCATATGGAAGAGCCGGGACAGGATATCCTTGAGAAGCGCCTTCTCACCTCCGAAGAGATGGGCGCAGCCGGTAATGTCGAGAAACAGCCCCTCCTTGCCGTCGAGCGCCACCAGCGGCGTATAGCGATCGCACCAGTCGGCGATCGCTTCCAGCAGCCGGCGGTCGGCCGCAATATCCTCGTCCACGACATCGAGCGCCGGATACATGGCGCGGGCTTCGGCAACGCCTTGTTCCTTCCTCAGCCCCAGCGTCTCGGCAAGCTCGTCCAGCGCTGTCAGCCGCATGGCATTGTTGAGCTTGCCGGAACAGACGATCGGTGACGCTTCAGGACGCCCGTTCGAACGCCAGGAGGGCCCCCATCGCCTGCGGGCGATACGGTCGGTCGACAGATGCGGGAAGCTGAGCGCCAGAATGCGCTGACTGTTCGCCTGGAGGCCGAGCGAAGCTTGGTTCATCGACCGGGAGAAATTCGCGTTCATGGGGATTCCACTCCAGAAGAAAGGAGAGCGGGGCCGGATTACGGCTCTTCTCCAGCGTGAGACGGAAAATCGGATTGCCGATGCTGCCGGCAAGCTTCGATCCATCCGGCAACGGCCGCAGACCGGACGGTGCGGGTTCGACATGCAGGCGGAAAACCGCACTGCTCGCCTCCTCCTCTCCCGCCTGCCGGACAAGAAGGAGCGGACGGCGGGCAGCATGCACCCTGAGACTGAGCCTGCGGCTTTCGGTCAGGCCGAAATGGGCGGGGTTGCCCCGCACTTCGAAGACGACGGCCGAGAAAGCAGCGCTTTCAACCGCTGCCTCCGCCAGCCAGAGCGCTTCATCAAGCTTGCGCGGCGCGGCATGGAGAAATCGCTCCGGGCTCAACCCGAAATCCCGAAGCCCGGGAGCATAGGGACGGCCGGCCTCCAGCGTGCCGACGGCATCGCCGATCCAGAGTAACGGCTGAAACCTGCCGTCATCCGCCCCCTGTTTCTGCAGCCGCGCGGCAACGGCCATCGCCAATCCGCTTGCCGCACCGGCTTCGCGAAACAACGCGGAACGAATTTCCGTGACCGCATCGAGGGGGAGGCCGCCTTCCATCGCTTCGTCGAGCGACGTCACGCCGAACGGCAGCCGAAGTCCGCGGCCATTGCGTTCCGCAGCCTGCCGCGTCGTCTTGCCCGAGGCCAAGGCTTCCCGCTCCGCTGCCGCAAGCGCCGGCGCAGGCTTTCCTTCCAGTCTAGCAATGGTTTCGCGGAGCGCAAAAAGCCGCTCGCGCGCCAGGGCGTGCTGCGCCATGGCGTTGCTCCAATCCGTCTTGTTCCTGTTATGTTCTTATGGATTCCAGAGAGCCGGAGAAGAGTCAACAACCATTTTCTATGAATTTATTCCTGCCTTTGATTCCACACTCGAAAAACGGCGATAAAGGTTCTATATGGGCCCGCAAAGGAAGGAATATTCATGGCCCGCATAGACCAGAGCGATGATTGGCGAGACCGCCATGCGCCGACGATCAGCACTTTCGAGTCGCTGGCCATGGAAGCCTATAGCCATTTGCCGGATGAATTCCGCCAGCTGACGACCAACCTCACGATCGAGATCGAGGATTTCCCCGATGACGATGTTTTCGAGGACATGGCGCTCGAAACCCCTTTCGATCTGCTCGGCCTTTTCGAGGGCAGAGGTATTTCCGAACGTTTCACGGTGGAAACCGGCGAGATGCCGAACCGCATCCGCCTCTATCGGCGTCCCATCCTCGATTACTGGGCTGAGAACGACGAGACGCTCGGCGATATCATCACCCATGTCCTGATCCATGAGATCGGCCACCATTTCGGGCTGAGCGACGATGATATGGAGCGGATCGAGGCCAGCGCCGAGGAAGCCGCGGAACGTTGACACCGCGTCCGGCAGAACGCCTATTGCTCGGAGAGCTTCATTTCCGGATCATAATCCTTGCCCTCGACCTCCTTGACGACGGCCTGGCCGCACTGCATCGCGCCGGTGGCGGCATTGAAGGCATAGGTCGGCGAGCCTTCCAGCGACCAGCCCTTGTTGAGGGCGGCGGTAACCTTGTGACAGAACGAAGCATCGTCGGGGCCGGTCAGGAAGCGGTAGAGTTTCATCAGGCGGGCTTTCTTGCGGAAATCAGACGTGCTTTATGAACCAGAGCCTCGGCCTGGACAAGATGCAGCCGCTCGATCATCCGCCCGTCCGCATTGATGACGTTGAGGCCCTCGGCAGCCGGATCGGCAAAGGCTGATATGATCGCCTGCGCTTCGGCAATCTCCTCCGCGCTCGGGCCGAAATGCCGGTTGGCGGCTGCAATCTGCCCGGGATGGATCAGCATCTTGCCGGCAAAACCCATGGCGCGGCCCTGCCCGCATTCGACGTCGAAACCTTCGGCATCCTGGAAATCGTTGAAAACGCTGTCGAGCGCATCGAGCCCATAGGCTTTGACCGCCAGGATGACCTGCATCAGCCAGGGCACGAGAAAGCTTCGCCCCGGCTGCGGCAGGACGCCCGTTTCCTTGCGCAGGTCGTTGAGACCGACGACGAGGCAATCGAGCCGCGAGGTCGGTGTGCGGCCGGTTTCGGCGATCGCCCCGACATTCAGCACGCCGCGCGGCGTCTCGATCATGGCCCAGATGCGCAGCTCTTCCGGCACATCCGCATCGGCAAGCAGATCACTGATGTCGGTGACATCCCGAGGATCGTCCACCTTCGGCAGCAGAACGGCGTCAGGCAAAAGCGCCGTGACCAGATCGAGATCCGCCGCTCCGAATTCGGATGACAAAGAATTGATGCGGATGATCCTTTCCTTGCCCTCGAGCGGCGGCCCGGCAAAAAACCGTCTTAAGTTTTCCCGCGCTTCTGCCTTCTTCTCCGGTGCGACGGAATCTTCCAGATCGAGAATAACGGCATCACAATCAAGGGAATGGCTCTTTTCGAGCGCGCGGAGATTGATGGCGGGCACGCTCAGTACCGAGCGGCGCAGATTGAAGGAACAGAGAGGCGGGGTTTGGTTCATCCGCCATTAGTGCCAAGCTTCGCAAAGCCCGGCAAGACAACAAAAAGCCATGCTTGCCTTGCAGAGAGGAAAAAGAAGGACCACATTCCTTTCCGTAGAAAGGTCTCAAACCCATGCAGAACATTCGCTCCATCTTCATCATGCTTGCCGGCGCCACCTTTTTCGTGGCCATGCTGCTTCTCACCTTCTCGGTGACGCTCGCCGTCGGCGGCATTCTGACCGTGCTCATGGTCGGCCGCGCGCTTTCGATGAAGATGAAGCCCGCTCCGGTGCGTGCCAAGGCAAACAACGGCCAACACGAGATGCGCATCTGGAACGACGGCCGCGGCACGATCATCGATCTCTAAGCCGATTTATGCTCAAAAAACTGACGACACTGTCGGATCATGCTTCCATGATACGTCTTTGAAGCAGCCAGGCATTCAGCCGGCGCTCAAAACGATGGAGGATGAGCATGGATACGACGGAAAACAAGCCGGTCAAAATGCCGCCGGTCAAGAATGGCCTGCTGCCCTATCTGACGGTCGACGGCGCGGTAAAAGCTGCGGAATTCTACAAAAAAGCCTTCGGCGCCGAAGAAGCCTATCGGGTGCCGGTCGACGAGAGCGGCCGGACGATGCATATTCATCTCTATATCAACGGCAGCTCCCTCATGCTGGCAGATGCCTATCCCGAATACGGCGCTCCCTTCAAAGGCCATGAAGGCTTCGCCATCCAGCTTGTTATCGACGATATCGATTTCTGGTGGGAGCGCGCGGTCGCTGCCGGCGCCGAAGTCGTCATGCCGGTCGAACTGATGTTCTGGGGTGACCGTTACGGCCAGCTTCGCGATCCCTTCGGCGTCCTCTGGGGCCTCAACGCGCCGACTAAGTAACAACGCGCTTATCGACGGGCCACGCGAAATGCCGCGTGGCCCGCATTTTAGAAAGATTCTCCTTCATTTCGGCGAAAAACTGGACTAGATGCAAATTCCAGAAAGTACGTTTTGCTGAAATGGAGCATGGGTCATGGATAAATTCGTGAAGCTCACGGGCGTTGCAGCGCCTCTGCCGGTCGTCAACATCGACACCGACATGATCATTCCGAAGGACTATCTGAAGACCATCAAGCGCACCGGTCTCGGCAAGGGCCTCTTCGCCGAAGCCCGCTACAATGAAGACGGCTCCGAAAACCCCGATTTCGTGCTGAACAAGCCGGCCTATCGCGACGCCAAGATCCTGGTCGCCGGCGACAATTTCGGCTGCGGCTCCTCGCGCGAACACGCCCCCTGGGCGCTGCTCGATTTCGGCATCCGCTGCGTGATCTCCACCAGCTTTGCCGACATTTTCTACAACAATTGCTTCAAGAACGGCATCCTGCCGATCAAGGTCAGCCAGGACGATCTCGACAAGCTGATGGACGACGCTGAGCGCGGCTCCAACGCGATCCTGACCGTCGATCTTGAGAACCTCGAGATCACCGGTCCCGATGGCGGCTCGATCAAGTTCGATCTCGATGAATTCAAGCGCCACTGCCTGCTGAACGGCCTCGACGATATCGGCCTGACGATGGAAAAGGGCAAGGCGATCGACGAATTCGAAAAGAAGAACGCCGCTTCGCACCCTTGGGCCGCTTAAGCCCCTTACGGAATTGTCTATCGATCAAGCCGGGTTCGCCCGGCTTTTTCTTTGGCCGAGATCAGAGAAACTTTTCTTTCCAGAGCCTCAGCTTTTCGAGCGATACGCCGATGCCGCCGCAGACTTCGATCAGCGGATTGCTGAAGCGCTGAAGCAGCCCGGCATGCACGTCGGCAACCGCAAGGGCGGCGCCACAAGCTGGTTCAACCAGAATGCGCTGGGCATCGGCAAACTTCACGCAGGCGGCAACGGCATCGGCGTCGCTGACGACGACACTTTCGATCGGGTGCTGCTTCGGCAGACCGAAGACGTGCTGTGCTACTTGCCGGGCGCCGAGCGAATTGGCAATCGAGGTAATGGCGGGAAGGGTGATGCGCTCATTCGCCCGGAGACTGGCATTCAACGAAGCCGCGCCTTCGGTTTCGACGGCGATGACAGGCACATCGGAAAGGCCGTTTCGCTTCAGCCCCTCGACAATGCCGGCAAGCAATCCACCGCCGCCGACACTGGTGACGACGCAATCGAATTTTGCGCCCTTCGCCACCACCTCGTCGATCAGCGTGGCATGGCCATCCCACAGAAGCGGATGGTCGAAGGGATGCACATAGGTCGCCTTGCGGCGGCGGGCGAGTTCGATCGCATGGGCATTGGCTTCATCGAAAACCGAACCATGAACGAGAACATTCGCACCGGTTGCGGCAATTGTCTGCCGGACATCGGCTGCCGTCGTCTCCGGCACGACGATCGTGACCGGCACACCGAGCGCCCGGCCGGCATAAGCCGCAGCGATGCCGGCATTACCGCCGGAGGCGCAGAAAATCTCACGCGCGCCATGTTCCACCTCGTGCTGACACAGCCGGCCGACGCCGCGAAGCTTGAAGCTGCCGCAAGGCTGCAGGGCATCGAGCTTCAGCCACAGCAGCTTTCCGCTGGCGCTGTAGTCGGGCGATGTCCGAACCAAAGGCGTGTCGAGATGAAGAGGTGCGAAAGGCATGGCAACATCCAGCGAATAGAGGATCGGGCCTGCCGTTCTAATCCGTTTGCAGGCACAGGAGCAACTATCGTAACGGTGAGCGAAGCGTACCGATTCAGGCCTTCTCTCGCTTGAAATGCCTATTTCCGGGGTCTAAGAAGCCGCAACTTGTTTTTCCAGGAGGGTTTCATGACAGCGCGCAATCTTTTCCTGCTGCCGGGTGACGGCATCGGTCCCGAGGCCATGGGCGAGGTCCGCAAGATAATCGCCTATATGAACGAGGCGATGAATGCCGGTTTCGTCACGGACGAAGGGCTGGTCGGCGGTTCAGCCTATGACGCCCACGGCGCGGCAATCTCGGAAGCCGACATGCAGAAGGCGCTGGCCGCCGATGCCGTTCTCTTCGGCGCCGTCGGCGGCCCCAAGTGGGATAGCGTGCCCTACGACGTGCGCCCGGAAGCCGGCCTGCTTCGCCTGCGCAAGGATCTGCAGCTTTTCGCCAATCTGCGTCCCGCCATCTGCTATCCTGCCCTTGCCTCGGCTTCCTCGCTGAAGCCGGAACTGGTCGAAGGCCTTGATATCCTCATCATCCGCGAGCTGACAGGCGGTGTCTATTTCGGCGAGCCGAAGGAAATCATCGACCTCGGCAACGGCCAGAAGCGCGGCATCGACACGCAGGTCTACGATACCTACGAGATCGAACGCATCGCCGGCGTCGCCTTCGAAATGGCCCGCACCAGACAGAACCGCGTCTGCTCCATGGAAAAGCGCAATGTCATGAAGTCGGGCGTGCTCTGGAACCAGGTGGTGACCGAGACCCACAAGGCGAAATATTCCGACGTCCAGCTCGAACACATGCTCGCCGATGCCGGCGGCATGCAGCTGGTACGCCAGCCCAAGCAGTTCGACGTTATAGTCACCGACAATCTGTTTGGCGACATGCTCTCCGACGTCGCCGCCATGCTGACCGGCTCGCTCGGCATGCTGCCGTCGGCCTCGCTCGGCGCCCCGGACGGCAAGACCGGCAAGCGCAAGGCGCTCTATGAGCCGGTGCACGGCTCGGCTCCCGATATTGCCGGCAAGGGCATCGCCAATCCGATCGCAATGATCGCCTCCTTCGCCATGTGCCTGCGTTATTCCTTCAATCTGGTGAAGGAAGCCGACGATCTGGAAAGGGCGATCGCCAACGTGCTCGACAAGGGCATCCGCACCGGCGATATCATGGCCGACGGCTGCAGACAGGTTGGCACCGTTGAAATGGGCGATGCGATCCTTGCCGAATTCAAGGCGCTTGCAGCCTGATATATTTCACGTGAAACAGTTTCCTGCCCTTCGCATCACGCATGCGGAGGGCTCCTTCAGGGATGGATAACCCGCCGGATTCGGCCGAATTAACCAAAACGGGCTAGCCTCGGCCATAATCTCGTGTATTTTTGCGCCGGATTTCACCTGCGCATATTTTTGAAGTCGGAAAACGATTTCCGTCTATGCGCCAGTTCAAAGTGAAAGAGCGCCCTACCGCACGCGCGGCGCTCGAAGGCTAATTCGAACGGACGACGGAATGCGGGCATTTTGGGCTTCCCTGGACAGGCGCTGGCGCCGGAGCGACGCTGCGATGCCGCCATTGCGGTGGCAGGCCTGTCTCTTCATCACGATCAACGCCGTCATTCTTTCCATGCTGCTCTTCGATGCGCCGATCGGCGCCAGCGAACCTCCCGCGCCGGTGAAACAGATTGGCGAGCTTCTGACCGGTTTCGGCGATTCCGCCTGGCTGATCTGCACCAGCATCCTGCTCTTTTTTCAGGGCAGGGCGGGCTACAAGCTTTTGCAGTCGGCACGCGCCAAGGCGCAGGCGCTTTATGTCAGCTGGATCGGCGCCTATCTCTTCACCACGGTCGTCTTTTCCGGACTTCTCGCCAATCTCCTGAAGCGGGCGATTGGAAGGGCACGTCCCGATCACTTCCACGATTACGGTATCTTTTCCTTCACGCCCTTTTCCGGACATGCCGCTTTCGAAAGTTTTCCCTCCGGCCATTCCACCACGGTCGGCGCCTTCTTCGCTGCCTTTGCGCTGCTGTTTCCGCGCTACCGTGTTGCCTTTATCGCATGCGCCATCTGGCTCGGCATGACACGGGTCATGGTCGGCGCCCATTATCCGAGCGACGTCATCGCCGGTCTTGCCTTCGGCGGCTGGTTCTCGCTGCTGACGGCGATCGTCTATGCCCGTTGTGGTCTGATCTTCAAACTGGCGCCGGATGGCTGGCCGCTCGCCAAACGCCTGTTCCGCACTGCATAATTCCTTAAATCAGAATCGATTTAAGGATAAATTATGCAGCCAATTTAAATGTTACAGCGTCCTTTGCGCGTCCAAAAAGACGCGCGGCACTGTAATACGAAAAAGCCCGGCGCCTTGTGAGCGCCGGGCCGTTTCTCGAGCTTGTCAGACGCGATCGCGTCATCAATCCATGGCGTGGATGTCCCTGTTCTTCGTTTCGGGCAGGAAGATCAGGCCGATCACCAGCGTGATCGCCGCGAAGACGATCGGATACCAGAGACCGTAATAGATGTCGCCCGCGGCGGCGCTCATCGCAAAGGCCGTCGCCGGCAGCAGACCACCGAACCAGCCGTTGCCGATGTGGTAGGGCAGCGACATGCCGGTATAGCGGATACGGGTCGGGAAGAGCTCGACCAGAAGAGCTGCGATCGGGCCGTAGACCATCGTCACATAGAGGACGAGGACGAAGAGAACCGCAACCGTACCGACCCAATTGACGCGGGCGGGATCGGCGGTCATGGCGAAGCTGCCGCCATTGGCGATGTTGTAGACTGCCATGTCGGTGACGCCACTGGCCTCATCGGCCGTCAGCAGCTTGCCTTCGACCAGCTTGGCTGCCGGCACGGTTTCCTTCTCGCCGGCGCGCACGGCATCGGCAGTGAGCGCCAGTTCCGGATTGGCGGCGATAAAGGCATCGAGCTTGGAATCCGGCACCTTGGCGACGCCGCGTTTCAGCGGATAACCGGCACTATGAAGCGCAATGTTGACGCCCTTTTCGAAGGCGGCGGTCATGCTCTTCGCCTTGTCGCCGGCCGCAAGGGCGTCGAAGCTCGTGACCGTCTGGTTACCGATCTTCACCGTTGCCGGCTGCCCGGCAGGGCCCGGCACGACGTCGTATGGCACCGAGTTTTTCGTCAGGAAGGCCGTTGCCACATCGCAGGAGCTGGTGAATTTCGCCGTGCCGGTCGGGTTGAACTGGAACCTGCAATCCGCCGGATCGGCCGTGACCGTCGCGCGGATCGAGGCTTGTGCTTCGGCAAGCGCCGGGTTCGCCGTCCAGGTCATTGCCTTGAACAGCGGCTGATAGGTCACCGCAGCGATGAGAAGGCCGGCCATGATGATCGGCTTGCGGCCGATCTTGTCGGAGAGGCCGCCGAAGATGACGAAGAACGGCGTTCCAAGCAACAGGGCGATCGCGACCATGATGTTGGCCGATTGGAGATCCACCTTGAGAACGTTCTGCAGGAAGAACAGCGCATAGAACTGGCCGCCGTACCAGACGACCGCTTGGCCCATGGTGGCGCCGAGAAGCGCGATGATCGCGATCTTGGCGTTCTTCCACTGGCCGAAGGCTTCGCTGAGCGGCGCTTTTGAACCCTTGCCTTCCGCCTTCATGCGTTGGAACGCGGGCGATTCGTTCATCTTCAAGCGGATCCAGACGGAAATGCCGAGCAGTACGACCGAGACCAGGAACGGAATACGCCAGCCCCAAGCGGCAAACTGGGTCGGGCCCATCAGCGACTGAACCAGAATGATGACGATCAGCGACAGGAAGAGGCCGAGCGTCGCCGTCGTCTGAATCCACGAGGTGAAGTAGCCGCGGCGTCCGTTCGGCGCGTGTTCGGCGACATAGGTTGCAGCGCCGCCATATTCACCGCCGAGCGCCAGGCCCTGGAGCAGCCGAAGGCCGATCAGGATGATCGGCGCCGCGATGCCGATGCTGGCCGCCCCCGGCAGGATGCCGACGAGGAAGGTCGAAAAACCCATGATCAGGATCGTCACCAGGAAGGTGTATTTGCGTCCGACGAGATCGCCGAGACGGCCGAACACCAGCGCGCCGAAGGGCCGCACCAGGAAGCCGGCGGCAAAGGCGAGCAGCGTGAAGATGTTGCGCGTTGCCTCGGGATATTGGGTGAAGTAGGTGGCGCCGATATAAGTGGCGAGCGAGCCGTAAAGATAGAAATCGTACCATTCGAAAACGGTGCCGAGCGAAGAGGCGAAGATGACCTTCTTCTCCTCGCCGGTCATCGGACCGGCCTTCACGCCGTCGATGCTTGCGACATTTGCCATTGTCTGTCCTCCACAGAGTGATGAGCAACGCGCGCGACCTACTCTCCTCGAAGCATACCCCAGGTCGCGACACGCCTGACGAGAGTGTGCCAGAAAACATGGCCCGCAAAGAGAGATGCTTTGGGATTATGACTTTAGTCTAATGGCAGCGCGTTTCGTCGCCGGCATCAGACCATTGCTCCGCCTCATCAAAGCTCACATCCAGCAACGCGATTTTGGAGACGGAAGGGCTCTACGCCCTCAGCGCCTGCGCCGGCGATTGGCGGTAAGCGAGCACCGCCGGCAATGCGGCGAGAGTGGCGGCAAAAGCAAGCAGCACGCCCGCAAGCCCGGCATCCTCGCGGGCGAAGCCAACCGGCATGGCGATGCCGCTGGCTTGGGAGAACATGCCGGACAAGGCCAGCGCCGCGCCATAGCCGAGTGCAAATCCAAGCGCGATGCCGATGGCCACCAGGAAGAAGAACTCCAGGAAGACGATGCCGAAGATCGCGCCGCGCGGGGCGCCAAAGGCCCTGAGCGCGCCGATCTGACGGCGGCGCTGGCCGATATGGATGACCGTAACCAGCACCAGCGAGGCCGCGACGAGAGCTTGGGCGCCGGAAGCGACCGCAACGAGGATTTGCTTGGCGTCGCCGAGCGTGGCGTAAAGATTGGTCAGCACCTCGCCGGGAAAGACGGCGATTGTATTGCCGCCGCGATAGTCCTGTCGGAGCTTATAGGCGTCGGCGATCGTTTGCGGTTTGACGAGGATGGCCGGCAGGCCTGGCGCATCCGCGGTCCAGGTCTCGTTCAGCGCGGCATCCGGATCGAGCTTCCCGTGATGATCATGCGCGTCGTGATCGGCGCCGGAATGATCGTGATCGTGTCCGGCCTCCTCGGCGCCTTCCGCATGCTCCTCCGCTTCCAGTCCGTGAATGTGCCAGACCGCCTGAATAGGAACAAGAATCGCCCGGTCCCAGCCGGTACCCGTCGGCCGGAGTCGGCCGGCGACATGATAGACGAGTTCGGTATGGGTCTCGCCCCCTTCTTCGCCCACCCCGTGCATCGGCTTGATTTCGTCGCCGAGCGAGAGCCTGACCGCCGAGCCGATCACCGCCTCTCCCTCGCGCGCGAAAACCTGTCCGTCGGCGAAACCGCCGGACAGCTTGTTCGCCAACATGACCGTGGTGCCGACGATCGGATAGCCGGAGAAGGAATCGCCGAAGCCGATCGGCGCGGCCCAATCGACGCGTGGATCGGCGGCAAGTCTTGCCAGCACCTCGCCCGGCATCAGCGGCAGGGGCGAGGGGTGCAGGAAGACCGAGGAAAGGACGAGTTGCGTCTCGCTGCCGCCGGCGCCGATGACGAGGTCGAATTTGTCGGCAGCGCGCGCGCTGCCGAGGCGAAGCGCCCGCTCCTGCAGGATGACGGAAACGCTGAGCGCGGTCGCAAGCGCCACCAGGAGCACGACGACCAGCGACCCGGCCCATAGGCGGCGAAGATCGGCAAGAATGAAGCGGGTCATGCAGCTTCCCCGGCCGCAGCGCCGGAATCTTCACGGATCCGGCCGGAATCGAAGGTGATGCGTCGGTCGAGGCGGCCGGCGAGACGCTGATCGTGCGAGACGACGATCAGCGTGCTGCCCTCGGCAATGGCAAGATCGAGAATGAGATCGCCGACGGCCTCGCCGCTCTCGGCATCGAGGCTTGCGGTCGGCTCGTCGGCGATGATGACGCCAGGCTTGCGCAGCAGCGCGCGAGCGATCGCCACGCGCTGCATTTCGCCGCGCGACATGGTTTCGATACTCTGGCCGGGACGGGAAAGGCCGACCGTACTCAAAAGCCCGTGCGCCCGCTCGATGACGCCAGCCGTTGCCGCACCGGCAAGCCGCGCGGGCAGAAGTACGTTTTCCAGTGCCGACAGGCCGGGGAACAGGTGAAACTCCTGCATGACCAGGCCGATATTGGCAGCGCGGAACCGGTCGCGCCGGCTTTCGGAAAAATCCGCTATATCCTCACCGTTCCAGCGGATGCGACCCTGCCGCGGCCGCTCCAGCCCGGTCACCATATTGACGAAGGTGCTCTTGCCGGAGCCGGACGCCCCTGTAATGGCGACCCTGCTGCCGGGGCCGATCGACAGGCGGTCGATCGCCAGCGCCGGCGAGGAGAGGCCGGGGAAGGTGACATCAAGGTTTTCGATATCGAGAGCAAGCATATCTGTTCAGACGGCGAAATATTCGGCCTGGCGGATGCGCAACAGGCTGACGAAACCGGTTTCCGGATCGGTCCAGGATCCGTATTCCAGCGTGCCGCGCACTTCGATCGTCTGGCGCGGCTGCACGAAAGTCTGCTTCTCCGAGAGATAGACGACGACGATATTGTCGGGCCAGTCGGCATCCGAGGAGCAGAATGGGCAGAGCGACATCGGCACTTCGGTGAGCACGAAGAACTGCGCTTCGGCCTTCAGCGGCGGCGCCATGAAGCCCTTCATGCTGATTCCCTGGCCGGCGAGACGTTTCACCTTGTCGGAGAATTCGAGGCCGAGCACGCCGAACTTGCCATAGAGCTCGTCGAAGGAAAGCGAAGCATCGGCAGCGTGCGCAGTACAGGCAGCAAATGCAGCGAAGGGAACCGCAATGGCAGCGCCGATCAGCCGGCGGCGGCTGAGATGCAGCGAAGAGAACATGTCCATGGCGACCTCCAGGAAAGAAATCCCGGCCTCTGGCATCGGCCTGAAAATCGAAACGATTTTCGGAAAGCACGATGCTAGCTTCAAAGTGTTACAGCGTCCTATTGCGCGTCCGAAAGATGCGCGGCGCTGTAATCGGCCGGGACCATGATCGGCGAAAGAGGCAAGGCCGGCAAGCGGCCTTGCAGGATCGGCTGCAAATCAGTTCGTCTGCTTGGCGCCGAGTGCAAAGGTGTCGGCGAGCACGCGGTACACGTCGCTCTGTTCCATGTAGCCATGGAACTCTTCCGAACCCGGGCCGGCCGACTGCAGGACGACGTCGTCGACGGCGTGGACGCCGCTTTCGCTGCTCTTCGGAAGATTGCCCTGGACGAAGACGGCGCCGGGAACATCCTTATACTGCTCGTTGGCGACATATTCCTTCTTTTCGTTCTGGACGGCCGGAACGAACGGGCCGTCGAGCTTCGGACGGAAGGTCTCGTAGTGGTCAGGACCGTTGTTGGCGCTCAGGAACAGACGGCGGCTGACGTCGACCTTATCGGGATAACCGTCGCCGTTTTCATCCTTGTAATTCGGGAAGCCGGCTTCGGCATAGGTGCCGACCTTTTCGCGCATTTCCGTGCCGGGCTTGTCGTCATCGACGGTGCCGATGATCGATACGCCGTGCGTGTGGTCGCCAGCGACGACGATCAACGTATCGGGATGGGCCTTCTGGAACTCGCGGGCGACACCGATCGCCTGGTCGAATTCGATTGTGTCGATGACCGCACGATCCCAATCGAGCGGATGGGACATCTTGTCGATCGAGGAGCCTTCGACCATCAGGAAGAAACCTTCCGGATTCTTGGAGAGACGGTCGAGCGCGACCTTGGTCATCTCGACGAGGCCCGGCTGGTTCGGGAACTTGTCGACCGTGCCCTTCTTCAGGAACTCGCGATCGAGCGTGACGTCCATGTTGCCGGTGTGGAAGAGACCGAGAAGATTGCCTTCAGCCGATGCATTGGCTGCGAGCTCGTTCTTATCGGTCACAAGCTTATAGCCGGCAGCCTGGAACAGCTTGATGTAGTCCTGGTTGTCCTTGCGCTTCGAACCGGCGACTTCCTTGCCGAGGAAATAGGCCGAGCCGCCGCCGAGGAGAACTTCCGGCTTGACCTCGAGCAGCATGCCGACAATGTCGGCCTTGTCGCTGCGGCTGCGGGTGTGGGAAACGACGGCAGCCGGCGTCGCATCCTCGACTTCGGAGGTCGCGACGATGCCGATCGACTTCTTGGTCGCACGGCGAACGGCTTCGCCAAGGGTTTCGACACGCGGGTCATCGAGCGGAGCCGGCGTACGGTCCGCATAGACGCCGAGCGCGTTGACGGCCGTCTTGTGGCCCGTCATGAAGGCCGACATCGTGTTGGCCGAGTCGGTGGCAACGGCATTCGTCGCCGACGTGCCGATGAAAGCCATATGATCGAGGTCATCCATGTTGAGGCGGCCATTGGCCTTGCCTTCGGTCATGCCCTTGGACATGATGCGTGCGGCGGTGCGATGCGCGACGGAAAGCCCGTCACCCAAAAGGAAGATGATGTTCTTCGCCTTGGGCTGGGCCGCGGTTTCGTAGACGTTCCAGGTGACGGACGTCGATTCGTCGCCGGTAGCGACCTCAACCTTATAGGCGCCGGGCGCGGAAATCTTCAGGCCGCGCAGCAGGAGAGCGGAACCCAGCGCCTTGTCTTCCTTGCCCTTTTCCAGCTCGACGAACTGCGCCTCGCCCCCGAGAACGGTCTTGTAGTCCTGGCCGTTGACGGTGATCTTCACGTCTTCAGGCTTGACCTGCTTGTTGAGCTCAACCTTGAAATCGAACGGCGAGCCAACGAGAATCGTGGCGCGATCGAGCGGATAGACCGTCGTCGCCTGAGCGGCGCCCGCGAGAATGGTGGTGGCCGCGAAGGCGGCGAGAAGCGTACGCATGGAAAACCCTCGTTTTCGTGCAGCTAGTGACAGCCGGGTCGGGATACCTGCCGGGGATGACAACGGCATGACAAAACGTTGCGGGATTGCAGCCGTTCCCGCCTGCGGGCGCGTCACGCAAAAACCTTGACTCCTGTGGAAAACCTTTTAAGAGCAACCACGGAAAAGGAATCTCCATGGTTCACGACGAACACGCCATTGCCGAATGCAATGACCGGGCACGGGTTGCCGGGGTGGATATTGCCGTTCCGGTTTCTTCCAAAACCAAGGCCAAAACGACGACGAAAACCGTCTGACGTCTCTGGCCTGCCGCTCTCTCCCCGGCTCGGCTGGGGACAGGAAGACGCGATCCGTCGCGCCTTTCCCCTCACCGGACAAGAGGAGAGAAGAGAAAGAGAGCTTGAGAAAATGGGTTTCAAAGTAGCAGTTGCGGGAGCGACCGGAAATGTCGGCCGGGAGATGCTCAACATCCTCTCCGAACGAGGCTTCCCCGCCGATGAGGTCGTGGCGCTCGCCTCCGCGCGTTCGCAGGGCACCGAAGTTTCCTACGGTGACCGGACGCTGAAGGTTTCCAATCTCGAAAATTACGATTTCTCCGATACCGATATCTGCCTGATGTCGGCCGGCGGCGAGGTCTCCAAGAAGTTCTCGCCGAAAATCGGCCAGCAGGGCTGCGTCGTCATCGACAATTCTTCAGCCTGGCGCTACGACGCCGACGTGCCGCTGATCGTGCCGGAAGTGAACCCGGATGCGATCACGCAGTTCACCAAGCGCAACATCATTGCCAATCCGAACTGCTCGACCGCCCAGCTGGTGGTGGCGCTGAAGCCGTTGCACGACTTCGCCAAGATCAAGCGCGTCGTCGTCTCCACCTATCAGTCGGTTTCCGGCGCCGGCAAGGACGGCATGGACGAACTTTTCAACCAGACGCGCGCCGTCTTCGTCGCCGATCCGATCGAGAACAAGAAGTTCACCAAGCGTATCGCCTTCAACGTCATCCCGCACATCGACAGCTTCATGGAGGACGGCTACACCAAGGAAGAGTGGAAGGTGCTGGCCGAAACGAAGAAGATGCTCGACCCGAAGATCAAGGTGACCTGCACTGCGGTGCGTGTGCCCGTCTTCATCGGCCATTCGGAATCGGTCAACATCGAGTTCGAAAACGAGATCACCGCTGACCAGGCTCGCGACATCCTGCGCGACGCCCCCGGCTGCCTCGTCATCGACAAGCGCGAGAATGGCGGCTACATCACGCCATATGAATCCGCCGGCGAAGATGCGACCTACATCTCCCGCATCCGCGAGGACGCGACGGTCGAAAACGGCCTCAATATGTGGGTGGTTTCCGACAACCTGCGCAAGGGCGCAGCACTGAACGCCATTCAGATCGCCGAGCTTCTCGTCAATCGCGGCCTCGTCAAGCCGCGCAAGCAGGCAGCCTGATACCAATTGTAAACCATAAGATGTTAAAGCCCTGCTCGGTGAGCGGGGCTTTTCCGGGGCAAACACACTGTATAAGCGCTCGCTAAAAGATGATCGTGACAAAATCGCGAGTGGCTGGCATTCTCTTGCCCGCCCAAAAACTATGCAGATCGAGAGCGGGGTTTCTCAATGCGCATGACAAAGTTGTTTCTGGCGGCCGCTGCGGCAATGGGCGTCCTCCAAGCGGTACCGGCGTTTGCGCAAGGACCGCAATGTGGCAATACCAGCGCCGGCTTCGACGCCTGGGTTAGCGATTTCAAGCAGACGGCGGCCGCCAGCGGCGTCAGCCAGTCGGTTCTCAACCGCGCTTTTGCCAATGTCAGCTACAACAAGCCGACCATCGCCGCCGACCGTGGCCAGAAAAGCTTCAAGCTATCATTCGACGCCTTCATGAAGAAGCGCGGAGGCGCCGCCATCATCTCCCGCGGCCGCAGTATGAAGGCCGCCAACCAGGCTCTGTTTGCGTCGATCGAGCGCCGTTTCGGTGTTCCGGCCGGCCCGTTGATTGCCATTTGGGGCATGGAGACCGGTTTTGGCAGCTATATGGGTAATCAGCATACACTGTCAGCTGTTTCGACACTGGCTTACGACTGCCGCCGTTCGGAATATTTTACCGACCAGCTCTATGCTGCGCTCCAGCTGGTCTCCGAAGGTTATCTGAGCCCACAGGCCAAGGGTGCGGCCCATGGTGAAATCGGCCAGACGCAGTTTCTGCCGCGCAACGTCGTACGCTTCGGCGCCGACGGCGACGGCGACGGCCGGGTCGACATGGTTGGCTCGCGCGCCGATGCGCTGGCCTCGACCGCCAATTTCCTCAGGGGCCACGGCTGGCGTGCGGGCGCGGGCTATCAGCCGGGAGAGCCGAATTTCGCTGCCATCCAGGGCTGGAACGCCGCCAGCGTCTATCAGCAGGCGATCGCTTATATCGGCCAGCAGATCGACGGCGGCAGATAAGCCTTCATCGATAGGAACATCCGGAAACGCCGCTCTCAATGCGGCGTTTTTCATATGCGGGAATCAAAACCACCGGACGCCGTCTTGCGTCGCTCCTCCTGCGGCGGCACGGTCGCTCCTGCTACGACGCAGTTGCGGCCGGAAGCCTTGGCGGCGTAAAGCGCCAGGTCAGCGCGTTTGACCAAATCCTCGAAGTTCCGGTTGGCAACTGCATTTGCCCGGCCGGCGCATCCGAAACTCGCCGTCACCTTAAGCACGTCACCGCCAGGCAGTGGGATTTCCGCCGCCTCGATCGCCTGCCGCACACGCTCGGCGACGATTGCGGCGGCGTCGGGCGTCGAATCCGGCAGAAGCGCCAGGAACTCCTCGCCGCCATGGCGCACCAGGAGATCGAAGGAACGGAAATTCTGACGCGCGACGGCCGCGACCTGCCGAAGCACGGCATCGCCGGCATCATGCCCGTGAACGTCGTTGATCTTCTTGAAATGGTCGAGGTCGAAGAGCACGACGGAAATCCAGCGCGATCCATGCTCGGCCTGGGTGAGGAGTGCCGACGCGGCGACCTCGAAGCCGCGCCTGTTGTAAAGCCCCGTCAGAAGATCGGTCTGCGCAGCGTTGCGCAACTCGCCCACCAGCTTCTCTCGATCTTGAGACAACCGGTCGATCAGGCGCAAACCTCTTGCCGCCAGCACCATCACCAGCGTGGCGAGAATCAGTAGGCCCGCACACAGCGCCAGGATCCGTGTCAGGTGCAGATGCGAAAGCGTCGAGAACTGTTCGCCGGTCTCGTGAATATCGCTTGCAGCCTCCACCATCTTCCGCTGCAGGAAGGCCATGCGCTCTCGCTGCGCAGCCGCCCAGACGTCGCGCATTGGGCGTGACGGCCGCCATCCGGCAAGAATGGCGTCGGTGATCGCGTTCGCCTTCACCTGTTCGCTGCGATTAAGATAGGCGACGATGTCGCGCACGATTGGCGCCGAGGAATGGAAGACCATATGATCCATGCCGGCGCCGAGCATGGTCTTGCCTTGTATGAACAGTTCGATCGGAAACCTGGCGGAAACGCCTTGATCGAGGTAACGGGTGCCAATTCCCGTGATCAATCTTTCGCCGTAGTAGGTCAGCAGGATGCCCATCAGCTGGTTGGATTTCTCAAGCAGCACGGGATCGCTGATCAGCGGCGAAAGCGCGTCGACGACGGCAAGCTGCTTGAGGGCCGCATACCAATAAGCGGAACCGGGATTGCTGCCCGAATAACGGCCCTGGTCGACGGCGCTTCGGGCGGCGACGATGCGGCTGTAGGCGAGGCTGAGAGCCGATAATTCACCTGCAAGTCCCTCATCGAGCGTATCGCGAGGCGGCAGGCTGGCATAGAAGGCGCGACGTTCGCGATCGAGCGTGAGCCGGCTTCGCTGCATATCGACGACAGTCTCGCTGCCTGGATGCGCAAGATAGCGGCGCGTGGCCTCGATTTCGCTTAGGATTTCCGTGGCGGCGATGGACCCGCCGCGCGCAAGCACATCGGCGAACTGCCGGTCCTTCTCGAGATCCGTGTATCGCTGCATGGAAGTACGAAGGACGAAGACGCCTTCAATGAGCATGAAGACAAAGGGCAGCAGGATGGCGGCCAGGATAACCTTTTTGATGGTTTCGAACTTCATCGCCAATCGCCACGTGATCAAAAGCGGTCGCGCAACCAATTGATGCAAGCTTAGCAGTAATTCTTAAAAAACTGATAAACCCGCCTGACCTAGATCTCCGGTCGAATGAAGTCACGGGTGTCGGCGTCCATCACCCAGAGTTCACCCGTCGAAATGTCGAACCAGGCACCATGAAGATGAAGATTTCCCGCGTCTTCGAGCGCCTTGATATTGGGAAAGCTTCTGAGATTGTCGATCGAGTTGCGGATGGAGACACGCTCGAGCGCGGTTTGCCGCTCGGCCGCCGTCATGACGTCATTGCTCTGGATCTGCTCGGCTGCAGGTTTGACCAGCGACATCCACCGGCCAATGAAATCGCCGGGCGATAGTGGCTCGGCATTCGGATCAAGCGCCGCACGGATCCCGCCGCAGCGGCCATGACCCATGACGACGATATCCGAGACCTTCAGCGCCTGAACGGCAAATTCAAGAGCGGCCGACGTCGAATGGAAATGGCCGTCCGGCTCGTAGGGCGGAACCATATTGGCAACATTGCGGATGACGAAAAGCTCGCCCGGCCCGGCATCGAAGATCAGCTCGGGAGCCGCGCGTGAATCCGAACAGGCAATGACCAGCGTGCTCGGATTCTGACCGTTTTCGGCAAGTTGGCGATACCTGTCGCGGGCGTCGGCATAACGCCCGTTCATAAAGTTGCGATAACCGTCGAGAAGGGTGTTTGGAAAACGCTGCATGCTTTTGGATTAGCGCGCGCGGAAGACAAGATCAACTGCTGCACCGCAAATGAGCCCATTGGCAAATGCGTCATTTTTTCCGCCGCTGCGCCGGGTGCACGAGCCGGCGCATCTGCACCATGGCCATCGGCGTCGCAAGGCTGGACGCGTCGCTTGCCAGCATCAACTCATTGCTGCCCCGCTTGACGGCACGCGCCAGCACTTCGAATACGCTGGCGGTGGCAAGCTGCAACGCCTTTTCGTCCTCGAGGCCGGACAGCAGGCGCGACAGGAATACGGCGGCGAGCAGGTCGCCGAGACCATTCGGCGGGTTCTCAACGACGCGGTGCTCGGCAAGAAGCGCGTGACGGCCGGAAAGATAGAGATTGCCGGTCCCGCCTGCCATCATCGGCACCGCCGAGGTGACGAGCATGCGCGACGGCCCGAGCGCCAGCGCCGCCTCCATGATCGCGCTGTTGTCGTCGAGTGCTGCCCCCGACAGCCAGGCGAGCTCGTACCGGTTCGGCGTCGCGAGCGAGGCGAGCGGAATGAGATGGTCGCGAATGGCCTCGGCCGTCGCTTCCGGCACGTAGAGGCCGCCGAGATCGCCCATGACCGGATCGCAGACATAAAGCAGGTCGGGATTGTTTTGCCGGAGCGCAGCGATCAGCCGGGCGACGGAGCGCGCTTGGGCGGCATTGCCGAAATAGCCCGAAAGCACCGCCCTGACTTCGCCGATCCAGGGCGCACGGATCAGATCGTCGATCGCCGCATCGAAATCCGCCTCGGCAAATGTCAGTCGCGTCGAACGGCCATGGCCGGGATGCCAAGGCAAGACGATGGTCGGCAGCGCCCAGACGGCATGACCTAGCGTTTCCAGTGCAAAGACGGCCGCCCGGTTTCCGACCGAGCCGCGCACCACATGGCTGGAGATGACGATGACTGCGCCCGCTGCGTTTTCCGACATGTTTCCAAGGCCCGAATGATGATGGCGTTTGATGATCTTTTTGACGCCTTACTGTCAACCATTCTTCACGTGACCATGAAAATGTGAGGCAGCATGAGAAACGAGAAAATGGTCTTTCCCGGGCGGTTTGGCCAAAAATCCGCGAAAACCTCTGCCGGTTTCCCATTTCCCACGCCAAAAAAGCATCAAAACAATCGTTCAGACCTCTATTTTAGAGATTTTTTCGAATGATCTTCTGCTAGCTTGCGGAAAATCAGTCCATTGCGGGGAGGCATTTCATGGCTGCGAGAAACAATCCGAAACGGGAAAAGCAGATCGAAAACGCGCGCAAGATCGCCAAGGCGACGCGCGAGTCGCATCTCGATCCGGTAATTCTGTTCGGCCGGGCCAGCAATGACGATCTCGAACTTTATACGCCTGAAATGCTGGCGCGCTCCGCCGTGCATTCGGCAAAGGAACTCGCCGCCTGGAACGGCAAGACGCCCCGCGTCAGCATCGACACCATTCCCGAAGTGACGCCTGATGGCACCGCCGTCTCGGTGCTTTCGGTCACCGACCAGAATATGCCTTTCCTTTATGAATCGGTCATGGGTGAAGTAACGAGCACCTATCGCGATCTGTTCATGGCCGTGCATCCCATCCTCGTCATGGAAAAGGGCAAAGCCCCCGCGCTCTATTCCGCCGACCACCCGAGCGATCCCGCCGCGCGCGTCAGCCATATCCAGCTCCATATTGCCCCGTTGAACTCCACTCAGGCTGCCGATCTCGTCAAACGCGTCCAGACCGTGCTCGAACAGGTCCGCCTATCGGTCTCCGACTGGAAGCCGATGCTCGCGAAGCTCGACGGGGTGATCGCCGAGCTTGCGGCCAACGGCCCCGGTCGCAGGAAGGCCGAACACGCCGAGGCAATCGCCTTCCTGAGCTGGCTGCGGGACGAGAATTTCACCTTCCTCGGCATGCGCGAATATGTTTATTCCGGCAAGGGTGCCGACGCCAAGGTCGAGCGCGACAAGGGCGCCGGCCTCGGCATCCTCTCCAACCCCGATGTTCTCGTGCTCCGCACCGGCAAGGACGCGGTGACAACGACGCCCGAGATCCTCGCCTTCCTCGACGGCCCCGATTTCCTGATCGTCACCAAGGCGAACGTGAAATCGATCGTCCATCGCCGCGCCTATATGGACTATGTCGGCGTCAAGCGCTTCGATGCCGACGGCAATGTCACAGGGGAACTGCGCATCGTCGGCCTTTTCACCTCGACGGCCTATACCTCGCTCGCCTCCGAAATCCCGCTGCTGCGGTCCAAAATCGAAAAGGTGAAGGAGCATTTCGGCTTCGACCCGATGAGTCATTCCGGCCGCATGCTCGACAACACGCTGGAATCCTATCCGCGCGACGACCTTTTCCAGATCGACACCACGCTGCTCGCCAGTTTTGCCGAGCAGATCAACGATCTCGCCGACCGGCCGCGCGTGCGCGTCCTGCCGCGCATCGATCATTTCGACCGCTTCGTCTCGGTCATCGTCTATGTGCCGCGTGAGGAGTATGATTCGATCGTGCGGGAGCGGATCGGCACTTATCTGAAGACCGTCTACGACGGCCGCGTCTCCGCCTATTACCCGGCTTTCCCGGAAGGCGGTGTGGCGCGCGTTCATTTCATCATCGGCCGCTCCGGCGGCAAGACGCCGCGCATTCCGCAGGCCAAGCTCGAGCAGACGATCCGGGAAATCACCGCCCGCTGGGATGATCGTTTTGAAGCGCTGGCCGGACCCAAGGCGCCGAAGCTATCGGTCGACCAAGCCTTCCAGGATTCCTTCACGCCCGAAGAAACCGTTGCCGACCTCGCCGATATCGGAGCCTGCGCTGCCGGCGAACCGCTCCGCATCCAGTTTTACCATCGCCGGGAAGAACATGGCCGTGTCCTCTCGCTGAAGATCTTCCACTCCGGGGGCCAGTTGGCGCTGTCGCGTCGCGTGCCGCTTCTGGAGAATCTCGGCTTCAATGTCGTCAGCGAACGGACCTTCGACATCGGCGTGCCGGCCGCCGATGGAGAAACGAAGCTCGTCGTGCTGCACGACATGGAGCTCGAGACCCGCACCGGCGGCGACATCGATCTGCAGCGTTATGGCGCCACCCTCGAGGAAGCCTTCGTCGCCGCCTTCGCCGGCACGATCGATAATGACAGCTTCAACCGGCTGATCCTGTCGGCCGGGCTCTCGGCGCGCGAGGCCAACGTGCTGCGCGCCTATGCGCGTTATCTCCGCCAGGCCGGCATCGCCTATTCGCAGGATTATATCGCAACGACGCTCGATAAATATCCGAAGATTGCCGCCACCATTTTCCGCCTCTTTCACGACACGCTCGACACCAAGCTTTCGGAAAAGGCCCGCGCCAAGAAGCTCGCCGACCTGCACCAAGCGATCGAGGCCGAACTCGCCGACGTTCCGAGCCTTGACGACGACCGTATCTTGCGCCGCTACGTCAACATCGTCGACGCGACGCTGCGCACCAATTATTTTCAGAAGAACCCGGATGGCTCGCCGAAATCGATGCTGGCCTTCAAGCTCGATCCGCACCTGGTCGACGGCCTGCCGCAACCCAGGCCCTTCCGCGAGATGTTCGTCTATGGCGTCGAGGTCGAAGGCGTGCACCTGCGCTTCGGCAAGGTGGCGCGTGGCGGTCTGCGCTGGTCCGACCGCGCCGAGGATTACCGCACCGAAGTGCTCAGCCTCGTCAAGGCGCAGCAGGTGAAGAATGCCGTCATCGTGCCGGTCGGCGCCAAGGGCGGCTTCTATCCGAAGAAGCTTCCGATCGGCGGCAGCCGCGACGAGGTCTTCAATGCCGGCCGCGAGGCTTACAAGACTTATATCCGCACGCTGCTTTCGATCACCGACAACATATCGGGCGCCGATATCGTGCCGCCGAAGGATACGGTCAGACTCGATGGTGACGATCCCTATTTCGTCGTTGCCGCCGACAAGGGTACGGCGACCTTCTCCGACACCGCCAACGCGCTGGCGCAGGAAGCCGGCTTTTGGCTGGACGATGCCTTCGCCTCCGGCGGCTCGGCCGGTTACGACCACAAGAAGATGGGCATCACCGCCCGCGGCGCCTGGGAAACCGTAAAACGCCATTTCCGCGAAATGGACATCGACATTCAGACGACGCCCTTCACCGTCGCCGGCGTCGGCGATATGTCGGGCGACGTCTTCGGCAACGGCATGCTGCTCTCGCCGAAGATCAGACTGATTGCCGCCTTCGATCACCGCGACATCATCATCGATCCCGACCCGGACATGGAAAAGACGCTGGCCGAACGCCAGCGGCTCTTCAACCTGCCACGCTCGAGCTGGCAGGATTTCGACAAGGGGATGCTTTCGAAAGGGGCGATGATCATCTCCCGCTCGGCGAAATCCGTGACGCTGACGCCGGAAGCGGTTGCCGCGATCGGCATCGACAAGGCTGTCGCCACGCCCTTCGAGATCATGACGGCGATCCTGAAGAGCCCCGTCGACCTGCTCTGGTTCGGCGGCATCGGCACCTATGTGAAGGCTCCCTCCGAAACCGACGCCGAAGTCGGCGATCGTGCCAACGATCCGATCCGCATCACTGCGACGGAGGTACGCGCCAAGGTGATCGGCGAGGGCGCCAATCTCGGCGTCACCCAGAAGGGCCGCATCGCCTACGGCCTCAAGGGTGGGCGCTGCAACTCCGACGCCATCGACAATTCGGCCGGCGTCAACACCTCGGACGTCGAGGTCAACATCAAGATCGCGCTGGCATCCGCCATGCATGACGGGCGCTTGACCCGGGCAAAACGCGACCAGCTTCTTTCATCGATGACCGAAGAAGTGGCGGCCCTGGTGCTGCGCAACAACTATTTGCAGTCGCTGGCGATCTCGCTGACGGAACGCAAGGGCACGGCAAACGGCCTGGAGCTTGCGCGGTTCATGACCGTTCTCGAAGGTGCCAAGCAGCTGAATCGCAAGGTCGAGACGCTGCCCGATGACACAACGCTTGCCGAACGTTATGCCGCCGGCAAGCCGCTGACCCGGGCGGAAATCGGCGTGCTTGTGTCCTATGCCAAGATCGTGCTCTTCGATGCGCTCGCCGCAAGCGATCTGCCGGACGATCCCTATTTCTCCGCGACGCTTTCGAATTATTTTCCCGTGAAGATGCAGAGGTCGAACGCCGGCGACATCGCCAGCCACCGCCTGAAGCGCGAAATCGTCGCGACCGTGCTTGCCAACGAGGCCATCAATCGCGGCGGACCGAGCTTCACGGTCGCCATGATGGATGCGACGGCGGCTTCGGCGCCGGAAGTGGTGCGCGCCGCCATCGTCGCCCGCGACGGTTTCGACCTGACCCGGCTCTGGGCCGAAACGGACGCCCTCGATGGCAAGATATCAGGCGAGATGCAGAACCGCCTCTACGAGGAGATCAGCCATAGCTTCACCGTGCTGACGCGCCTCCTCCTGAAGACCGGCATGACCAAGGCCGATATGGCGGAAGTGATTAGCCGGTTGCAGGCTGCCCTGAAGAAGCTGAAACCCGCCTTTGCCGAACAGTCCGCCAGCGATGCCGCCGCCCGCCAGGCAGAATACCTCCAAGCGGGTGTGCCGGAAAAACTGGGCGCCGAGATCGCCAATATTCAGAGTTTCGCCCTGGTGCCCGAGATCATGCAGATTGCCGAACGCACCGGCGAGCCGCTGGTGCGGGCCGCCGAGAACTACTTCGCGGTGTCGCAGACCTTCCGCATCGCCCGGCTGCTGGCGGCGGGCGGACGGATTCTCACCTCCGATCACTACGAGAACCTGGCGCTTGCCCGCAGCATCGACCAGATCGCCAGCGCCCGGCGTGACATCGTCATCTCTGCCCTTTCCGATCACGGCAAGGAGAAGCTGCCGGTTCAGGCCTGGCATGCGCAGGATCGTATCCGCATCAACCGTATCGTCGAGGAGCTTTCGAGCCTGAGCGACAGCGGCGATCCCAACCTTGCACGCATTACCGTTGCCGCAGGTATCCTGACCGATCTTGCGCGCGACCGGGCGAGGTGAGACAGTCCGCGAAAAGGGAGCGGACATTGAATCGCATAGACTGGACAGGAACGCAGCCGCCGAAGGCCACGGAGAAGGGCATCTGGGGTTGGATGTTCTTCGATTGGGCGGCCCAGCCGTTCTTTACCGTGGTCACCACCTTCATCTTCGGGCCCTACTTCGTCTCACGCCTGACCGATGATCCGGTGTCGGCCCAGACGATGTGGAGCAATATGGCGACGATCTCCTCGGTGATCATCGCCCTGCTCTCGCCGGTTCTCGGCTCGATCGCCGACCAGTCCGGCGCACGCAAGCCCTGGATCGGCTTCTTCGCGATCGTCAAGATCGTCAGCCTTTTCTGCCTGTGGTTTGCAGCCCCCGGCTCGCCTGTCCTCTATCCCGTGATCTTCATGATCCTCGCCTCGATCTCGGCCGAGTTTTCCATCGTCTTCAACGATTCGTTGATGCCGCGCCTTGTCGACAAGGCGGAGGTCGGCAAGCTCTCCAACACCGCCTGGGGGCTTGGTTACCTCGGCGGCATGATCGTGCTGATTGCTGTCGTCACGCTTTTGGCGGCAAACCCGGAGAGCGGCAAAACCGTTCTCGGCCTCGATCCGCTTTTCGGCCTCGATCCCAAGACCGGCGAGGATGCGCGCATCACCGGGCCGATCTCGGCTGTCTGGTATCTGATCTTCATCCTGCCGATGTTCTTCTTCACGCCCGATGTTCGCCGGGGCCTTCCCTTCATCAGCGCCGTGCGCCTCGGCCTGCGGGAACTCAGGAATACGCTCAGTGAACTCAAGGAGCGCCGCGGCATCCTGAAATTCATCATCTCCCGCATGATCTATCAGGACGGCGTCAATGGCCTGCTGATCCTCGGCGGCGTCTTCGCCGCCGGCATGTTCGGCTGGGCGACGATCGAGATCGGCCTCTATGGCATCATCCTGAACATCGTCGCAATCTTCGGCTGCCTGCTCGCCGGCCGGATCGACAAGGGCGTCGGTTCGAAGGCGACCGTCGTCATCAGTCTCACGATGCTGCTTCTCGCCACCATCGGCATCATCTCGACCGGACCGGGCTACACCCTGTTTGGCCTGATATCGCTGCCGACGGCCGATTCCGGCGGCCTCTTCGGCACCGCCGCGGAGAAAGCCTATATCCTCTATGGCCTGCTGATCGGGCTCGCCTTCGGGCCGGTGCAGGCCTCGTCGCGCTCCTATCTCGCCCGCAGCGTCAGCCTGAAGGAAGCCGGCCGCTATTTCGGCATCTACGCGCTTTCGGGTCGCGCCACGAGTTTCATGGCGACGCTGCTCTTCTCGCTAGTGACCTATATGAGCGGCTCAGCGCGGCTCGGAATGGCAACGCTGGTCCTGTTCCTCGCCGCAGGGCTGGTGCTGCTGATCCGCACGCCCTATCCGGCCGATCGCGTCTGACAATTTTCCCGTGCCCGATCAGTGCCGGAAATGGCGCATGCCGGTGAAGACCATGGCAACGCCATGTTCGTCGGCGGCATCGATGACCTCCTGGTCGCGCATCGAGCCGCCCGGCTGGATGACCGCCGTCGCCCCTGCGGCGATCATCGACAGAAGGCCATCGGCAAACGGCAGGAAGGCTTCGGAAGCGACCGCCGAGCCTTGAGTCATCGGAACCGCAAGGCCGAGCGCCTTGGCGGCCTCTTCGGCTTTCAGCGCGGCGATGCGGGCAGAATCGACCCGGCTCATCTGCCCGGCGCCGATACCGGCCGTCTGGCCGTTCTTGGCGTAGACGACGGCATTCGATTTCACGTGCTTGCCGACCTTGAAGGCGAACTTCATGTCCTCAAGCTCCTGCGCCGTCGGCGCGCGCTTGGTCACGACCTTGAGTTCCAGATCCTCGACCATGCCGTTGTCGCGGCTCTGGACAAGGAAGCCGCCGGAAACGGTCTTCGCCGTCAAGCCCGCGGCGCGCGGGTCGGGCAGGCCGCCGGCCGACAGAAGCCGCAGATTCGGCTTGCGGGCGACGATCGTCTTCGCCTCCTCGGTCACATCGGGGGCAATGATCACCTCGGTGAAGAGCTTGACGATCTCCTCGGCCGTTTCGGCATCCAGCGTCCGGTTGAGCGCGATGATGCCGCCGAAGGCGGAAACGGAATCGCAGGCGAGCGCCCGGCGATAGGCCTCGACCAGGCTCGATCCCGTGGCGACGCCGCAGGGATTGGCATGCTTGATGATGGCGCAGGCCGGCGCCTTTTCGGGCAGGAACTCGGCGACGAGTTCATAAGCGGCGTCGGTGTCATTGATGTTGTTGTAGGAGAGCTGCTTGCCCTGGAGAAGGACGGCCGTCGACACGCCGGGGCGCTTCTCACCCGTCACATAGAAAGCCGCCTTCTGGTGCGGGTTTTCGCCGTAGCGCATCTCTTCCTTCAGCGTGCCACCGATGACGCGGTGGCGCGGCGTGTCGATCGACAGCGCCTCGGCGAACCAGTTGGAAATCACAGCATCATAAGCAGCGGTACGGGCATAGGCCTTGGCGGCCATGCGCTGGCGGAAGGCATAGGCAGTCTTGCCGTCCTCCGCCGAAAGCTGCCCAGTGAACTCGGCATAATCGCTGGGATCGATCAGAATGGTCACATAGGCATGGTTCTTGGCTGACGCCCGGATCATCGCCGGACCGCCGATATCGATATTCTCGACGGTCGTCGGATAATCGCCGCCGGCCGCGCGCACGTCTTCGAAGGGATAGAGGTTGATGACGGCAAGATCGATGCCCTCGATGCCGTGCTCTTTCATCGCCTCCTGGTGCTCGCTGTCGTCGCGGATCGCCAGCAGGCCACCATGCACCGTCGGATGCAGCGTCTTGACGCGCCCATCCATAATCTCGGGAAAGCCGGTGATTTCGGAAACGTCGGTGACGGCGAGACCGGCAGCGGCGATCGCCTTATAGGTGCCGCCGGTCGACAGCAGACGCACGCCTCTTTCAGACAATGCCTGGGCGAGCTCGACGATGCCGGTCTTGTCGAAGACGGAAAGGAGCGCGGTCTTGATTTCAACCTTGTCGGGGGCGGGGATCTTCTTGGAAATGACGGCCATGAAACCTTCTCCGTTCGGGCTTCGGAAGACATCCATATCCGGACGTCAGCGTGCTGGCGCCGCGTTAGCACAGCTTTGCCGCCGCGCAAACAGGATCTAGCCTTTGCGGGATAAGAACCAGCGGATTTCCGTCTTCTCTGCGAGATCGAAGTCGATCTCGATCTGATCCGACCCGCAAATGCCGGAGCTGTCGGCAAAGAAGATGTCCTCGGAAATCAGCACTTCGTTGCCGGGCGCGGAAAACAGCCAGCTTTCGCCGTCCGGCGCCGTCAGCAGAACGGATTCCCCGTCACTCTGCTGCACAACGATCGCCGGATGAATATGAAAACGGGCGACGGCCTTCAGAGCTTCGTCACTTTCATATCCTTCCCGCATGATGAGCCGGTCGCGGCCGGTCATGATCGAGCCTGCAGCATTGAGCGTCAACTCACGCTCGTGCAGCACGCCGAACGTCCTGAGATAACCGTCATGGCTGAGCTTGATGCTGTCGCGTCCATCCTCGGTTTCAACACGTTCGACGCTGACGGTCCTCACCGGTTCGGTGATCGCGTGATCGAGGAAAGGCGAGAGCGCGAAACGGCTGGACGACGTGTCGTTGAGGATGACGGTCGAATGCGCCGCAGTCGTGCGCGCCATCTGCACATAACGGTGGCCGGCGAATTTTGGCGAGCCGGAATTGACGATGAAGCGATGGCGGCCCGACGACATCTCGAACGAGAGGCTGCCGGCATGCGCGGTGCGCAGCGCGCCGCCCGAAGGCGGCGCGCCGGTATCGGCGATGATGACCGTCTTGCCCCCGGAAAGCCGCTGATAGCGCGACTGCGGCAAAGCCTTGAACGGCTGGCCAGCGGTCTCGTCATATCTGAGCACCGACATCAGCTCGTTGGCGAGCGTGGAAGTCGCGCCGTTAAAAAGCGCCAGATCCCCGTCCTGATGGCGAAAGAACCGCAAGGCCGGATACATGCGGTCGATACCCGAGATCAGCTTCTGCGGCAGATCATGGCCGAGATTGACATAGGTTTGCCTGAGCGGCAGCAGGTCGAGCAGCAATTCCAGACCGACCCGCGGATTGCGCGAGATATGGCCCCCATCCGGCAGAATCTGGCTATCGAATTCACGGTCGAGCGCCTGGGCCGCTCTTCTCAGCGTGGATGCGCGGGCCGGCATGGCGACGGAGGCCATGGCGAGCGCGATACGCAGCCGAAACAGCTCCAGACCGCCGAGCGTGTAGGGCGCCATCCGGTGCAGGAACCTGACCTGGAAAGCCAGCGACTTCATGAAGCGGCGATAGAAGCCGCGATCGGCATTCTGCAGCACGACAGGCGAATGCGACAGCCAGGCGATGACACGCTGGGCGGTGACATCGGTCTCCCAGGCAACGCCTTCCATGCGGCCGGCATGGATGGAAAGCCAGCTGTCGACGATGGCGCGGGCAGCGGCCGAGCTGCGTTCCGTCTTGTGCGCCCGCATGTGCCGGAGCCAGCCGAAGCTGTGCAGGCGGATTGCGAAAGGGCGCGAGGGCAAGGTGAAGGTGAAGGGCGATTTGCCGTTGGTTTCCAGCATGCGCCCGGCCAGAAGGAAACGCCCGTTGAGAATTTCGTCGGCCACATGCGGATCGATGCCGCGAAGATCAGTCGGAGCGACGATCAGGCGCTCAGGCGGCTTGATCGAATGGCGCATGAGCTTCAGGCGCAGCAGCGCGACGCGGCGCAAGGCGCGCCGCCAAGCTTCCCGAACATACATGCTCGCAAAACGCCGACCGGACTGCATATTCTATTGTCTATTGACCCTCGTGGTTAAGAATAGGTGAAAAGCGGCCGATTTCATCGCCCACAATGAATTAATTCGTGACAAAGTTCGAATATACGCAAATGAGCGCATATCATTCGAGGATATTCGGGCGGTTCGCAAGAACCGACGGACATGATGCGAGGGTGTAAACGCCCGCGCATGGCGCGGATTCGCAGGCGACGCGTTAAGATTTAATCAGGCTGCTCGCCGCAGCACCGCCGCGTAGAAACCGTCGAGACCGGAGGCCACGTTCTCAGGCATTTTCAGCATGGTCGGAAGCGTGCGGAATTCGCCGAGTGGCGTGATCGCCGCTTCAAGGCCGGGCCAGTCGCCGGCGCTGATCGGAACCCGCTCGATCGTGTCCGTATCGGAAAGAATGCGGGCGACGACATCTTCACCCTCGGCGGGATCGAGCGAGCAATTCGAAAACACCAACGTGCCGCCGGGCTTCAGCAAGGTCAGCGCATGACGCAGCAGCCGCTCCTGCAGCGCCGCCAGCCTGGCGATGTCATCCGGTCCCTTGGTCCACAGTACGTCTGGGTGCCGGCGCGTCGTGCCGGTGGAAGAGCAGGGGGCGTCGAGCAGAATCGCATCGAAGCCTTCTGCCGGCTTGAATGTAGTCAGGTCCGTCGCCACCGTTTCAGCCTTGAGGCCAAGCCGCTCGAGATTGGACCGCAGCCGTCTTAGCCGGCTTTCCGACTGATCGAGGGCGGTAACTGTGCCGCCGGCAAGGATGAGCTGCGCCGTCTTGCCGCCTGGCGCGGCACAAAGATCGGCGGCACGTTTGCCGGTGAGATCGCCGAAAAGCCTGGCCGGGATGCTTGCCGCCGCATCCTGCACCCACCATGCCCCATCGTCGAAGCCTTCGAGTGTAGGAATGCCGCCGTCAAAGGCGGCAAGCCGCACGCCGCCCGTCGGCAGGGCAATCCCGTTCAGCCGCTTCGCCCAGGCTTCGGCGTCGGATTTGACGGTCAGATCGATTGCCGCAGGTTCGAGCTGCGATTGCGAGATCGCCAGCGCCGCGTCGCGGCCATAGGCCTTTTCCAGCCGTGTCAGGAACCAGGTCGGCATCGGCGGAACCTTGCCGATTGCCTCCAGCACCGCCTCCTTTTCACGGCCGAGTCGGCGCAGGACGGCGTTGACCAGCTTGGCGAAACGGCGATTGCGCGGATCCTGATTGGCCTGCTCGACGGCAAGATCGACGGCCGAATGATCCGGCACGTCGAGATAGAGGATCTGCGCGGCGCCGATGGCCAGAACATGGTGCAAAGCCCGCGCACCCTCCGGCAGCGGCGACTCCAGCAGCGAGGCAATTGCCGCATCGATGCGCGGCAGGTGGCGCAGCGTCGTGTTCAGGATGGCGCGGACAAGGGCGCGATCGCTTTCGCCAAGCGCCTTGTAGGCTGGATTGCCATGTTCATGATCGAGAGCGCCGTCGAGCGGCAGCTTGCGGTCGACGACGGCGGCGAGAATTTTCGCCGCCGCGGCCCGGGCCTGCAGGCCGGGCTTATCAGGCGCCGATCGGGAGGCGGAGGGCTTCTGTTTGCGGAATGGCTTCGTGCCGTTTGAATTCAAGACCACGGACCTTTTGGCGGTTGCGAACCACCGCGACCCGTATTCGGAACAGAGCGCGATTTGCGCGACGGATTAGCAGCACGGACCGGTCCCGTCGAGATACCCATGCCGCTTTGCGCCATGTCCTGCAGCGCGGCGATACGGTTTTCCGTGTTGGGATGGGTGGAAAACAGATTGTCCATCCGTTCGCCGGAGAGCGGGTTGATGATGAACATATGCGCTGTCGCCGGATTGCGCTCGGCATCTTCGTTCGGCACATGGGCAGCACCCCGGGCGATCTTGCCGAGCGCCGAAGCGAGCCAGAGCGGATTGCCGCAGATCTCGGCACCGCGGCGGTCTGCCGAATATTCGCGTGTGCGGCTGATCGCCATCTGCACCAGCATGGCGGCGAGCGGCGCCACGATCATCGCGACGAGGACGCCGACGAAGCCGAGCGGATTGTTGTTGTTGTCGCGGTTGCCGCCGAAGAAAAAGGCGAAGTTGCCGAGCATCGAGATCGCCCCGGCAAGCGTTGCCGTAATCGTCATGGTCAGCGTGTCGCGGTTCTGGATATGAGCGAGCTCATGCGCCATCACGCCTGCGACCTCCTCGGGTGACAGGGCGCTGAGCAGGCCGGTCGAGGCGGCGACGGCGGCATTTTCAGGATTGCGGCCGGTGGCGAAGGCATTCGGCTGCGGGCTGTCGTAGAGATAGACCTTCGGCATCGGCAGGCCGGCATTGCGGGCAAGGTCGCGCACGATCGCAAAGAATTCCGGCGCGTTCCGCTCATCGATCTGCTGCGCGCGGTAGGCCGCAAGCACCATGCGATCGGAGTTCCAATAGGAGAAGAAATTCATGCCGGCGGCTATGACGAACGCGATCATCATGCCGCCCCGGCCGCCGATCAGAAAGCCGACGAACATGAAAAGCGCCGTCATGAAGGCAAGCAACATGGCAGTGCGAACGAGGTTCATGGTGAATCTCCAACTCCGATTTCGGCGTTACCAGCTTTTAATCGCTGTACCGGCGCATTATGATTTGGTTACTCACCCGCCATTTTCAATATTTCCGGCAGGAGAAGCCAATGCAGGAAGCCGATAACGACAATAGCCAAACGCCGACGGCCGAGGGACTGGAGCCGCCGCGCAAGCTACTGTCGCCGGCGGCCCAGCGTGCGCTTGCCGAGGCTGAGGAGCGGCGCAAGAACCAGAAACCGCTGGAGCTGCCGCCGGAGACCGGCGGCCGCGGCGGCGCCGAGCCCGCCCGCTTCGGGGATTACGAGATCAACGGCCGGGCAATCGATTTCTAAGCTGCGATTGTCAACGCCGATACTGAGCCACGCCATCAAAAACGCGCTATCGGCGTAAAGCGAGCCGCTCCAGGACCCGGATGGTCAGAGCGGCTCTTTATGTCAGGCGGTCACCTTGTTCTGCCGGTTGGCGATCAGATCGTCGACGACGGCTGGATCGGCAAGCGTCGAGGTGTCGCCAAGCGCGCCGAAATCGTCCTCGGCGATCTTGCGCAGGATGCGCCGCATGATCTTGCCGGAGCGGGTCTTCGGCAGGCCAGGCGCGAACTGGATCTTGTCGGGCGCGGCGATCGGGCCGATTTCGGCGCGCACATGTTTCACCAGGTCCTGGCGGAGTGTATCAGTGCCTTCGTGTCCGGCCATCAAGGTCACATAGCAATAGATGCCCTGGCCCTTGATCGCATGCGGGTAACCGACGACCGCGGCCTCCGAAACCAGATTGTGCGAGACGAGTGCCGATTCCACCTCCGCCGTACCGAGCCGGTGGCCGGAAACATTGAGCACGTCGTCGACGCGGCCGGTGATCCAGTAATAGCCGTCTTCATCGCGCCGGCAGCCGTCGCCGGTGAAATATTTGCCCTTGTAGGTGGAGAAATAGGTCTGGATGAAGCGGTCGTGATCGCCATAGACCGTGCGCATCTGGCCCGGCCAGCTGTCGGTGATGCAGAGATTGCCGTCGGCGGGACCTTCCAGCACCTTGCCCTCATTGTCGACCAGCTGCGGTTTGATGCCGAAGAACGGCGTCGTCGCCGAACCGGGCTTCAGATCGGTGGCGCCAGGCAGCGGCGTGATCATGTGGCCGCCGGTTTCCGTCTGCCACCAGGTGTCGATAACCGGGCAGCGCTTGTCGCCGACGACATTGTAATACCATTCCCAGGCTTCCGGGTTGATCGGCTCGCCGACCGTGCCGAGCAGGCGCAATGAAGAGCGCGACGAGCGCGTGACGAATTCGTCGCCGGCCCCCATCAGCGAGCGGATCGCCGTTGGCGCCGTGTAGAAGATGTTGACCTTGTGCTTGTCGATCACTTCCCAGAACCGGCCCTGATCCGGGAAATTCGGCACGCCCTCGAACATCAGCGTCGTCGCGCAATTGGCAAGCGGCCCATAGACGATATAGGAATGGCCGGTGACCCAGCCGACATCGGCCGTGCACCAGTAGATGTCTCCGTGATGATAGTCGAAGACATATTCGTGCGTCATCGAGGCATAGACGAGATAGCCGCCTGTCGTGTGCAGTACGCCCTTCGGCTTGCCGGTCGAGCCTGACGTATAAAGGATGAAGAGCGGGTCTTCCGCCTTCATCTTCGCCGGCGGGCATTCCGGCTTCACCGTGGTGATTTCCTGGTGATACCAGAGATCGCGGCCGGGAGCCCAGCCGGTCTTGCCGCCGGTGCGGCGCACGACCAGCACCTTGCTGACATTGACGTGCTGGCGGGCGGCGATGTGGATCGCCGTATCGGTATTGTCCTTCAGCGGCACCGGCTTGCCGCCGCGCACGCCCTCGTCGCAGGTGATGACGAAGGTGGATTCGCAGTCGACGATGCGCCCTGCCAGCGCCTCGGGCGAGAAACCGCCGAAGACGACCGAATGCACCGCGCCGATGCGGGCGCAAGCGAGCATCGCGTAAGCGGCCTCGGGGATCATCGGCATATAGATGGTGACGCGATCGCCCTTTTTGACGCCGTGCTTCTTCAACACGTTCGCCATCCGGCAGACATGCTCGTAGAGCTCGTTATAGGTGATCTTCTTGTCGATGTAGGGATTGTCGCCTTCCCAGATGATCGCCACCTGGTCGCCATTCGTCTTCAGATGGCGGTCGATGCAATTATACGAGACGTTCGTCTGGCCGTCCTCGAACCACTTGATCGAGACCTTGCCGGTAAAGGAGGTGTTCTTGACCTTGGTGTAGGGCTTGAACCAGTCGATCCGCTTGCCGTGCTTGCCCCAGAACTTGTCCGGGTTTTCGACGCTTTCCTCGTACCATTTCAGGTACTTCTCCTTATCGATCAGGGCACGCGCCTTCACCGGCTTCGTAACCGGATAGATCTTCTCCGACATGGAACTCCTCCTCATGGGACATGCGACGGGCCAAGCGATCTATGAGCCCGAACTTCAAATCACGGCAATTCATAGCAGGTCGCATCGCCACGGCAATTAGACAAAGGTCATTTGATTTCGGAAGAATTGCAATTCTGCGACAGTCCGGTTATATAGCGGCATATTTCCCGGACATTGTGGTGACAATCCACGGACCGCGACCGGCGCGGACGATAGAAGGACTATATCCATGGCTCAAACACTGCTCATGCCGAAGGCGACTGCCATCTGGCTTGTCGACAACACGGCGCTGTCTTTCGATCAGATCGCGCAGTTCTGCAAACTGCACCCGCTCGAGGTCAAGGCGATCGCCGATGGAGAAGCGGCGCAGGGCATCAAGGGCCTCGATCCGATCTCGACCGGACAGCTTTCCCGCGACGAGATCGCCCGCGCCGAAGCCAACCCGAACCACAAGCTCAAGCTTTCCGAACCGAAGGTGCGTGTGCCGGAATCCAAGCGCCGCGGCCCGCGTTATACGCCGGTTTCCAAGCGCCAGGATCGCCCGAACGCCATTCTCTGGCTCGTTCGCAACCATCCGGAGCTGAAGGACGCGCAGATTTCCCGCCTCGTCGGCACGACCAAATCGACGATCGAGCAGATCCGCGAGCGCACCCACTGGAATTCCGCCAATCTGGCGCCGATGGATCCGGTGACACTTGGCCTCTGCAGCCAGATCGATCTCGACATGGAAGTGGAAAAGGCCTCCAAGGGTCGTCCACTGCCGACCGCCGCCGAACTTGGCGCGACGCTGCAATCGGCACAGGAAACCGAACGCCTCACGCCGAGCTACGAGCGCGAAGAGGAAAAGGAAATCGACGCCGATGCCGTCTTCCGCAAGCTGAGCTCGCTGCGCTCGGCCCCGAAGGACGAGGACGACGAAGATCAGTACTGAGATATCAGCTATCTCGTCAAAAACCCCGCCGGGTGAACCGACCGGCGGGGTTTTTTATTGAGGATCGGATCAGCTGCGGAACAGGGTGAGGATGTTCTGCGCCGAGGTATTGGCGATCGAAAGCGACTGAATGGCGAGCTGCTGCTGTGTCTGCAACGCCGAGAGCCTGCTCGATTCCTCCTCCATATCGGCATCGACCAGGCGACCGACGCCGGAGTCGATCGAATCGTGAAGGCCGCTGACAAAAGTTTCCTGCAGCTGGATACGGGTCGAGATCGAGCCGAGGGCCGAGCCGGCGGCAATCATGGCGCCGAGAACCAGCTCGATGCCCGTCAAGGCCGAATCGAGCTGGCCCTGCGTGAAGTTGCTGATGTCGAGCGCATAGATCGACGGCATGACGATGACGGTGCCGCCATAGGTTCCGTTGAAGGCGGTGCCGATGATACCGCTGGTCGTCTCGATCGCACCGGTGGAGGTCATGCCGAAGAGCACGTTTCCGAGCGTGCCTGAATTCAGCACATAGTCCGTCATCTTCACTGAAACGGCATTGCTGCCATCGCGGACGAAGGACGAGACGACGCTCTTCGTGCCGGAAGCGCCGGCGACCCAGTTTTCACCGGAGAAGGACGCCGATTGAGCGATGCTGAGCAACTGCTCCTGCAGCTGGTCGAGCTCCTGCTGTATCTTCGTCTTGTCGACGCCCTTTTCCGTGGCGGCGACGATCTTCGCCTTGATTTCGCTGACGACGTCGATGGCGCTGTCCATGGCCGAATAGGCGGTGTCGACCTTCGCCGCGCCGAGACCGAGGGCGTCTGAGACAGCCGAGAGAGCCTTGTTGTCCGAGCGCATGGTCGTTGCGATCGACCAGTAAGCCGCATTGTCGGCCGCCTTTTCGACACGATAACCCGAGGAAACACGACCCTGGGTGTCCTTGAGGCTATCGTTTACCCCGCGCAAAGTCTGCAGCGCTGCCATGGCAGCGTTGTTGGTAAGGATGCTTGTCATGATCCGTTCCACAATCGTAGAGAAAGGGGCATTCCGGACTACCGCGCCGCGCGTCTTTCAGACGCGCAAAGGACGCTGTAGCACTTCAACTGCTGCATAATTTTATCCTTAAATCGATTCCGATTTAAGGAATTATGCAGTAGGCCGGTAACGGCGACCGCGTCATGCAAAGCCTGCTATGCAAGCCATTGCCGTTAACAAATCCTTGCGCAACATGGTTAACAATTTCTCAATTAGACTTATTGAAAGTTTAATTTCACAGCGGCAGCGAGCCGAAACCTCGCTTGCGCAGCGCCTCGGCGATCTCCTCCAAAATCGCCGGATCATCAATGGTTGCAGGCATTTTCCAGGGTATGCCGTCCGCAATTTTCTGCATCGTCCCGCGCAGGATCTTGCCGGAGCGGGTCTTCGGCAAACGATGAACGGTGATGGCGGTTTTGAAGGCCGCGACAGGACCGATCGATTCGCGAATCATCGCCACGACCTCTGATTCGATCACCGCCGTTTCACGGGAAACATCCCGTTTCAGCACCAGGAAGCCGCAGGGGGCCTGGCCCTTCAGCGCATCGGCGATACCGATGACCGCGCATTCGGCGACATCGGGATGGCGTGCGCAGACCTCCTCCATCGCTCCCGTGGAAAGCCGATGACCGGCGCAATTGATGATGTCGTCGGTGCGCGACATGATGAAGAGATAGCCGTCCTCGTCGACATAGCCGGCATCGGCGGTCTTATAGTAACCGGGGAACTCGTCGAGATAGGCCGAGCGGAAACGCTCGTCGGCGTTCCAGAGAGTCGGCAGGCAACCCGGCGGCAAAGGCAGCTTGATGACGATATTGCCGAGCGTTCCGGCCTCGATCGGATGGCCGGCGTCGTCAAGCACTGTGATATCGTAACCCGGCATCGGCAACGTCGGCGATCCGTGCTTGACGGGAAGGGCGCCGAGACCGAGCGGATTGGCGGCGATCGGCCAGCCTGTCTCCGTCTGCCACCAGTGATCGATGACGGGCACACCGAGCATGTGCTCGGCCCATTTCAGCGTCTCGGGATCGGCCCTCTCGCCGGCGAGAAACAGCGCCCGGAAATCCGGCATGGGATAATTCCGCAGCAGTTCGCCGTCGCCATCCTCCCGCCGAATAGCGCGGAATGCGGTCGGCGCCGTGAAGAGCACCCGCACCCTATATTCCGAGACGACCCGCCAGAATGTGCCGGCATCCGGCGTGCCGACCGGCTTACCTTCGAAGATCAGCGTCGTCACCCCTGCGATCAACGGGGCATAGACGATATAGGAATGGCCGACCACCCAGCCGATATCCGAAGCCGTCCAAAAAACCTCGCCGGGCTTCAAGCCGTAGATATTGCGCATCGACCAGTTGAGGGCGACCATGTGGCCGCCATTGTCGCGCACGACGCCCTTCGGCTGACCCGTGGTGCCGGAGGTGTAGAGAATGTAGAGCGGGTCCGTCGCCTTGACGGAAACACAGGCGACCTCGGTCCCGCGATGGCGCGCCACCGCCGCCTCGAAATCCTGATCGCGGCCACTGACGAGATCTGCGTTAAGCTCCGGCCGCTGCAGCACCAGGCAGTGTGCCGGCTTGGCCCTCGCGATCTCGATGGCCTGGTCGACGAGCGGCTTATAGGCGACAACACGGCCGGGCTCGAGCCCACAGCTCGCGGTGATCACCAGCCTGGCGCCGCTGTCATCGATGCGCGCCGCAAGTTCGCTGGCGGCAAAGCCGCCGAAAACGACGGAATGAACCGCGCCGATGCGGGCGCAGGCGAGCATCGAAAACACTGCCTGCGGTACCATCGGCATATAGAGGATCACGCGATCACCCTTGGCGACCCCGAGAGCGAGCAGCGTCGCGGCAATGGCCTTTACCTCGCCGAGTGCCTCGTCATAGGTGAAACGGTGTTTCTCGCCGGTCATGGCGCTGTCGAAGATGACTGCCGTTTCGCTGCCGCGCCCTGAAGCCACATGCCGGTCCAGGCAGTTGTGGCAGGTATTGGTCTCGGCACCTGGAAACCACCGGCCATAGACACCGTCGTCGGGGGCGAATATCCGCTCCGGCGGCTTGAACCAGTCGAGATCGGCGGCAGCCTCGCGCCAGAAGGTTTCAGGATCGCGTTTCCAGGCCGCATAGACCTGATGATAGCCGTTCTGCATCTGCTCCTCCCCAGGAAATGCAAGCCTTGAAGTCAATTTAGGCAGTGAGGGGGAGGACGGGAAGCCCGACCAAAGGGGTATCAGCGCGCGCCGAAAATCGCCGATCCGACACGCACGCTGGTGGCGCCGAATGCAATCGCCGTCTCGTAATCGCCCGACATGCCCATGGAGAGCTTTTCGACGCTGCACTTGCGGGCGAGCTTGGCCAGCAGGGCGAAATGCGGCCCGGGATTTTCCTCGGCCGGCGGAATGCACATCAAGCCTTCGATCGAAAGACCGAGTTCGCCACGGCAAAGCGAGATGAAGCCTGGCGTGTCGTCAGGGGCAATGCCGGCCTTCTGCGGCTCGAGGCCGGTATTGACCTGGACATAGAGCCGCGGCGTCCTGCCTTGCCGCTTCATCTCCTCGGCAAGTGCGCGGGCGATCTTTTCCCGGTCCACCGTCTCGATGACATCGAAAAGCGCCACCGCATCCGCAGCCTTGTTCGATTGCAGCGGTCCGATCAGATGCAGCTCGATGTCAGGATGCTCGGCCTTCAGATCAGGCCATTTGCCCTGGCTTTCCTGCACCCGGTTCTCGCCGAATACGCGCTGTCCGGCGGCGATGGCAGGACGGATCGCATCCGCCTCGAAGGTCTTCGACACCGCGACCAGCTGTACGGAACCGGCCGGACGACCTGCCTGGCGTTCTCCGGCCGCAATCCGCGACCGCACGTCATCCAAGCGCTCTTGAAGTTCCATCGTTCTGCCTCGACATACCAGCATGAAAGGATCGGCACTGAACTAACCCAGCCATTCTGTGCTTGCCAAGACCCGCGCGCGTGAAATCTCACGGCTTCGAATGCAGATCGGACGCCTGCAGCGCCTGCAAAACTTGACGCTACGGTGGTTTCATGGTGAAGGTCTCGGCCGACCTCCCCTGATTTTCCGGAAATACGAATACCATGGCCACCGAACGTTATAATCCGCGCGATGCCGAGCCCCGCTGGCAGCAGAAATGGAACGAAGACAAGGTCTTCGAAACCGATAATGCCGATCCGCGCGAAAAATACTACGTCCTTGAAATGTTCCCTTATCCCTCGGGGCGCATTCACATGGGCCATGTCCGCAATTACGCCATGGGCGATGTCGTTGCCCGCTACAAGCGCGCCCGCGGTTATAACGTGCTCCATCCGATGGGCTGGGACGCTTTCGGCATGCCGGCCGAAAACGCCGCCATGGAGCGCGGCGTGCATCCCGGTTCCTGGACCTACCAGAACATTGCCTCGATGAGGTCGCAGCTGAAGGCCATGGGGCTTTCGCTGGACTGGAGCCGCGAATTCGCCACCTGTGATGTCGAATATTATCAGCACCAGCAGCATCTTTTCCTGGATTTTCTCGAGAAGGGGCTGGTCTACCGCAAGCAGTCGAAGGTCAATTGGGATCCGGTCGACAATACAGTTCTCGCCAACGAACAGGTGATCGACGGCCGCGGTTGGCGTTCGGGCGCGCTGGTCGAGCAGCGCGAGCTGACGCAGTGGTTCTTCAAGATCACCGATTTCAGCCAGGACCTGCTCGACGCGCTGGACACGCTCGACCAATGGCCGGAGAAAGTCCGCCTGATGCAGAAGAACTGGATCGGCCGCTCGGAAGGTCTGACGATCCGCTGGGAGATCGTGCCGCAAACCGCGCCGGCCGGCGAGACCGAGATCACCGTCTATACGACCCGGCCCGATACGCTGTTCGGCGCTTCCTTCCTGGCGATTTCAGCCGATCATCCGCTGGCCAAGGACGCCGCTGCAAAGAATCCCGAGATCGAAGCCTTCTGCGAGGAATGCCGCCGCGCCGGCACTTCGCTCGCCGCGCTCGAGACCGCTGAAAAGAAGGGCCTGGATACCGGCATCCGCGTCCGGCATCCGTTCGATCCCTCCTGGGAGCTGCCGGTGTATATCGCCAATTTCGTGTTGATGGACTACGGCACGGGGGCGATCTTCGGCTGCCCCTCCGGCGACCAGCGCGACCTTGATTTCGCCCGGAAATACGGCCTGCCAGTCGTGGCCGTCGTCATGCCGCGGGATGGCGATGCCGCAAGATTCTCCGTCGGCGATACCGCTTATGACGGCGATGGCATCATGATCAATTCCCGCTTCCTTGACGGCAAGACAACCGAAGAAGCCTTCAATATCGTCGCCGACCGGCTGTCGGCCATTTCGCTCGGCAATGCGCCGCAGGGCGAGCGGAAGGTCAATTTCCGCTTGCGCGACTGGGGTATTTCGCGTCAGCGCTATTGGGGCTGCCCGATCCCGGTCATCCATTGCGAGGCCTGTGGCGTCGTGCCCGTTCCGAAGACCGACTTGCCGGTGAAACTGCCGGAAGACGTGACCTTTGATCAGCCCGGCAATCCGCTCGACCGCCATCCGACCTGGCGTCACGTCGCGTGCCCGAATTGCGGCAAGGATGCCCGCCGCGAGACGGATACGATGGACACCTTCGTCGATTCGAGCTGGTATTTCACCCGTTTCACCGCGCCATGGGAAGCAAAGCCGACCGATCCTGAGGCGGCTAACCGTTGGCTGCCGGTCGACCAGTATATCGGCGGCATCGAGCATGCGATCCTGCATCTGCTCTATTCCCGCTTCTTCACCCGCGCCATGCGCGAGACCGGCCATGTCGCCGCCACCGAACCTTTCAAGGGTCTTTTCACCCAGGGCATGGTGGTCCATGAAACCTACAGCCGTGGCGCCGGCCGCGAATGGGTGGCGCCCGCCGATATCCGCATTGAGGAGCTCGACGGCAAACGTCGCGCCTTCCTGCTGACGTCAGGCGAGGAGGTCGCCATCGGCTCGATCGAGAAGATGTCGAAATCGAAGAAGAACGTCGTGGATCCTGATGATATCATCGCCTCCTACGGCGCCGATACCGCCCGCTTCTTCGTTCTGTCCGATTCTCCGCCGGAGCGCGATGTCATCTGGTCCGAGGCGGGTGTCGAAGGCGCCCATCGTTTCACCCAGCGCCTGTGGCGGCTGATTTCCGAAGCGGCCGACGTCCTGTCGGCTGTTGCACCCGCGCCGGCAACCGACGGGGAAGCGCTGGCGATTTCGCAGGCAGCCCACAAGACCCTGAAGGCTGTCCAGAATGATTACGACAAGCTCTGGTTCAACAAGGCCGTGGCGCGGATCTATGAACTGGTTAACGCGCTGGCCGCCCCGCTGACCAGGGTTGCGGCGGGTGAGGGTGATGCCGGCTATCGCGCCGCAGTGCGCGATGCCGCCGAAATCCTGATCCAACTCGTCGCACCGATGACGCCGCATCTTGCCGAGGAATGCTGGGCTGCGCTTGGCAATGACGGGTTGCTTGCCCGGACCGGCTGGCCGCAATACGACGAAACGCTCGTCATGGAGAACGACGTCGTCCTGCCGGTGCAGATCAACGGCAAGAAGCGCGCTGAATTGACAATTTCTCGCGACGCAGATCAGAATGCCGTCACCAAAGCCGTGCTGGATCTCGATGCGGTGAAGAACGCGCTGAACGGGCAAGCACCGAAGAAGATCATCGTGGTTCCCCAAAGGATTGTGAACATTGTCGTCTGATATCACCCGCAATGCCGGCATCGCCGTGATCCTTGCCGCCGCGGCTTTTCTTTCTGCCTGCCAGGTCCGGCCGCTTTACTCCGAGAGTTCGGGCGTCACTGAAAAGCTGGCCTCGGTTGGTTTTTCCGAGGCGGGCGGCCGCGTCGAACAGCAGGTTCGCAATCGCCTGATCTTCCTGGCGTCGCGCGGCGCCGGCGAGGCGGTCAATCCGCAATATCACGTCGAGATGCGGGCCATCTCGACCGTCGCCGATACGCTCCTGCGGCAATCCGGCGATACGTCGCGCGCCGGCCGTGTCACTGTCACCGTCACCTATACGCTGAGTGCTATCGCCGACAGCCGCGTCATCAAGGCCGGCAGCCGCCAGGCGACCGCGCTGGTGGATTTCTCCGAGCAGGAATTTGCCAAGCAAAGGGCGATCCGCGATGCCGAGAACCGCGCAGCGGATCAGGCGGCGGAATTTGTAGGAGCCGATATCGCCGCTGCTCTCAGCCGCTGAGGGCAGGGGGTTGGCAGAGATCAAGTCCCACGAATTCGAGACCTTCCTGCAGAAATCGGCGGGAAGTTATCGGATTTTCGTCATTTACGGTCCGGATCGGGGTCTGGTTTCCGAACGCGCCGCTCAGCTTGCCGGCAAGACCGGCGTCGCGCTGGATGATCCTTTCTCGCTGACGAAACTCGATATCGCCGATCTGCAGAAGGATCCCGGACGGCTGGTCGACGAGGCACAGTCCATCGGGCTGTTCGGAGGCGAAAAGCTCATCTGGATTCGCGGCGCCGCCAACGAAAAATATCTCGTCGATTCCCTGGCGCTGCTGGCTGAAAAACCGCTCGAAGCCGCCCACTTGATCGTCGAGGCCGGTGACCTGAAAAAGGGATCGCTGCTTCGCAAGACCGCCGAAGCTGCTCGATCCATCATGACGATCCCCTCCTACGCCGACGACAGCCGCGCCCTGAACGGCTTGATCGACGCTGAACTCGGGGCGGCGAAGCTCGGCATTACGCCGGCAGCGCGCCAGGCGCTGATCGCGTTGATCGGCGGTGATCGCATTGCTTCCCGTAACGAGGTGCGAAAACTCGCCCTCTATTGCAGCGGCCTGAACACGGTCGAAGAACATCACGTCACCGAAATAATAGGCGACGCCAGCGCGATTTCCGTTGATGACGCCGTCGACGCCATCCTCAGCGGTGATCTCAACGGCTTCCTCCATGCCATGCAAAAGATCAGCAGTTCGAAAACGGCGATCTTTCTGGTGCTGCAGGCCTGCCTGAAGCAATTCCAGCTTCTGGATACGATGCGTGCTGAAATGGAAGAAAAACGATTGCAGGCGCCTCAGATCATCCAGACGATGGGTCGGCATCTGCATTTTCGCCGCAAGCCGATTATTGAAAATGCGCTCCGCCACTGGTCTGCGGAAAGCATTGCGCGTGAATCCAACCGCCTACAGGCGGCGATCCTCCAGAGCCGGCGACGGCAGGTGCTGGAAGACAGCGTTGCGATGCAAACGCTTCTCTCCACCACCCTGCAATCCGGCCGCAAATCCGCGTGATTATCGCCTTTCCAGGAGCCGGCAGATTTCCTCGAGCTGTTCCAGCGACTTATAGGAAATTTTGATCTGCCCGCCGTTGCTTTTGTGATTGATTGAAACGTCGAGCCCGAGGGCATCGGATAGCGTTCGCTCAAGCGCCAGCGTATCCGAATCCTTCTGGTCGCGCCGCAAGGCCGACTGCTGCGGCTCGGACTGCGCCTTGATATTGTTCTGCGCCAACTTTTCTGCGTCGCGCACCGACATGCCCTTGGCAACGATGGTGCGGGCAAGGCTGGCCGGATCGGGCGTAGAAACCAGCGCGCGCGCATGGCCGGCCGAAAGACTGCCGGCCGCAAGCAGATCGCGAACCGGATCCGGCAGTTTCAACAAACGCAGCGAGTTGGCGACATGACTGCGGCTTTTGCCGATAATTTCGCCAAGGTCGTTTTGCGTGTAGCCATATTCAGCGATTAGCTGCTCATAGCCCAATGCCTCTTCGAGCGGATTGAGATCAGCTCGCTGAACGTTTTCGACAATCGCAATTTCGAGCGCTGTCTTGTCGTCCACGTCGCGGATAATGACGGGAATTTCAATCAGGCCTGCAAGCTGGGCGGCGCGCCAACGCCGCTCCCCGGCAATGATTTCATATCTGTCCTGCGACATCGTCCGCACAACAATCGGCTGAACGATGCCGTGCTGGCGAATCGAACTGGCAAGATCATGCAATTCGGTATCATCAAAAAAACGACGGGGATTGCGAGGGTTGCGACTGACGAACTCGATCGGAATCATCCGATCGGCGCTGACCGTTCGTTCAGCTTCCACCGGAACAGGCTGATCCATTTCACCAATCAGCGCCGCAAGCCCACGACCCAATCGTCTTTTCGATATATCATCGTTCATGATCTACACTCACCTGGAAAGATCTTAGGCGGCCAGTCTCTGGCGCTCCCGCTGAATGACCTCGGAGGCCAGTTGCAGATAGGCTTGGCTGCCCGCGCATTTCAAATCATAAAGAATAGCGGGCTTGCCGTAGGATGGCGCTTCGGATACCCGGACGTTGCGCGGAATTAACGTATGATAAACCTTTTCGCCGAGGTGGGTCCGCACGTCATTGACCACCTGCTGGGCAAGATTGTTGCGCGCATCGAACATCGTCAGGACAATGCCCTGAATATCCAACCGGGGATTCACCGTTCGACGAACCTGGCTGACGGTTTCGAGCAACTGGCTTAACCCTTCCAGAGCAAAGAATTCACATTGCAGCGGCACCAGCACCGAATGGGCGGCCGCCATGGCATTCATCGTCAGCAGGTTGAAAGAGGGCGGGCAATCCAGAAGGATGTAGGAGAATGCCATCGCCTCGGGAGAAGACAGTGCCTTCCGCAATTTAAAGACTCGATCGCTCTGCTGCGAGATCTCCATCTCGACACCGAGCAGATCCATCGTCGACGGAATGATATAGAGGTTGGGAACGGCTGTCTCGAGCGTCACCTCGCTGATCCCGCGGTCGCCGACCATCAGATCATAGGAAGAGAGCTTACGATCACGGCGGTCGATACCGAGGCCGGTGCTGGCATTGCCCTGAGGATCGAGGTCCACGATCAGGACACGCTCGCCGATAGCGGCCAGCGCCGTTGCCAGATTGATGGCAGTGGTCGTTTTGCCAACGCCACCTTTCTGATTTGCGATGGTTATTATCCGATGTCGTTCGCCAGCCATTGCCGCAATATCCGATCTGTTAAACCAAGCGCCGGAGATTCGATATTTCCAAAATGACGGATTCCTGCTCGACGGCGCTCTTATGTTCTAACAGATCGAATTCCCACCGGCCACGTGCTTCCTCGATTTCCCTCAGGTAATCCCGGCCTTTATGAAAAAACCCACGACAATTTTGCTGGCCAAGCATCCACGGCGCCGAATAGTCGATCAGCCGGTCTAGATCGGTGAGGGCGCGGGCCGAAATCGCGCCGCAATCACCGATTTCGGCGTGGGCATCTTCGATTCGAATGGCATGAACGCTTCCACGCGCATTCGTCTCCCGTAACGCCGTGCGCAAAAATGCTGCCTTCCTGTGATTGCTTTCGACCAGATGCACCCACCCATCCTGCAGTTCCGCTAGAAAAATTGCGGTGATCACACCGGGAAAGCCGCCGCCGCTGCCGAGATCGGCCCAGGTGATCGGCTGAGGGCAGATCTGAAAAATCTGACTGCTATCGGCGACATGGCGGCGCCACAAATCATCAAGCGTCGACGGCGCCACGAGATTGATCGTCTTTGCCCATTTCTGAAACAGAATTGCGAAGTGTTGAAGTCGTCCCTGTGTTTCACGTGAAACACGCAAACCGTTTAGTTCCATTCTGCAGGACTCTCAAATCTTGTGTCAGGCACTCTGGCGCTCTAACCCACTCTGCCGACGCAGATGGACCAGCAGCAGTGCAACTGCCGCCGGCGTCATCCCCTCGACAATAGCGGCCTGGGCGAGGTTGAAAGGACGGGCCGCACTGAGCTTCGCCTTGAGTTCGTTCGAGAGCCCGGACAGCGCATCATAATTGAAATCAGTGGGAATCCGCCGTTCTTCGTCACGCTGCTGGTCGGCAATCGCCGCCGCCTGGCGATCGAGATAGACCGAATAACCGGCCTCAATCTCCAGCGCTTCGGCCACTTTCGGCTGGATATTACCCAGTGCGTCGGGCCAAACCTGTCGAAGAGCGGCGAAATCGTAGGCCGGATAGGATAAGAGCTCATAGGCCGTCCGGCGTTGGCCATCGAGGTTGATATTCAAGCCCGCCCTACGCGCTTCATTCGGCGTCACGGTCAGCGCCGCCAGTTCGGCCCGGCCCGCATCAATTTCGCGCTGATAGGCCGTAAATCGCTTTTCGCGTTCGGTACTGACGCATCCCAGCTGGATTCCCAGGGGCGTCAGCCGCACATCGGCATTGTCGGCGCGTAATGTCAGACGGTACTCCGCGCGCGAGGTAAACATTCGATACGGCTCCGTAACACCACGCGAGGTTAGATCGTCGATCATGACCCCGATATAAGAGCTGGTGCGACTGAAATGGAACGGTTCCGAATCGGAACTTCGCAGGGCGGCATTCAATCCCGCTGCCAGTCCCTGCGCCGCCGCTTCCTCATAGCCGGTCGTGCCGTTAATCTGACCGGCCAGGAACAGTCCGCTCAGCCGCTTGACCTCGAGCGACGGGGTCAGCTCTCGCGGATCGACGTGATCATATTCGATGGCATAACCCGGCTGCAATATCCGTGCCGCCTCGAGGCCGGGAATGGTCTTTATGAACTCCGCCTGAACCTCGGCCGGCAGCGACGTCGAAATGCCGTTCGGATAAACGGTATCGTCATCCAGGCCCTCGGGCTCGAGAAAGACCTGGTGTCCATCGCGCTCGCCGAATTTGACCAGCTTATCTTCGATGGACGGGCAATAACGTGGGCCGACGCCCTCGATTTGTCCGGAATACATCGCCGAGCGCTTGATGTTGTCAACGATGATACGGTGTGTCGCTTCCGTCGTCCGGGTGACGCCGCATTCGATCTGCGGGGTGGTGATCGAATCGGTCATAAAGGAGAAGGGCACAAGCTCCTCATCCGCCCCCTGGCGACCGACGGACTGCCAATCGATTGTCTTGCCATCCAGCCGGGCCGGCGTTCCGGTCTTCAATCGCCCCAGCCTGAGCCCCAGCCGCGCCAGCGTGGCCGACAGACCGATCGAAGGAGCCTCGCCAACGCGGCCGGCTGGCGTCTTTTCTGAGCCGATATGGATAAGACCGCGCAGGAAGGTGCCGGTCGTCAAGACCACTGCAGGTGCCTTCAGCAATCGGCCGTCCTTCATGATGACGCCCGCAACCCGGCCGTCGACTACGTCGAGGTCGAAGGCGTCGCCCTCGACAATGTCCAGGCCTGGCGTCGCTTCGATCGCAGCAAGCATCGCCAATCGGTAAAGCTTCCGATCCGCCTGAGTCCGTGGACCGCGGACTGCCGCACCTTTCTTCCGGTTCAATATCCGGAACTGAATACCGGCAACGTCGGCGACGCGGCCCATCAGGCCGTCCATCGCGTCAACCTCACGTACCAGATGTCCCTTACCAAGCCCTCCGATCGCCGGATTGCATGACATGACGCCAATTGTCTCTCGTCTGTGGGTAACGAGAGCAGTCTTCGCACCGAGGCGGGCAGCCGCGCTGGCCGCCTCCGTCCCTGCATGGCCGCCGCCTATCACAATCACATCATATACGCCGAACATATCCAAACTCCAATAACGGCAGGGGTTTCACGTGAAACTTCGAGAACCGCAGCCTGAGAAGGTTTCACGTGAATCATTTGCCGATGCAAAATTCCGAGAAGATCACATCGAGCAGCTGTTCGACATCCACCCGCCCCGTAATTCTCCCCAAATATTCCGCTGCAAGCCGAAGCTGCTCGGTGCGAAGTTCCAGACTTGCGTCTGTCTCCGCGATGGCCGCATCGAGCGCCGCCAAACATTTCGTCAGCGAATCCTTATGCCGCTGCCGGCTGGGAATAGCCAGAGACAAGCCACCGAAACGTTCGGCGACAATGCGCCCGATCAGCTGCCGCAATTCCGGCAGACCATCACCCGTCGCCGTCGAGATTTGCAGATCATATTGATCGGGACCGGCCTTGATGAGATCCTTTTTCGTCCCGACAGTAACATGGGGCAAAGCCCGCTCCAAGTCGCCGGGGATCACTGGATTGCTCATGTCGACCAGAAGCAGCGCCAGATCGGCATCGCGAAGCGCAACGCGCGCCCGCCGCACGCCCTCCATTTCGACCCGGTCGTCCGCCACCCGCAGACCGGCGGTGTCATAGAGCTTGACCAGATAGCCGTCAATATCGAGATCGACCTGCAGAACGTCGCGCGTGGTTCCTGCAATCTCCGTAACGATCGCGACGTCACGCCGGGCGAGAGCGTTCAGTAGACTCGACTTTCCGGCATTTGGGGCGCCGGCGATCACCACCTTGAAGCCGTCCCTGATGATCTCCCCCGCCGACGCCGCGTCGAGATGACGTCCGATCTCGTTCCGAAGCCGCATGATGTCGGCCCACACCGTATCCGACACGGAACCCGGAACATCGTCCTCGTCAGGAAAATCAAGCTCCGCTTCGATCAACGCGCGAGCGCGGGTTAATCGTTCCGCCCACGAATCGTAAATCGCCGAGATGCCGCCGGCGCTCTGTTCCACCGCCAGACGGCGCTGCATCTCGGTTTCGGCGCTGATGAGATCGGCAAGCCCTTCGACTTCGACCAGATCGAGCTTGCCATTTTCGAAAGCGCGGCGTGAAAACTCGCCTTCAATCGCCATTCGGACACCCGGAGTCTCGCCAAGCGCGTGAAACAGGGCCGCCAGCACGGCCTTGCTGCCATGGATCTGCAACTCGGCGACATCCTCGCCGGTGAACGAGTTCGGGGCGGGAAAGAACAGCACTAGGCCATTGTCGATCGGCTGTTTGTTACGGGCCCGAATCGTTCGGTAGGAGGCCACCCGATCGGCCGGTACGGATCCGACCAACTGGCCCAATAGATCTCTGGTCAACGGACCGCTGACGCGAATAACCGAAACACCCGAAGGCGGAGTACCGCTGGAAAGCGCATAAATGGTGTCGTTCATGGCCATGTCGTCCGGTTTGGCTTCGGCTCCGAATCGAATCCTCTTAAATAAAAAGCTGGCGACATCGAGACGATGCGCCAGCTTTGATTGCAAGAATCCGGCAAAGATCAGGTGTTCATCGAGTCGAAGAAGTCGGAATTGTTCTTCGTCTGTTTGAGTTTGTCGATCAGGAATTCGATCGCATCGGTGGTGCCCATCGGAGCGAGAATGCGGCGAAGAACAAAAATCTTCTGCAGATCCTGGCGCGGAACAAGAAGGTCTTCCTTGCGCGTGCCGGACTTCAGAATGTCCATCGCCGGGAAGATGCGCTTGTCGGCGACCTTGCGGTCGAGGACGATTTCTGAGTTGCCGGTACCCTTGAACTCTTCGAAGATGACTTCGTCCATGCGGCTGCCGGTATCGATCAGCGCCGTTGCGATGATCGTCAGCGAACCGCCTTCCTCGATATTGCGCGCCGCACCGAAGAAGCGCTTCGGCCGCTGCAGTGCATTGGCATCGACACCGCCGGTCAGAACCTTGCCGGAAGAAGGAACAACCGTGTTGTAGGCACGGCCGAGACGGGTGATCGAATCGAGCAGGATGACGACGTCGCGGCCATGCTCGACGAGACGCTTGGCTTTTTCGATGACCATCTCCGCCACCTGGACGTGACGGACTGCCGGTTCGTCGAAGGTCGAGGAAATGACTTCGCCGCGGACGGAACGCTGCATGTCGGTCACTTCCTCGGGACGCTCGTCGATCAGAAGAACGATGAGATAGCACTCCGGATGGTTTGCCGTGATCGAATGCGCGATATTCTGCAGAAGCACGGTCTTACCCGTGCGCGGCGGTGCGACGATCAGTCCGCGCTGACCCTTGCCGAGCGGCGCAACGAGATCGATCACGCGCGGCGACAGGTCCTTGGAGGTGGGGATGTCCAGCTCCATCTTGAAGCGTTCGTTCGGATAGAGCGGCGTCAGATTGTCGAAATGAACCTTGTGACGGATCTTTTCCGGATCGTCGAAATTGATGGTGTTGACCTTGAGCAGTGCGAAATAGCGTTCACCTTCCTTTGGTCCGCGAATCGGTCCCTCCACCGTGTCACCGGTCTTCAGGGAGAAACGGCGGATCTGTGATGGAGAAATATAGATGTCGTCAGGACCCGGCAGATAGTTGGCGTTGGCCGAACGCAGAAAGCCGAAACCGTCCTGCAGCACCTCGACGACTCCTTCGCCGATGATTTCCACATCCTGGCTGGCAAGCATTTTGAGGATCGCAAACATCAGCTCCTGTTTGCGCATTGTGCTTGCATTCTCGACCTCGAGCGATTCGGCGAAAGCCAGAAGATCCGTCGGGGATTTGCTCTTAAGTTCCTGAAGCTTCATTTCAGCCATGAAGTGACCAATACTCTTTTCGATTTCGAAGGGGAAAGGCGATGTTGGGTCGTATTCGGTACTGCGACAGGGGCTCGCAGACGACTGAACTCTTCACACATGCCACGTAGATGAGATGCGCGGAAAATAGCGAGTCGCAATCGCCGCCGCAAGGGGGCTGCTTAAAATGAAGCAAATTTAACCCGACGACGATTTTTTCTCAAAACGGCTTCACCACGACGAGGATCACGATCACGATCATCAGCAATGTCGGCGCTTCATTCATGAACCGCCAGTAGCGTGCCGAACGGCGATTTTCATCCCGCTCGAAAGCGCGCACGGCCCGGCTGAAGAAGATATGGATCGCGGTCAGCAGCACGACCAGACCCATCTTGGCATGCAGCCAGCCACCCTGGAATCCGTAGACCGACCAGGCGAGATAGAGACCGAAGATCCAGGTCAGCATCATCGCCGGCGTCATGATGATGCGAAGCAACCGGCGCTCCATTACCTTGAAGGTTTCCGACTGTACCGAGCCTGGTGCGGCGTCGGTATGATAGATGAACAGCCGCGGCATGTAGAACAGTCCTGCCATCCAGGAAATGACCGCGATGATATGCAGCGCCTTGATCCAGAGATAGAGGTTGTCGGGATTCCAGGCGAAAAGTCCGACCGCGATCAGCGCGAAGAAGGCCAGCGCAAAATAAGCGCGGCGCCGGGCGTAGACACCGGCTCTGCCGTCCGTCTGTTTCTCTATCGTCACGGCTGACCCCGCATCCGCGCGCCCCGCACCCGGTCGACCAGCAGACGCACATGTTCGGGATCGGCTTGCGGCGTGATGCCGTGGCCGAGATTGAAGATCAGCGGTCCATTGCCGAGATGCTGCAGAATATCGTCAATTCCCTCTTCCAAAGCCCGGCCGCCGGCGACCACGCGCATCGGATCGAGATTGCCCTGAACCGGACCATCCTTCTGAAGTTCGGCGGCAAAGGCCAACGGCACCGACCAGTCGAGGCCGATCGCGTCCGCACCGGTCTTCTGACGATACGCTTTCAACTGATAGCCCGCGCCCTTGGCGAAGGCGATGATGCGGGCCTGCGGCCGTTGCGATTTGATCGAGGCGATCATCCGCGCAACCGGCCTGATGGCAAAGGCCTCGAACTCCTTCTCACCGAGAACACCCGCCCAGGAATCGAAGATCTGGACGGCATCGGCGCCGGCGTCGATCTGGGCCACAAGATAGTCGGCCGAGACGTCGGCGAGCAGCATCAGCAGATGCTCGAAGGCACGGGGATGCTTGTAGGCGAAGAGACGGGCAGGGGCCTGGTCCGGGGTCCCGTGACCGGCGATCATATAGGTCGCAACCGTCCAGGGTGCGCCGCAGAAACCGAGCAGCGTCGTCTCATCAGGCAGCTCGTCCCGCAGCCGCCGCACCGTTTCCAGAACCGGTCTGAGATAATCGACAACGTCTTCGCCGTTCAATCTGCCGATACCCGCTTCATCGATCGGATCCATCTCCGGCCCATGGCTTTCGGTGAAACGGACATTGCGCTTCATCGCATCCGGAATGACGAGAATATCGGAAAACAGGATCGCCGCATCAAAGCCATAGCGGCGGATCGGCTGCAATGTCACCTCGACCGCGTGATCGGGCGTGTAGCAGAGATCGAGGAAACTTCCAGCCTTTGCCCGGGTCTCTCTGTATTCCGGGAGATAACGTCCTGCTTGTCTCATCAGCCAGAGAGGGGGAGGGAAGAGGCTTTCGCCATCGAGAACCCTCATGATCTTTCGCCGCATGTCGCTCAAGCGCCTCTTCCCTATAAAAAATCAAAGATATTTTAAAAGGTTTCTATTTCTTAGAGTCGGTGTCTATCAAGGATTAAAATCCATCCACTGCCGATGCCATTTGTCGCGCATTCGCATGCCAACTCGAAAGAATTTCGCCGTTCTTTCGAAATTCCGGTGAGAAGCCGAATCTAGAAACGATTCCAAATCCTTGCGGAAAAGCGGAAATTTGCTTGCCTGTGGATAGGTTGTGGAGTTCTGTCCGGCAAACCGACTTCATCCCCATCCTCCACAGCAGCGGTCAAAACCGATCCGCAAAATTCGAAATGTGGATAAGGCGGCATGTTTTCCCTTGCCCGAGGCAGCCTCGCCGCCTTAGCTCTCCATCATCCAGTCTTTTCAACAGGCAGCGGAAAATAACGTGGAGAACAGAACGAACTTCTTTCATCTGCATCTGATTTCTGACTCGACGGGAGAGACTCTGATCTCCGCCGGCCGCGCCGCCTCGGCGCAGTTCAGGTCCGCTCAGCCGATCGAGCACGTCTATCCTCTGATCCGCAATCGCAAGCAGCTGCTGCCGGTTCTGCAGGCGATCGATGACGCGCCGGGAATCGTCCTCTACACCATTGTCGACCGGGAGCTGGCGAGCCTGATCGACGAGCGCTGCGTCGAAATGGGTGTCGCCTCGGTGAACGTGTTGGAACCGGTGATGAATGCGTTCCAGATCTATCTCGGCGCCCCGTCGCGTCGCCGGGTCGGCGCCCAGCACGTGATGAATGCCGGTTACTTCGCCCGCATCGAAGCACTGAATTTCACTATGGATCACGATGACGGCCAAATGCCGGACGATTACAACGACGCCGATGTCGTCATCATCGGAATCAGCCGGACATCGAAAACGCCGACCAGCATCTATCTCGCCAATCGCGGCATCAAGACGGCTAATATTCCGATCGTCTATGGCGTGCCCCTGCCGGAAAGTCTTTTTGCCGCGACCAAACCGCTGATCGTTTGCCTGATCGCCACGACCGACCGCATTTCCCAGGTGCGGGAAAACCGGATACTCGGAGCGACGCAAGGTTTCGATCGCGAACATTATACCGATCGCGCCGCAATTTCCGAGGAGCTGAAATATGCCCGCTCGCTCTGCGCGCGCCACAACTGGCCGCTGATCGACGTTACTCGCCGCTCGATCGAAGAAACGGCCGCGGCAATCGTTGCTCTGCGCCCGAAGCTGCGCTAAGCGCAGACGCAACGCTCGCTCGCACTCCGAGGAACCCATGAAGCCGAAACTCATCCTTGCATCGTCGAGCCCGTTTCGCCGAATGCTGATGGAAAATGCCGGTCTCTCCTTCGAGGCGCATGCTGCGGCGATCGACGAGCGGGCGCTCGAAGCACCGTTGGAGAAAGCCGGCGCAACGCCGGATGCCGTCGCCCTCATCCTGGCCAAGGCCAAGGCCGAGGAAGTCAGCCGCCGTTTTCCGGATGGGCTGGTCATCGGTTCCGATCAGACGATGTCGCTCGGCGATCGGGTCTTTCACAAGCCGAAGGATATGGCCGAGGCCGCTGGCCACCTTCAGGCTCTCTCTGGCGTGACCCACCGCTTGAACAGTGCGGTTGCCATTGTCAGCAATGGCGTGGTCTTGTGGGATCATCTCGCCCATGCGGAGCTGAGGATGCGACCGTTGTCGGCAGATTTCATCGCCAGGCATCTGACGCGCGTCGGCGAACGGGCGCTTTCCAGCGTTGGCGCCTATCAATTGGAGGGGCAGGGGATCCAGCTCTTCGAAAAAATCGAGGGTGACTATTTCACGATTCTCGGTCTGCCGATGCTGCCGCTTCTGAAAAAATTGCGCGAACTCGGAGCAATCGATGGATGATTCACGTGAAACATTCGGGCCGAAAGCGTTTGTCACTGGCTTTCCCGTCAAACATTCGCGCTCGCCGTTGATCCATGGATATTGGCTGAAGACGCTCGACCTGCCCGGCAGCTACCGTGCCCACGAAGTCGCGCCAGAGGCCTTTGCCGATTTCATCCGCACGCTGAAGGATGGCAGCTCCGGCTTTGTTGGCGGCAATGTCACCATTCCCCATAAAGAATTGGCCTTCCGGCTCGCCGACAACCCGGACGCACTGTCACGCGAACTCGGTGCCACCAACACGCTCTGGCTGGAGGACGGCGTTCTCCATGCGACAAACACCGACGGCCGCGGTTTCACCGCCAATCTCGACGAACGTCATCCGGGCTGGGACCGTCATGGCATTGCCGTTATCTTTGGCGCCGGCGGCGCCAGCCGGGCGATCATCCAGGCGGTGCGTGATCGCGGCTTCAAGGAAATCCACGTCGTCAACCGCACCGTCGAACGAGCGCATGAACTGGCCGATCGTTTTGGCCCGAAAGTTCACGCCCATCCGGCTGGCGCGCTCGCCGAAGTGATGAAAGGCGCCGGTCTGTTCGTCAATACCACCTCGCTCGGCATGGACGGCGAGGTCGCACCGAAGCTCGACTTCACCCCTCTTGCAGCCGAGGCCGTCGTCACTGATATCGTCTATGTGCCTCTGAAGACGCCGATCCTGGCCCAGGCGCAAGAGCAGGGATTTCCGATCGTCGATGGTCTCGGCATGCTGCTGCACCAAGCTGTGCCGGGATTTGAGAAATGGTTCGGCAAACGTCCCGTCGTCGACGCGGCGCTGCGCGCCCTGATCATCGCAGATGTGGAAGCACACTGATGCTGAAGATTGGTCTCACCGGCTCCATCGGAATGGGAAAATCGACGGCCGGCAAACTCTTTGCCGAGGCCGGGATCCCGCTGAACGATTCGGATGCCGTCGTCCATGATCTCTATGCCGGGGAGGCTGCGCCCCTGGTGGACGCCGCCTTCCCGGGCACGATGAAGGATGGAGCCGTCGACCGGCACGAACTCGGCCGGCAGCTGGCGCTCGATCCCCACGGTTTCAAACGCCTGGAGGCGATCGTTCACCCGCTGGTCCGCAAGCGCGAGAGGGAATTTCTGGCGCAACAGCGCGCCGCCGGCGCCGAAATGGTTCTGCTCGATATTCCGCTGCTCTTCGAAACCGGCGCCTGGGAAAGAGTGGATGTCATCGTCGTCGTCAGCACCGATCCACAGATTCAGCGCGAGAGGGTGCTTGCGCGGGAAGACATGACCGAGGAAAAATTCGACATGATTCTCTCGCGCCAGACGCCGGACGCGGAAAAACGGCGCCGTGCTGATTACCTGATCGACACCAGCCACAGTATCGCGGAGACGAAGGAACGGGTGCTTGAGATTGTCGCCGACCTGAAAAAGCGGATTGCCAGCGGAGAATTCCGGAATGCGTGAAATCATTTTCGATACGGAAACCACCGGCCTGGATAACCGGACGGACCGCATCATCGAAATCGGCGGCATCGAACTCTTCAACCATTTCCCCACAGGCAATACGATCCACATCTACATCAACCCTGGAGACCAGAAGGTTCATCCGGATGCACTCGCCGTGCACGGCATTACCGACGAGTTCCTGAAGGACAAGAAGCCATTTGCCGAGGTCGCCGAAGAGATCCTTGCCTTCTTCGGCGACGCGAAGTGGATTGCCCATAACGCCACCTTCGATATGGGCTTCATCAATGCCGAATTCGCCCGGCTGGGTTTGCCGCCAATCTTGCCGGACAAGGTGGTCGATACACTGTCGATGGCGCGGCGCAAAAATCCGATGGGGCCGAATTCTCTCGATGCGCTCTGCCGGCGTTACGGCATCGACAATTCGCACCGCACCAAACACGGCGCGCTGCTCGACTCCGAATTGCTGGCCGAGGTCTATATCGAGATGATCGGCGGCAGGCAGGCAGCATTCGGCCTGAGCATATCAGGTCAATCCGGCCAGGCGGCACGCGGTGAAATGGTGACGGAAGACGATTTGCTGATTGCCGCACCGCTCGAACGGCCCCGCCCGCTCGCACCTCGCCTCAGCCCGGCCGAAGCGCAGGCGCACGAGGCCCTGGTCGCCAAGCTCGGTGAAAAAGGCATCTGGGCAAAATACCGCAGCCCTAATTGAAAATGCCCGGGACCTGCCCGGGCATCATCCGCATGTCAATGCCGGAACGTCCGATCAGTTCGGAACGGCCTGAACCTTGGCGCGGGCCTGTTCTTCGGCGACCCGCTGGGCAAACATCTGCGTGAAATCGATCGGGTCGATCATCAGCGGCGGGAAGCCGCCGTTGCGGGTCACGTCGGCGATGATCTGACGGGCGAAGGGGAAGAGCATGCGTGGGCACTCGATGAAGAGGACCGGCAGCATGTGTTCCTGCGGGAAACCGGCAACGCGGAAGACGCCGCCATAGACGAGCTCGGTATGGAAGACCGTCTTGTCGCCGTCCTTGGCTTCGGCATTCAGCGACAGCACGACATCGAAATCCGTGTCGGAAAGCGGATTGGCGTTGACGTTCACATTGATGTTGATCGTCGGCGCCTTGTCGCGGGCCTGCAGCGAACGCGGCGCACCCGGATTTTCGAAGGAGAGGTCCTTGGTGTATTGCGCAAGGATCGAAAGGGTGGGGTTGGTCGCGCCGTTGCTGTTGTTATCGTCTGCCATTGGCTTTTCCTCGAAGGGCATGGGAATGGTGCCGCCATCTAACATTTCGGGGAGGGGCTTACAACCCTGAGCGCAAGGCGCAACTGATCGCCGGCTCAGCCTCAGTCACCGAGATGTTTGCCGGACCACGGCGATTTGCGATCCGGCTCCCTATGATAGTCCTCCTCATCGAGATCGACCACCTTCGAATTCGGATTGCGATCGCGGAAATCCGATTTCGGTCCCGCGGAGAAGCCGCCCTTGGCATTGACGACGACGAAGCGTTTGGCGATCGCCCGCCAGATGAACTCGCGCACCGGCGGAAGGAGAATAAGGATTGCGACGATATCCGTCAGGAAACCCGGAATGATCAGCATCAGAGCGGCGATCACCGTCATCACTGGCTTCAGGAGATCGCGCCCCGGCATCACGCCGTTCCGTCCTTCGCTCGACATGCGGCGCAGGATCCCGATACCCTGCCGGCGCAGCAGGACCACGCCGAGAACGAAACTTGCCATGACGAGCGCAAGTGTCAGCGCCAGGCCGATCGCCCGGCCGACGACGACGAAACCGGCAATTTCGCCAAGCGGCAGCAGCAGAATGAAAGCCGGCAGGATTGAAAAACGCATGGTCGTCATGTCCCGGGCTTTGCCGGTCTCCTCTTGGTGCCGGCGAAGACGCCAGCCATGATTTGAATCATCTGTATAGGCGGACTATATGGGAGTACAAATCAGAGATGTTAACGGCGGTTGCGATACGATATGAGTTCGAACGACTTCATCACATTATTCTTCCTGGTGGCGGCGGTGCTGATTTTCTTTCAGCTCCGTTCCGTGCTCGGTCGCCGCACAGGAAATGAGAAGCCGCCGCGCGATCTTTACAGCCCGCGAGATACGGCGCCGGCCGACGCCGCCGATGCCGGCAAGGTCGTGACCCTGCCGCGCCGGGACACGACGGCTGACGATGAGGATCGCTTCTCCGAGATCGACGCCGTCGCCGCATCCGGAACGCCGCTCAATGAATCCCTGCGCGCCCTGAACAAGGCCGATCCGTCCTTCAGCCCGAAGGAGTTTCTGAACGGCGCCCGCATGGCTTACGAGATGATCGTCATGGCCTATGCCGACGGCGACCGGAAAACCCTGAAGAACCTCCTGTCCCGCGAAGTCTATGATGGATTCGATGCGGCGATCGGCGAGCGCGAAGCCCGCGGCGATAAGGTGAAGTCCACCTTCGTCGGCATCGACAAGGCCGAAATCACCCATGCCGAGACCAAGGGCAGCGAAGCGCAGATCACGGTTCGCATCGTCAGCCAGCTGATATCGGCGACCTACGACAAAGCCGACGTGCTGATCGAGGGCGACGCCGAAAACGTCGCCGAGGTCAACGACCTCTGGACCTTCGCCCGCGACACCCGTTCGCGCGATCCGAACTGGAAACTGGTGGCGACCGAATCGGAACATGAGTGACCACGCATCGGACTTCGTCCTGCAAGCCATCAGCTTCGATCGACTGGAAGGCTGGAAGGATGATGATCCCTCCGGCCTTTTCGAAGTGATGCGACGCTGCCGCCGGCAGATCACCGATGTCAAACCCTATCGCACCGGATCGCTCGGCCTGAGCTCGGACGATCTGCTACCGCTTCTCCTGGACGCTGAAAATTTTACGCCGTCGTCGCCGGCATCGGCGCGCGCCTTTTTCGAAGCACGCTGTCGACCCTTTCTGATCCGCCGCAAGGACGGCGGTTCCGGTTTCGTCACCGCCTTCTACGAGCCCGAGATCGAGGTGTCCGAGCGGCCGGACGACGTCTTCCGATTTCCCTTCTACAGCCGCCCGGACGATCTGATCGATCTTGATGACGGCAATCGCCCCGCCGAATTGGATGTATCCTATGTCTTCGGCCGTCTGCATGGTGACGGCCGCGTTGGCGCCTATCCGGATCGCCGCGAGATCGACCAGGGTTTTCTTGCAGGTCGAGGCCTTGAAATCGCCTGGGCGAAGTCGAAGGTCGACGTTTTCTTCGTGCATGTGCAGGGTGCCGCGCGGCTGCGTTATCGCGACGGCCGCATCGGCCGCATCACTTACGCGGCGAAAGCGGGACATCCCTTCTCGGCGATCGGCAAGCTGCTGATCGAGCGCGGAGAGATCGACCGCGCCGAGATTTCCATGCAGTCGATCCGCGGCTGGCTGGCCCGCAATCCGGGGCGAGTGGACGAGGTGCTATGGCACAACCGCTCCTATATTTTCTTCCGCGAAATGCCCTCGGAGGCTCTCGGCCTGCGTACCGCAGATCCTGAGGCGGGTCCGATCGCCGCTGCCAAGGTGCCGCTCCTCGCCGGGCGCTCGCTGGCGGTCGACCGGATGATCCATACGTTCGGTTTTCCCTTTTTCATCAGCGCCGATAGCCTCATTCATCTCGATCAGGGGCGACCTTTCCGGCGGCTGATGCTGGCGCTCGATACCGGTTCGGCGATCGTCGGGCCGGCGCGCGGCGACATTTTCACCGGCTCGGGAGATGCGGCAGGAGAAAGTGCGGGCACCGTCCGCAACGACGCCGATTTTGTGATCCTCCTTCCCAATGCCGCCGCCGGACGATTCGACTGATGGCAAGGGACCGCAAGCTCAGCGCCGATGAGAGGATACTGTGGGGAAAGGTTGCCCGCAGCACGCGGCCGATGCCCGGCAAGGTGGATGAGTTGACCGAGCTCGATGCATTTCTTGCCGAAACCGAGGCGGCAGCAGAGCGCCAGAAAGCCGAAACGCCGACGTCTCCTTCGCCAACGGCTGCACTGCCGGCACCACCTGCAACATCGAGACATCAGGCCAAGGTGCACCATCCGCTGGAAAAGCCGGTCAAGCGCAAGATCGCCAAGGGCCGGCTGGCGCTTGAGGCGCGTATTGACCTGCATGGCCTGGTTCAGAGTGAGGCCCACGGCATCCTTCTCGATTTTCTGATCCGCGCCCATGAGCGCGGCATGCGCCATGTGCTTGTCATCACCGGCAAGGGCAGCTCGCTGGGCAGCGAAGGTGCGTTGAAACGCGCCGTTCCCCTCTGGTTCTCCAAGCCCGAATTCCGTTACCTGATCTCTTCCTACGAGCCGGCCGCCCAGCACCATGGCGGCGAGGGCGCGCTCTACATCCGGCTGTCGCGGCGGCATGGAGAAAAGGCATGACACCCTTCGGAGAGGCGGTTCGCAGGCTGAGGACGCGCAAGGGCGTCTCGCAGAAGGAGATGGCGGCAGCGTTGAATGTCTCGCCCGCCTATCTCTCGGCGCTCGAACATGGGAAGCGCGGCCTGCCGACATTCGACTTGCTGCAGCGCATCGCCGGCTATTTCAATATCATCTGGGACGAAGCCGAGGAATTGTTCCTGCTTGCTCGTTCCTCCGACCCCCGGGTCATCATCGACACATCGGGGCTGCCGCCGGAATACACCGAATTCGCCAACCGGCTGGCCCGGCGGATCCGCAACCTTGACAGCGCTGAGATCGCCCGGTTATCGGCTCTTCTCGAAAATGGCGGCAAAGGCGACGGAAAAGCGTCATAATCCCCTGTTTTATGGCTTGTTGAGGGGACATGCCATTGGGAACCGGGTTCAAAAAACCTATATACGAGAGTGAAGAAAGCCGGTGATTCGCAAGGCCCGCCGCCGCTTTACGACAACAGGGAAAATCTCGACAGAATGAGCGATATATCCGCGACGGAAAACGGCGTAAGCACCGAATATGGCGCAGATTCCATCAAGGTCCTGAAGGGCCTCGATGCCGTGCGCAAGCGCCCCGGCATGTATATCGGCGATACCGACGACGGCTCCGGTCTGCATCACATGGTCTATGAAGTCGTCGACAACGCGATTGACGAAGCGCTGGCCGGCCATGCAGACATCGTCACCGTCACCCTCAATCCGGACGGCTCCGTGACCGTCACCGATAACGGCCGCGGCATCCCGACCGACATTCATAGCGGCGAGGGCGTATCGGCCGCCGAAGTCATCATGACGCAGCTCCATGCCGGCGGTAAATTCGACCAGAATTCCTACAAGGTCTCCGGCGGTCTGCATGGGGTGGGCGTTTCCGTCGTCAACGCGCTTTCGGTCTGGCTGAAGCTGAAGATCCGCCGCCATGGCAAGATCCATGAAATGAGCTTCACCCATGGCGTGGCCGATGCTCCTCTGAAGGTCACGGGCGATGCTCCTGATTCGACCGGCACGGAAGTGAGCTTCATGCCGAGCAGCGAAACCTTCACCATGACGGAGTTCGATTACGGCACGCTCGAACACCGCCTGCGCGAACTCGCCTTCCTGAATTCCGGCGTCCGTATCCTGCTGGCCGACAAGCGCCATTCCGACATCAAGCAGGAAGAGATGCGCTATGAGGGCGGTCTCGAAGCCTTCGTCGCCTATCTCGACCGCGCCAAGAAGCCGCTCGTCGACAAGCCGGTCGCCATTCGCGGCGAAAAGGACGGCATCACCGTCGAAGTCGCGATGTGGTGGAACGACAGCTATCACGAGAACGTGCTCTGCTTCACCAACAACATTCCCCAGCGTGACGGCGGCACCCATATGGCCGGCTTCCGGGCGGCTCTGACGCGTCAGGTGGTTTCCTATGCCGATAATTCCGGCATCACCAAGAAGGAAAAGGTGACGCTCCAGGGCGAGGACTGCCGCGAAGGCCTGACGGCGGTCCTGTCGGTCAAGGTTCCCGATCCGAAATTTTCCTCGCAGACGAAGGACAAGCTCGTTTCCTCGGAAGTCCGTCCGGTCGTCGAAAGCCTCGTCAACGAAGCGTTGAACACCTGGTTCGAAGAACATCCGAGCGAAGCCAAGATTCTTGTCGGCAAGGTCGTCGAGGCGGCAGCTGCGCGCGAAGCGGCTCGCAAGGCCCGTGAACTGACCCGCCGCAAAGGTGCGCTCGATATCGCCTCTCTTCCCGGCAAGCTCGCCGACTGCTCCGAGCGCGACCCGGCCAAATCCGAAGTCTTCCTGGTCGAGGGCGATTCCGCCGGCGGCTCGGCCAAGCAGGGCCGGTCGCGCGAGAACCAGGCGATCCTGCCGCTGCGCGGCAAGATCCTGAACGTCGAGCGCGCCCGTTTCGACAAGATGCTGTCCAGCCAGGAGATCGGCACGCTGATCACCGCGCTTGGCACCGGCATCGGCAAGGACGAGTTCAACGCCGAAAAGCTGCGTTATCACAAGATCATCATCATGACGGATGCCGATGTCGACGGCGCCCATATCCGCACCTTGCTGCTCACCTTCTTCTTCCGCCAGATGCCGGAGTTGATCGAGCGCGGCCATCTCTACATCGCTCAGCCGCCGCTCTATAAGGTCGCGCGCGGCAAGTCGGTGCAGTATCTGAAGGACGAGAAGGCGCTCGAGGAATATTTGATCGCCCAGGGCCTTGAGGATGCGGCGTTGAGGCTCGGCAGCGGCGAGGTCCGCACCGGCCAGGATCTGCGCGAAGTCATCCTCGATGCGTTGCGCATGCGCGCTTTGCTCGACAATCTCCATTCGCGTTACAATCGCGCCGTCGTCGAACAGGCGGCGATCGCCGGTGCTCTCAATGCCGAACTGGTCAGCGATTCCGCAAGAGCCCTCACGCTGGCGACAGAGGTGGCAGGCCGTCTCGACATCATCGCCGAGGAGACCGAACGCGGCTGGCAGGGCGATCTGACCAGTGATGGCGGCCTGCGTCTCGAGCGCATGGTCCGTGGCGTCAAGGAAGTGGTCGTGCTCGACATGGCGCTGATCGGCTCCTCCGACGCCCGCCACATCGACCAGCTGACCTCGCGCCTCAAGGAAATCTATCAGACGCCGCCGTCGCTGCATCGCCGCGACGGCGACGTCGAGATTTCGGGGCCGCGCGCGCTGCTCGATGCGATCTTCGCCAGCGGCCGCAAAGGCCTGACCATGCAGCGCTACAAGGGTCTCGGCGAGATGAATGCCGAACAGCTCTGGGAAACGACGCTCGATCCGAATGTGCGCTCGCTGCTGCAGGTCAAGGTCAGTGACGCCACCGATGCCGATGGCCTCTTCGCCCGTCTGATGGGTGATGAAGTCGAGCCTCGGCGCGAATTCATCCAGGACAACGCGCTCAGCGTCGCAAACCTCGATATCTGATCGCTGTCCCTTCAAACAAAGAGCCCCGCCGTCACAGGACGGCGGGGTTCGTTTGTTCTGATATCGCCTAGTTCCCGACGAAACGGCTGTTAAAGGCGAGGTCGGATAGCGGCTTGCGCTGGCTCGGGAATTCGCGCGCCTGATTGCGTTCGGAAAGCACGCTCTTGTCAGCCAGACGGCCGACGGCGACGCCCGCTTCGACCCGGTAACCCTCAGGAATTTCGAACGTTTTCCTGATTTCCTCATGTTTGATGCCGCCCATCCCATGGGCATAGAGACCGGAAAGGCGCGCCTGGAGCGCCAGGTATCCCCAGGCCGCACCGGCGTCGAACGAATGGGTGTAGCTCGGCTTTTCCTCGCCGGAACCGGCAGCGCCGGTGAAGCTGCGTGACACGACGAAGATCAGCGCCGATGCGTTCTTTGCCCATTCCTGATTGGCGTCGACGAGCAGTACGACGAATTTCTCCCAATGCTGCGAGCCCTTGAGGGCATAGATGAAGCGCCACGGCTGCTGGTTGGAAGAGGACGGCGCCCAATGGGCGGCTTCTAGGAGGCTGAGCAATTGCGCTTCTTCGATGATTTCCCCGGTAAAGGCGCGAGGTGACCAGCGGTCGAGGAACATCGGATCGATCGGATAGTCGGACTCGCGGTAATTGCTCTTTGTCATGCTCGTTCCAGGTTTGGGGCGGAAAATATGATGGGGCTAGCGCGTCCAGACGATGTCGAGTTCTTCGCGGAAGGCGAAGCGCTTCAGGTGATCATCGATCACGCCCTGCATCCGTGCCTGCTGGTCGCGATCGGCAACGGAAAGCGTCATTGTGAGCGCCGCATCGTCGGCTGCGAATGTCACCTCGGCGTTATCGCTGAACGGCACCTGGCCCTTGTGCGGATCGAAATCGACGCTGAACTTGTGGCTCCAGTGTTTGCAGAGCTGCTGCAGATAGCGGCTCGCATGTTCGGTGCGCACGACGGCCTTGGAGAGGTACATGGTGAATTCCATCTCATTGGGGGACTGCAGCAAAGTCATATTTCCTGCGTCGCCGGCTTGGCAAGCGCAGCATCGTCGCAGTTGGGTGGACGGACTGTCTTTATAAAGGCGGCCTCACGCGCGCCGAGGCAGGTAATGGACCGCTTCAGTCGATCGGTCCGAGAGTTGTGCATGCTGGTGAACGGAAAATGGACGGAAGACTAGCAGCCCGGCCGGGCATCGCCGAAACGGTGAATCTCGACCACATCAAGCGTGGTTATTACTCGGTCGAAAGCCTCAACCCGACGAAAATCGTGCCTGCCGGACCGGATCTCTCCGAAATTTTCTAGAACGCCGTACCGCTTCCGGGCAAAGCCGTAATGACACCGATGAATAATTCGTTCATAGGTGGCTGCAAATTTTTGTTTTCGATGAGGAGGCATTCCATGAAGCTGATGCGTGTTGGCGAAGCAGGTCGTGAAAAACCGGCGCTTCTCGATGCCGATGGCAAGATCCGCGATCTCTCGGCGCATGTCGCCGACATCGGCGGCGAGGCTATCTCGCCGGCCGGCCTTGAGAGGATCGCGGCGATCGATCCGAAGACCCTTCCGGAACTTGCTCCTGGCCGTATCGGCGCCTGCGTCGCCGGCACCGGCAAATTCATCTGTATCGGCCTCAATTTTTCCGACCATGCCGCCGAAACCGGCGCCACCGTGCCACCGGAGCCGGTGATTTTTATGAAGGCGACCTCTGCGATCGTTGGTCCGAACGATACCGTGCTGATCCCGCGCGGTTCGGAAAAGACCGACTGGGAAGTCGAGCTCGGCGTCGTTATCGGCAAGACGGCGAAATATGTCAGCGAAGCCGACGCGCTAGACTATGTCGCCGGCTACTGCGTGTCCCACGACGTTTCCGAGCGCGCCTTCCAGACGGAACGCGCCGGCCAGTGGACCAAGGGCAAGTCCTGCGACACCTTCGGGCCGATCGGTCCCTGGCTGGTCACCAAGGATGAGATCGCCGATCCGCAGAACCTCGCTATGTGGCTGAAGGTCAACGGCCAGACGATGCAGAACGGTTCTTCCAAAACCATGGTCTATGGCGTGGCGCACATCGTTTCCTATCTCAGCCAGTTCATGTCGCTGCACCCGGGCGATGTCATCTCGACGGGCACGCCGCCCGGTGTCGGCATGGGCATGAAGCCGCCGCGCTTCCTCAGGGATGGCGATGTCGTGGAACTCGGAATCGAAGGTCTCGGCAGTCAGAAGCAGAGCTTCGTTGCCGATCGTTAACGACGCTACCTCAGCGGAACCTTAAGCTTTCAGTTTTATGTGATGCCAGAGATCAACTCTCTGGCATTTCTTGTGCAGGTTCGGGACGCTCATGTTGCTGTGCAACAAAAACCTGTTAGTCTGCGTTACGTGCCAGCGTGCGGAAAGATTCGATGTCTTTCAATCGACGTCATTTTTTCGATAAAGAAAGGCGGCGCCTTCTATGTTCTATCAGCTTTATGAATTAAATCATGCCGCCATGGCGCCGTTTCGGGCCGCGGCGGACATTATGCGGTTTGCCTATGCCAATCCGCTTAACCCGTTTGCCCAAACCCCGTTCGGCCGGACAATGGCGGCAAGCCTCGAAATGTTCGAACGCACGACGCGCCGCTACGGAAAACCGGAATTCGGATTGAAGCAGACGACAATCGGCGAGCAGACGGTTTCCGTCCGCGAAGAGGTCGTCTGGTCGCGGTCCTTCTGCAATCTTCTGCATTTCGCGCGAAACGTGCCGGCCGGCCGTGCCGCCGACCCGCGCATCCTGATCGTCGCGCCGATGTCCGGCCATTATGCGACGCTGCTGCGCGGCACAGTCGAGGCCTTGCTGCCGAGCGCCGATGTCTATATCACCGACTGGATCGACGCGCGCATGGTGCCGATGACGGAAGGCACGTTCGATTTCGACGATTACGTCGACTACATCATCGAGATGCTGCATTTCCTCGGTCACGACACGCATGTGATCGCCGTTTGTCAGCCCTCGGTCCCTGTGCTGGTCGCAGCTGCGGTGATGGAGGAAGCCAAGGATCCGCTCTCGCCCTCGTCGATGACTCTGATGGGCGGCCCGATCGACACGCGCATCAACCCGACTGCCGTCAACAAGCTTGCGCAGGAGCGGTCGCTGCAATGGTTTTCCGATAATGTCATCATGAACGTGCCCTGGCCGCAGCCGGGCTTCATGCGGCCTGTTTATCCGGGATTCCTGCAGCTGTCGGGCTTCATGTCGATGAACCTCGACCGCCACCTCGTCGCCCACAAGGAGTTCTTCATGCATCTCGTGAAGAATGACGGCGAGCCGGAAAAACATCGCGATTTCTACGACGAGTATCTCGCCGTCATGGATCTGACCGCCGAGTTCTATCTGCAGACGGTGGAAGAAGTCTTCATGAAGCACTCCCTGCCGAAGGGTGAATTGATGCACCGCGGAAGGCGCGTCGACCCGGCGGCGATCCGCAACGTCGCGCTTCTGACCGTCGAAGGCGAGAATGACGACATTTCGGGCGTCGGCCAGACCAGGGCGGCGCAGACCATCTGCGTGAATATTCCTGACGATATGCGCATGCATTATCTCCAGCCGGATGTCGGCCATTACGGCGTTTTCAACGGCTCGCGGTTCCGACGCGAGATTGCGCCGCGCATCGTCAATTTCGTCCGCCAGCATTCCCGCTCCGCCCTCAAGCGCCCCGTCCAGCGCGTCATCAAGGGCGGCCGGACGGCCTGATTCAGAAATTGCTGATTTAGCGAAGGGGATTCAAGGATTTGTCCGATTTCGCGGGCAATCGCCTTGAAGGCGCATCTTGCGGTAACCACATCGATTTCAGCGTTCGGCATCTTGCCGGGCGTGGAAAGCGAGGATACCGCACGATGAACCAGTCAGCATTGCTTCGACCGGATTGGACTCCGGCTACCATTGCCCTGATGATTCTCGGCTTCATGGTTTTCTGGCCTCTGGGTCTGGCCATGCTTGCCTATATCATCTTCGGCGATCGTCTGCGCGGCTTCAAGCGCGACGTCAATCAGGCGACCGATGGCTTCTTTGCCTCCTGCCGCCGCTCGCATGGGCGTCACCGCCCGCATTTCTCGACCGGCAATGTCGCCTTCGACGACTGGCGTAAGGCCGAGCTTGACCGGATCGAGGAAGAGCGCCGCAAGCTTGATGAAATGCGCGAGGAATTCGACGAGTATCTGCGTGAACTCCGCCGCGCCAAGGACCAGGAAGAGTTCGACCGCTTCATGCGTGATCGCAAGAACGCCAAGCGTGACGACAACGGCCCGGTCGCGGAGTTCCAGACGCCGTGAAGGGTTAAAGCATGTCGCGCAAAAGCGTGAAGCGGTTTTGCGGCAACGACATGCGTAAACAAAGACCTAAAGCGCAAGGAGCGAATATCGTGACGCGCTCTAGGCGATGACATGATGACCGGCATCTCACCGATGCCGGTTTTTCCATGTCTGCTGGCCCCGCAAATCGTTTAGGTTCCCCGGCGAATCGTATAGAAAACACCCATGTTTCCGCTTCTGAAGACACGGCCAAAGGCGCGCAAGCCGGCTCCGCCCGAAACGCGGACGCTCGATGTCGCCGGCCGGCTCATGCCCCTGACAATCAAACAGCATGACCAGGCAACGCGTATCACGCTGCGCATCGAGCCGGGCGGGCGAGCCCTGAAGATGACGGTGCCGAGGGGACTTGCGGCACGTGAGGTCAATGCCTTCCTCGACCGGCACCAGGGATGGCTGCTCACCAAGCTTGCCAAGTTTTCGGCCGATACGGGGTTAAGCGACGGCGGCAGGATCCTTCTGCGCGGTGTTTCCCATCGCATCGAGCACACCGGCAGTCTGCGCGGTTTGACGGAGGTGATCTCGGTGGACGGCAGCCCTGTGCTGCGCGTCAGCGGCCTGCCAGAACATGTCGGACGGCGCATCGCCGCCTTCCTCAAGAAGGAGGCGCGTGCCGATCTCGAACGACTGGCGGCGATGCATGCGGCAAGGATCAGGGCGCCGATCCGCTCGATCGCGATGAAGGATACCCGGAGCCGCTGGGGTTCCTGCTCGTCGGAGGGAAATTTGAGTTTCTCCTGGCGTATCGTCATGGCGCCGCCTTCGGTGATCGATTATCTCGCCGCCCATGAAGTGGCCCATCTCAAGGAGATGAACCACGGTCCGCGCTTCTGGGCGCTGTGCAAGACGCTTTGCCCCGGCACGGAGGAAGCGAAATCCTGGCTGAAGCGGCACGGCAGCCAGTTGCACGCCATCGATTTCGACTAGCTGAGCCTCGCGCTAAATGCAGCTTACCATGCAAATTGGCTCGACTCTTGCCGCATTTCGTGTCACTTCGCTGCCATGAAACCCGATATCAAGATCTGTGGCTTGAAGACGCCCGAAGCGATCGATCGTGCGCTGAAACGCGGCGCGACCCATATCGGTTTTATCTTCTTCGAAAAGAGCCCGCGTTACGTCGAGCCGGATATGGCGGCAAAGCTTGCCGAACCAGTCCGCGGCAAGGCGAAGATCGTCGCCGTCGTCGTTGATCCCACAAATGACGAGCTGGACGAGATCGTCTCGCTGCTGAAGCCGGATATCCTGCAGCTTCACGGCAACGAGAGCCCCGAACATGTGCTGACCATCAAGGCGCTCTACGGCCTGCCGGTCATGAAGGTCTTTTCCGTGCGCACCGCCGACGACCTGAAGCGCGTCGAAGCCTATATCGGCATCGCCGACCGTTTTCTCTTCGATACGAAAGCGCCGAAGGGTTCGGAACTGCCTGGCGGCAACGGGATTTCCTTCGACTGGAGCCTCTTGAGCTGGCTCGACGGCAGCATTGACTACATGCTTTCCGGCGGACTGAACAAGAACAATGTCGCTGATGCGCTGGCCAGCACCAGGGCACGTGGTATCGATGTCTCTTCAGGTGTTGAGACCGCGCCCGGTGTGAAGAGTGTTGCGATGATCGATGAATTTTTCGATGCGGTCGAAAAGGCGGATAAGCCTGCTATGGCCTCAGGGAGTTGAGAGTGAACGAAACGCCTAAACCGAATTCCTTCCGTTCCGGTCCCGATGAAGATGGCCGCTTCGGCATCTACGGCGGTCGTTTCGTTGCCGAAACATTGATGCCATTGATTCTCGACCTGCAGGACGAGTGGAACAAGGCGAAGACCGATCCGGTGTTCCAGGCGGAATTGAAGCATCTAGGCGCCCACTATATCGGCCGCCCGAGCCCGCTCTATTTCGCCGAACGGCTGACGGCCGAACTCGGCGGCGCCAAGATCTATTTCAAGCGCGAGGAGCTGAACCACACCGGCTCGCACAAGATCAACAACTGCATCGGCCAGATCCTGCTTGCCAAGCGCATGGGCAAGACCCGGATCATCGCCGAAACCGGCGCAGGCCAGCACGGTGTCGCCTCCGCGACCGTCGCCGCCCGTTTCGGCCTTCCCTGCGTCGTCTATATGGGTGCCACCGACGTCGAGCGTCAGGCCCCGAACGTTTTCCGCATGAAGCTGCTCGGCGCCGAAGTGAAGCCGGTCACAGCCGGCAGCGGCACGCTGAAGGACGCGATGAACGAGGCGCTCCGCGATTGGGTCACCAATGTCGAGGACACCTATTATCTGATCGGTACGGCGGCCGGCCCGCATCCCTATCCCGAAATGGTCCGCGACTTCCAGTCGGTGATCGGCGCCGAAGCGAAAGAGCAGATGCTGGCCGCCGAAGGCCGTCTGCCGGATCTCGTCGTCGCTGCCGTCGGCGGCGGTTCGAATGCGATCGGCATCTTCCACCCCTTCCTCGACGATTCCTCCGTGAGGATCGTCGGCGTCGAAGCCGGCGGCAAGGGCCTGCAGGGCGACGAACATTGCGCGTCGATCACTGCCGGAACGCCCGGCGTGCTGCACGGCAACCGCACCTACCTGCTGCAGGATGGCGACGGCCAGATCAAGGAAGGCCATTCGATTTCGGCCGGTCTCGATTATCCCGGCATCGGCCCTGAACATTCCTGGCTGAGCGATATCGGCCGGGTCGATTACGTGCCGATCATGGATCATGAAGCGCTCGAGGCCTTCCAGACCTTGACCCGCCTCGAAGGCATCATCCCGGCGCTCGAGGCCGCGCATGCGATTGCTGAAGTCATCAAGCGCGCGCCGACGATGGCCAAGGACGAAATCATCCTGATGAACCTCTCCGGCCGCGGCGACAAGGATATCTTCACTGTCGGCAAGATTCTGGGAATGGGACTGTAAGACATGACCGCACGCATGGACAAACGCTTTGCCGAGCTGAAGGCCGAGGGCCGTCCGGCGCTTGTGACCTATTTCATGGGCGGCGATCCCGATTACGACACCTCCCTCGGCATCATGAAGGCGCTGCCGGAAGCAGGCTCCGACATTATCGAGCTCGGCATGCCCTTTTCCGATCCGATGGCCGATGGCCCGGCGATCCAGCTGGCTGGCCAGCGGGCGCTGAAGGGCGGCCAGACGCTCAAGAAGACGCTGCAGCTGGCGTCCGATTTCCGCAAGACCAATGATGCGACGCCGATCGTGATGATGGGTTATTACAACCCGATCTACATTTACGGCGTCGAGAAGTTCCTTGACGATGCGCTTGCCGCGGGCATCGACGGTCTGATCGTCGTCGACCTGCCACCCGAGATGGACGACGAGCTCTGCATTCCGGCGATCCGCAAAGGCATCAATTTCATTCGCCTGGCAACGCCGACGACGGATGAAAAGCGCCTGCCCGCCGTGCTGAAGAATACGTCCGGCTTCGTCTACTACGTTTCGATGAACGGCATCACCGGTTCGGCGCTGCCCGATCCGTCGCTGGTTTCGGGCGCCGTGGCCCGCATCAAGCAGCATACGGAACTGCCAGTCTGTGTCGGCTTCGGCGTCAAGACGGCGGAACATGCGAAGGTCATCGGCGGCTCGGCCGATGGCGTCGTCGTCGGCACCGCCATCGTCAATCAGGTGGCGACGAGCTTGACGAAAGACGGAAAGGCGACGGCGGACACGGTTCAGGCCGTCGCAACGCTGGTGCGCGGCCTTTCCTCGGGAACACGCTCGGCGCGCCTTGTTGCTGCCGAATAGTTTTCCCACATTGGCGCTATTCAACCAGGAGAATTCGAGTTGAACTGGATCACCAACTACGTTCGCCCGCGGATCAATTCCATGCTGGGCCGTCGCGAAGTGCCGGAGAACCTCTGGATCAAGTGCCCGGAAACGGGCGAAATGGTCTTTCACAAGGATCTGGAATCCAACAAATGGGTCATTCCGGCGTCCGGTTATCACATGAAGATGCCGGCCAAGGCCCGCCTTGCCGATCTTTTCGACAATGGCGAATATGAATCGCTGCCGCAGCCGAAGGTCGCCCAGGACCCGCTGAAATTCCGCGATTCCAAGAAATATATCGATCGCCTCCGCGACAGCCGTGTGAAGACGGAACAGGAAGATACGATCCTTGCCGGCCTCGGAAAGGTGCAAGGGCTGAAGCTCGTTGCCGTCGTGCACGAATTCAACTTCATTGGCGGATCGCTCGGCATTGCCGCCGGCGAAGCGATCGTCAAGGCCTTCGAACGCGCGACCTCCGAGAAGTGCCCGCTGGTCATGTTCCCCGCCTCCGGCGGCGCGCGCATGCAGGAAGGCATTCTCTCACTGATGCAGCTGCCGCGCACGACGGTCGCCGTCGACTTGCTCAAGGAATCCGGCCAGCCCTACATCGTCGTGCTGACCAATCCGACGACCGGTGGCGTCACGGCCTCCTACGCCATGCTCGGCGATATTCATCTGGCCGAGCCCGGCGCTGAAATCGGCTTTGCCGGTAAGCGCGTGATCGAGCAGACGCTCCGTGAGAAGCTGCCGGAAGGTTTCCAGACCTCCGAATACCTGCTGGAACATGGTATGGTGGATATGGTCGTCAAACGTCACGACATTCCGGAAACGCTGGCGCGCCTGCTGAAGATCCTGACGAAGAAGCCCGTCTCGGCAGCCAACGACGTGAATGGCGGCGCAATCGCTCTGGCGGCGAGCGCCTGATAACCGGCAAACAGGCGGGGTGCGGAATTGATACCCAGAGGCCAAATGGCGGTGAGTGAGGCAGCGCACGAGATCGAAAAACTCATGGGATTGCATCCCAAAGGGTTCGACCTGTCTCTCGATCGCATCACCCGCCTTCTCGATCAGCTCGGCAATCCACACAGGAAATTGCCGCCGGTGATCCATGTCGCCGGCACCAACGGCAAGGGCTCGGTCACCGCCTTCTGCCGCGCCCTGCTCGAGGCCGGCGGCTACAGCGCCCATGTCCATACCTCGCCGCATCTCGTCAATTGGCACGAGCGCTATCGCATCGGTGTGGCGGGCGGCCGCGGCCAGCTCGTCGACGACGCCGTCTTTGCGGATGCGGTGCGCCGCGTGGCTGATGCCAATGCTGGTCAGCACATCACCGTCTTCGAAATCCTGACGGCGGTCACCTTCATTCTGTTCTCGGAACATCCAGCCGATGCCGCGATCATCGAAGTCGGTCTCGGCGGCCGCTTCGACGCCACCAATGTCATGTCCGATCCGGCCGTCTCGGTCATCATGCCGATCTCGCTGGATCACCAGCCCTATCTCGGCGACAGGGTGGAACTGATCGCCGCGGAAAAGGCCGGTATCATGAAGCCGGGCTTGCCCGTCGTCATCGGTCACCAGGACTATGATGCGGCGCTTGATGTCCTGATGTCCACGGCCGAGCGTCTGCATTGCCCGACCGCCGTCTTCGGCCAGGATTTCATGGCGCATGAGGAATATGGCAGGCTCGTCTATCAGGACGAATACGGGCTTGCCGACCTGCCGTTGCCGCGCCTTCCCGGCCGCCATCAATATGCCAATGCCGCCGCCGCCATCCGCGCCGTCAAGGCCGCTGGCTTTACCGTCACCGAGATGATGATGGAAAAGGCGATGAATTGCGTGGAGTGGCCGGGCCGGCTGCAGCGCCTGAGCGAAGGCCGGCTGCTGTCGCACGCGCCCGCCGGCGCCGAAATCTGGGTCGATGGCGGGCATAATCCCGGCGCCGGCGAAGTCATCGCCGAAGCCATGGCCAATTTCGAGGAGCGCCAGCCGCGGCCGCTCTTCCTGGTCATCGGCATGATCAACACCAAAGATCCGATCGGTTATTTCAGGGCTTTCGCAGGCCTGGTCGAGAAGGTGTTCTGTGTGCCGATCCGCGGCAGCGACGCGATGATCGATCCGGTGATCTTGTCCAATGCCGCCTATGATGCCGGCCTGGTTGCCGAACCGATGTCGACGGTCGGCGAGGCGCTGGAAGCGATAAAGGCGGCCGTCAATCCGGATGCACTGCCACCGCGCATCCTCGTCGGCGGCTCTCTCTATCTCGTCGGCGATGTACTTGCCGACAACGGCACGCCCCCGAGATAAAGGGTAACAAAAAAGCCCGGTCGAAGCCGGGCTTTTTCACGGGATATCAATAAGCGATATCGATCACGCAGCGTTCGAAATCCAATTTGAAAGAGCTGTCTTCGGCTTGGCGCCGACCGAGATATCGGCCACTTCGCCGCCCTTGAAGATCGCGAGAGTCGGAATGGAGCGCACGCCGAACTGGGCGGCGAGTTCCGGGTTCTCATCGATGTTGAGCTTGGCGACCTTGACCTTGCCTTCCATTTCGACGGAGATTTCTTCGAGGCTCGGAGCAATCATTTTGCACGGGCCGCACCATTCAGCCCAGAAATCGACGACGACGGGTTCTGCAGATTCCAGAACTTCCGACTGGAAGTTATTGATATCGACTTTCACGGTAGCCATAGGCTGCTCCTTTAACGGAATTATGTGTTGAACCACATGTGATGGTGCGGTGCCGAATTTTCAATGTCCGGTATTTCACTTTGTCTTGAGTCCTGCAAGCGCCAAACCGAGCGCCGTTTCGCTCAGCGTATAGAGAGAGGCGTTCTCGGTATAGACGAGCATGCAGTCGATGCGCTTGCCGGGATAAAGCGGCGCCAGGATCTCGCGATAGATGGCGAGCTGTGCCTTATGCGCGAAGGGGACGGCCTCCTCTGTCACCGGCGGCACCCGATTGGTCTTGTAGTCGAGAATGACGACGCGATCGGCAAGGACGGCAAGCCGGTCGATACGGCCGGAGACGGCATAGCGTCTGTCGTCGAGCGTCAAGGTTCCCATGATCGAAACTTCCGGCTGGGCCTCGACCCCGAGGACGGGCTGCAGCCCCCCTTCGTCCAATAGTTTCAGAACCGAATCGACAAGCCTGCGACGTTCGCCCTCCGGCCAGAACCGTGCCGCCCGTTCGGCATACCGGTGTGCGGCATCGGCCCGTCCGGCAGGCGGAATTTCCGGAAGCGCCTGCAGCATGCGATGGATCAGCCGGCCCTTTTCCAGCGAACGATCGCTCCGCTCCTTCCCGCCGAACAGCGGCGAAGCTACGAACAGGCTGCCTTCGTCTTCGTCGACGATCGTCCCGGCGCCGGAAGGGCTGAGGGGCCGGGGCAGCTCGGCCTGCGGCGGCAATGGCCGCAACAGGCCCTCCGGTAAAGCCTCGTGGCTGTCGCGCGCCTCGTCTCGGTCGATACGCTCGAAGCTCCGTTCCACCCGCGGCACGCGCCATCGGATGCCTGGCCATTCCCCGTCAGGGCCGGAGAAGGTGGCTGCCTCGACATGCGGATGGCCTTCGCCGAGCGCGGTGGAGATCATCATATGCCAGGTGTCGGCATTGGCACGTACGCCACGATAGCCGCAGACGATCAGCCGGTCGGCGGCCCGCGTCATGGCGACATAAAGCAGCCGGCGATACTCCTCTTCCGCCAGCATCTGGATACGTGCGGCATCGTTTTGCGTCAGCGAATTGGTGAGGTCGGAGACAGGAACCCAGGCAGGCAGCGGCGGCTCGTCCGGGTCGGTTTCGATTAGGCGAAGCTTCGGCAGATGCGTATGGGTGAAGGCCTTCGAACCGCCGTCGACGAGGAAGACGATGGGCGCTTCAAGACCCTTGGAGGCATGCACGGTCATGATCCTGACTTCGTTGCGCCCCTTGTCCTGCTCACGCTTCACCTCGGGCGCTTCGAGCTCCAGCGTTGAGATGAAGGATTGCAGCCCGGGAAGGCCGGAGCTCTCATGGTCGAGAGTGAAGGTCAGGAATTCGTCGAGGATATCGCTGACCTCGGTGCCGAGACGGGCCAGGAATTGCCGCCGCCCACCATGGCTGCCCAGCACGCGCGCATAGAAATCATGGACCGACAGGCGCCTCGACTGCCGAAGAAACAGCTCGAGCCTTTCGACGGCGGCACGGAAACGTTCGGTGCCGTCGGCCGCAAATCTTTTCAGATGGTTCCAGACGCTTTCGTCGTCGCCCCGCAGGCCGGCGATTGCAAAGACATCGTCCTCGGAAAAATCGAAAAGCGGGCTCTTGAGCACGGCGGCAAGCGAAAGATCGTCCTCCGGCAGAAGCAGGAAGCGGCCGAGTGCCAGCAGGTCCTGCACGGCGATATGGCTGGTCAGCGTCAACCTGTCGGCACCGGCGACGGGAATGTCACCGCGGCGCTTCAGGGCGCGTGTCAAGGCATTGACGAAGGCGTCGCGTTTGCGCACCAGAACGAGAATATCGCCGGCCTCGATCAGCCGCTCTTTGCCTTTGTCGATGATCGTTTCACGGCCGACGAGCGTGCCGACAGCATGGGCGATCCGCCGTGCGAGAATGGCGGCCGGCGCGCTTTCCGGCGTCGCATCGAAGGGCGCCGTCCAATCCTCTTCCTTCACCACCGCTTCCGGCGCGATCATCTCCCAGAGATCGACGGCGCCCGGATGTCCGATGCGGCTGGAACGATGCACGACCGGTTCGCCCAGCGCGCTGAGGCCCCGCGCATTGTCCGATGTCCTGAAGATCTGGTCGACGGCCTCGAGCACGTCGGCGGTCGAGCGGAAGGAGAGGGGCAGCCGCACCGAAGAAAAGCTCTGCCCGCTTTCGGAGACGCGGCGCCGCGTCCGGTCGCTTTCTTCGGAAAACCGCTCGGGCCGCGCCCCTTGAAAGGAATAGATCGACTGCTTCTCGTCGCCGACGGCAAAGAGTGTGCGCACGATCGACCGGGCGCTCTCGCCGGAAAAGAAATCCCCGGCGAGCGACTGGATGACACTCCACTGGATCGGGCTGGTATCCTGCGCCTCGTCGACGAGGATATGATCGATACCCCGATCGAGTTTGTAATGGATCCAGGGGCCGACGCCGCTCTTCGTCAGCAGATCGGCGGTGCGGGTGATCAGGTCTTCGAAATCGAGCTGGCTGCGTTGTTTCTTCAGCTCCTCGTAATCGTGATTCAGCCGACCGGCGAGCACGAGCGCTGCCTGCGTGGCGCCGCACATCCGCATCAGTTTCAACCTGTCGCGGCTTGCGACGATATGTGCGCGGGCAACGGCGATGGCGCTCGTCAATTGCGGCGCTTCCGCCAGCATGGCCTTGACCAGGAACTGCGAGTCCGATTTCGGCTCGCCCTTCGCCGTCAGAAAGATTTTCTCCAGCATTTCGGCGCGCCTGGCCTCATTGCGCTCCCGGCTGGCGAGCCTGAGACCATAGGCAACCTCCTGCGCCTTGGCGCCGCCCCTCTGGTCGGCAATGGACAGATAAAGCTCCAGCATTCCACCCGAAAGCTCCGGCAACGGCCAATATTGCGCCGCGATCCGGCTCTCCGTATCGCCCGCGGTAAGGCCAAGCCTCTCGCGCAGAACCGCCTCCACGCCGCCCCGTCGCTCGGCCGCCGCGGTGAAGCGGCGAATGGCATTACGGTTGGCGACGATGTCGGCGAGCAGGTTCTCCAGGCCGGATTCGTCGCCGAGATCGAGCACGTAGGCGAAAGCCTCGGCAAGGGCGCTGCCTTCCTCCGGCGCGGTCGCCGTCAGCAGCGCCCGGCGCGCATCGGAAAGCAGCGCCGCCGCCGCGCGATCGTCGAGGACCGAAAAATGCCCGGCAACATTGGCCTCAAGCGGGAATTGATGCAGCAGCGCTTCGCAAAAGGCATGGATCGTCTGGATCTTCAGTCCGCCCGGCGTTTCCAGCGCCTTTGCAAACAGCCGGCGCGCCTCGGCGAGTTTCAGCGCATCGGGAGCCGCACCCTCGATCTGCATGATCCGCCGGCTGAGATCAGCGTCGTCAAGCACCACCCAGTCCGCCAGCCGTTCGAAGACGCGGTTCGACATTTCGGAGGCCGCGGCCTTGGTATAGGTCAGGCAGAGAATGGCGGAAGGCCGTGCGCCGGCCAGCAGGAGACGAATGACACGCTGGGTCAGGACATGCGTCTTGCCGGATCCGGCATTGGCCGAAACCCAGGCCGAGCGCTCGGGATCGGAGGCGATCGCCTGCTGGATGGTGGTCCAGCCGATCCAGGCGCCGGGATCGTCATCACTCGGAAGAGCGGTCTCGTTACTCATCGCCGCCGCCTTCCTCGGTCTCGGCCGTCGACCATTCGGAAACGCGGGCGAGGTGATCGTAATCGCCGCCGAAATCGAATTGCTGCGCCGGAATGAGCCGCGAGGTAAAACCCTTTTCGCCGGACTGCAGCAAACTGACGAACTTGATCAGCTGGTCGACCGACTCTCCGGCAAGCTCCATCGCCGATTTCGCCTTGTCGCTGCGGGCCGAGTTTTCGTTGTTGACCGTATCGACCTGGAACCGGCGTCCCGGACGCAGGCGGACATAGAGCAGATCCTGCGGCACGAGACCGCCGGCATCGCGGAAGGCGCCAGCGCTCAAAGCCGCCGCTTCCAGCGCGAGCTGCGGATCGAGAAGCGCGCGCGCCTGTGCAGGCGAGGGGTTGTAGCCGGTCTTGTAGTCAATGATATCGGCGGCGTTGGGACCCAATATGTCGATACGGTCTGCGACACCGTTGAGCCGGATATTGATCGCTTCCAGCTCGACGCCGCCGCGCACTTCGGTCAGCGTCCTGCGGATGGCGGGCCGCCGGCCGGCCTCCCATTCGAGGAAGGCGCGGGCCACCTCGCGAAAGCGTGGCCGCCACACGGCATCGATGTGCGGCGGCAGCTTTTCCATGTCGAAAAGCTCGGTCAGGATCTGCTCCATCGCCGCTGCCGCGTCCGGCGTGCCGGCCACATGGGCCTCGCGGATGAAGTGGTCGATGATCGTGTGATAGAGCGTCCCGCGTTCGGCCGCTCCCGGGTCGCGATTGAACGCGTCGACCGGATCGAGCCGCAGGATGCGACGGGCATAGATGGCATAGGGATCGCGGCGCAGCCGGCCGACCTCGCTGAAGGAATAGGATTTCGGCTGCAGCGTCAGCGGCGGTTTCGGCGAGGGCCGCTGCGCCGCCGCCTGGGCCTCTCCCCGATCGATGAGGCCGGCCCATTGTAGGAACCGGTTGCCGCGTCCCCTCAATGCCGCTTCGAACGGCTCGCCGCCCAGAGCCAGCAGCCGTTGCAGCCAGCGCGAGGCGACCGTCGGCGTCGAACCCTGGCGCAGGGCTCTCGAATAGATCAGGTGGCGATTGCCGTTCGCCATCTCGAAGTCATGCGCCAGCTGGCCGATGCGCCGCTCCGGCGGTTCGAGCCCGATCTCCGTCTTCATCATGCGCGGAATAAAGGGATTGTTGGCGCTCTGCCCTGGCCAGGAGCCCTCGTTCAAGCCGCCGAGGATCAGAGTGTCGACACTTTGCAGGCGGGCTTCAAGCGTGCCGAAGATAAAGAGGCGGGGATGGCTGAGCGCCCGTGGCTTGACCGCATTGCCGGCGGCGAGCGCCGCCATGATGTCGATCCATTGCGGCCCGTCGGCCTCCATCTGGCCCTCGGTGTCGATCACTTCGCCGAGAAGCGAGGCAAGGGCGTCCCCGGCCTCGTGCGACCAGAGATCGGCCAGATTGCCTTGCGGATCTGCCGCGACCGCTTCGAGCGAACGGCCAGTCCGCTCCGCCCATTCGGACAGCGTGAAACGCGCCGTCTTGCCGCGATCTTCTGGCCGGTGCCGGATGAGCGCGCAGGCAAGCGGCTCTGTCGCGGCGGTTATCCGGCGGGCAAGCTCGGCTGCGGCATGGGCCGCCTCGGCTGGAAGCGCCTTTCGCCATTGCGGCGCATGTCGGTCCTGGGCCTGTTCGCCAAGCTGATGGGTCAGGAGCAATTCGAGCGCGGCGATATCCACCTCCGCCACGCCGCCGCGCAACGCCAGCAGTTCGAGCGCTTCGGTAGCGGAAATCAGGGCGTCGCGCTCGAGGCCGAAGCGGGCCAGCGGATGTTTGAGAAGCGAGACGATCGCCACCGGATCTCCCGGCCGCAGCGCCGCCTCCAGCAGCAGTTGCAACAAGGTGCCTTGCGGGGTGGCCGAAAGCGGCGTGCCGGCCGAATCGTCGCCGAGGATGCCGAAGCGGGACAGTTCGGCCATCACCCGACGGGCGAGATTGCGGTCCGGCGTAATCAGCGCTGCCCGGCTTTCGCCGTCCTGTCCCGGCCTTTCCAACGCCAGCCTGAGCGCGATGGCAATCGCGGTTGCCTCCTCACGCTCATTGGCGGCTTCGATCAGCGAAACATCGGCGAAGGCCGAATCCAGCGCTCCCTCGGGCAAAGCTTCCTTCCAGGCGCCCCAGTCGCTGGTCGCATCTGCCGGGGCGAGTGCGCGGGACAGGATTTCGGCGCGCCGATCGAGATCGGTCTCCGGTCCGTCGAGGAGGCCGATGTCGGCTCGTGTCAGCCTCAGCCTCTTCAGCAGCAATGACAGGCCATATTGCGGATGGCTCCGGCTGGCCGGATTGGCATGCTGGCCCGGCGCCGGCTCGGGCGCTACCATTTGCCAATGCCTTTCGGGCATGGAGAGATCGAGGCCCGGAAGGACGATCACGCCTTCGGGCAGATTGGCAACGGCGGCGATGAGGTCGGCAGTGGCAGGAACCGAACCCGTCGAACCGGCGATAATAATCGGCCCGGTAGGTTTCGTCGCCGAGATCCTGGCCGCTTCGGCCCGAAGGATGGCGTTTCTATGCCGTGCCGGCGAAGATTTGCCGAGTTCGGAAAGCCGCTCCGGCCAAAACGCGCTGGCGATCTGCAGAAACTCCGCCGTCAGCTGCCACCACGCGGCGTAGTCGCCGGTGTCGAGCTTCGACAGTTCCGACCAGTCGAGATCTTCGGTTTCGATGGAATCGATCAGCTCCGCGAGGTTGCGGGCGAGCCAGATGGCATCCGCCGGGCTTGCCGGCGCAACGAGTGGCGAGTCTGAATGGATATGACGGACGATCTCCGGCAGTTTGTTTCGCCAGGCAAGGATCAGGCGCGCCAGTTCCAGCAGCCGGGCGGTGTTGGACAGTGGCTGGGCCAGATCGATCGTTGCCGGCAGCGCCTCGTCGAAATAACCGCTGTCGTCGTCGGTTTCGCCGAGCGGACGGATTACCGGCAGGATCGCCGAGCGGCCGCCAAGCAGATCGACGAATTCCGAGCGCAGCACGCGCACGGCACGGCGGGTTGGCAGATAGATCGTAACCTTGGCGAGCGACAGCGGATCATCGGCATCATGCCGGAAAAGCGGCGTCAATCGGCCGTCGCAAAGGGCCGATGCCAGGGTTTTCAGGAAGGGAAGGCCCGCCGGGATCGTCAGGATGCGTGGCTGGTGCCGCTCCGTCATGGCTTACGCGAACGCCCGCAATCGGCGGATCGTTTCCTCCGCTTCTCCGATCGCCTCTGGGGTTCCCACCGTCAACCAGTGACCTTCGAGCACCATCCCGTACAGCCGGTCGCGTGCGATCGCCTTGTCGAAATAGATATTGAGATTGAAGGCGTCCCGGGGCGCATCGTCGAAGAGTGACGGGTGCATCACGATCGCCCCCGCATAGACGACGGGATTGGTGGGATCGTCGCGATAACGCGTCAGCCGGCCGTCGGCGGCAAGGCCGAAATCGTTCTTGCCGTTGTGGCCCGTCGTATCCTCGATCCTGACGCAGAGCAGCGCCATGTCCATGCGCTCGGCGTCGAAGAATCCGGCTAAGCGCTTAAGGTTGCTCGGCCGTCCCGGCTGTTCGCCGATCCAGAAGAGATCGGCATTCATGACGAAGAGATTCTCGCGGTCGAGCAGCTTCAGCCCCTTCGCCAGCCCGCCGCCGGAATTCATCAGCCCGTCGCGCTCGTCCGAGATGATGATGTCGAGGCCGCGATAACGGCCGAGATGATCGAGCATCTGGTCGGCGTGATGGTGAACGTTGACGACAGCCCGTTCGACACCGGCCGAAACCAGCGCGTCCAGCGCATAGTCGATCATCGGCTTGCCGTCGATCTTCACCAGCGGCTTCGGAATCGTCTCGGTGATCGGGCGCATACGGGTCCCGAGACCCGCGGCCAGTACCATGGCTTGTCTGATGCTCATCTTGATCCGGAACTTATGATTCGCTCTGGCCTATTCCAGCCCTTGCGCACCAATCGCGCAAGGGGGCAAGCGCCTCGTGCTCTAGCGCGACGTTCAGATAGGCGAGTGTGCGCGGCATATGCCGGAGATAACCGGGTTTGCCGTCGCGCTGCAGCAGCCGCACCCAGAGACCGGCAAGCTTGCAATTGCGCTGCGCCGACATGATGGCCCACGCCTTCAGGAATCCGGCTTCGTCGAAGCCGCCCTGCGCGTGGCGAAGTGCAAGATAATCATCCACCAGCCGCCGGAAGAGGTCCGGCTCGATCGTGACGCGCGCGTCCTGGACGATCGAGGCAAGGTCATAGGCTGTCGGGCCGATCATCGCGTCCTGGAAATCGATGAGGCCGATTTTTTTGACGCCGGATTCCTGCGGACGCCAGATGATGTTCGGCGAGTGGAAATCGCGCAGCAGCAGGTTTTTTTCGGCCGTGGCGAGTTCATCGATCAGGCCGTCCCAGATCGCCAGATATTCCTTGCGCTCTGCCTCCGAGGGTGCGGTGCCGCGCTTCCAGCCAATGTGCCAGTCGAGCACAAGCTGCACTTCCATCTTGAGCGCCGTGCGATCGAAGTCCGGTATGTGATGCGTATGGGTGGCGGTAACCGGTATGTCCCGCGGAAACGGCATGGAATGAAGCTGGGCAAGACAGGCGACACTTTGACGGTAACGCTCGGCGATCGGCCGCCCCGTGTCATCGAGCACGCCTTCAGTGCCGAGATCCTCGATCAGCAGGATGCCCTGGGTATAATCGACCTCAAAGATCTCCGGCGCGGCAAAACCCCGTTCGCGCAGTGCATTGGCAATCGCAACGAAGGGATAGGCATCCTGTGCCAGATGCGCGACCTTCGGATAGGGCTTGCCATCATAGACCGGCGGGCCTTCGGGATGCGGCCGCCAGTCCATCAGAATGATGCGGCGCTTCACCTTCTCATGATGGATCGCCTCGTAGGCGCGCAACGAGGCATCGCCAGTCAGGAAGCGGCGTTTGGCATCGGGATATCCGGCGTCGTCGAGGAAATTACGGATCGCCAGGACGCGGCGAATGCGCGAGGCCTGTGCCCCGGCGGCGGCGATCGTCGCGCGGCGGCCGTTGCCTTCATGCGCCAGCGTCAATGTGATGCGCTCCGCCGGCAACTCGCCCGCGGCCATCTCCGGCCATTCGACAAGGCAGATGCCGTTCTGCAGAGCCTCGTCGAAGCCGAGTTCCGTCAATTCGCTGGGATCGCCGAGCCGATAGAGATCGAAGTGCGAAACCGGGATACGCAGGTCGTAGGATTGCACCAGTGTGAAGGTCGGGCTCGGGACCTCAAGCCCTTCATCATCGGCGATGGCTCGCAGGATCGCGCGGGCGAGCGAGGATTTGCCGGCGCCGAGATCACCGGAAAGGACAAGACAATCACCGGCCTTCAAGGCCAGCGCCAAGTCTTCGCCGAGGCGAATGGTAGCCGCCTCGTCCTTCAGGAAAAGCGAGATCGTATCGTTGGTCGTCATTCGGCGGCGGCGGAATGCGGTACGTTGACCGAGGGGATACGGCAGACCACCGTCGTGCCCTTGCCCGGCTCGCTGTCGATCGTCACGTCACCATGATGCAGGCTGACGAAACTGTCGACGATCGAGAGGCCGAGGCCGGCGCCGCCGCGTTTGCCGCTTTTGGCGCCCGTGGCAAAGCGATCGAAGACGGTCGCAATCATATCTGGCGAGATGCCGGGGCCGCGATCGCGGACGGAGAACACGAAATCCGTGCCTTCACGACGGCATTCCAGCGCGATCGAGGTGCCCTCGGGCGAGAAATTCGCGGCATTGGAGAGAAGCTTCAGCAGGATCTGCTTCAGCCGCTGCGGATCGGCGACGATCGAGCCGAGATAGGCAGGCGCGGTGATTTCGAGCGCGACGCCGCTTTCGTGCAGCCGATCGGCGATCTGCATCGAAACGTCGTCGAGCAGATCATTGAGATCGATCTCCACATAGTTCAGGCGCATGATGCCGGCATCGACGGTCGCAAGGTCGAGAATATCGTTGACCAGCGTCAGCAGAACCGAGGACGAGGTCGAGATGTGGTCGATATATTCGGCCTGCCGTTCGTTCAGCGGCCCGACGCCCGGCGTGCGCAGGAGGTCGGTGAAGCCGATGATATTGGTCAGCGGTGAGCGAAGTTCATAGGAAACATGCTGAACGAAGTCGTTTTTCAACTCGTCGGCCTTGCGAAGCGCCTCGTTCTTCTCGGTCAGCGCCCGCTCGGCCCTTACGCTGTCGGTCATGTTGACGAAGGTCAGCATGGTCTGGGCGTTCGGCAGCGGGATGACGGCGTAGTCGAGCACGAGGCCGGAGAAAAGCTCCAGCGTTCCCTGGCCCGAGCGGCGCTCGTCATCGAAGCTGGTGATCAGTTCCGCGAAGGTCTTCCAGCCGTCCGGCCGGTCATAGGACGGCGCGCAGGCCTCGCCGAGCGCGCGGATATGGGTGCCGGGCTTGGCTTCGGTTTCCGTAATGCCCCAGAGCGCGCGGAAGGCCGGATTCGACAGGCGGATGCGCCCATCGGGCCCGAATACCGCCACGCCTTCGGACAGGTGATCGATCGTTTCGCCCTGTACCTTGACCAGCGTGTTGTAGCGCGTTTCGAGATCGACCTGTTCGGTCAGATTTTCGAACACCCAGGTGGCGCCGCCCTGCGGGTGGGCGGTGGCGAAGACGCGCAGCGTCTGTCCGTTGGGCAGGTGCCAGAGATCCGATTGCGTGTCGAGCGCGCGGTAGACCGAAAGCGCCGCTTCCTTCCAGCTTTTCCAGTTGAGCTGGTCCGGCAGCTTCTTGGCTGCCCGCAGCCGCTCGAGCAGTTCGCTGTTATCGGGCCGGCCTTCGAGGAAGGCGATATCCAACTCCCAGAGTGCGACGAAGGCCTGGTTGTAGAATTGCAGCCGGCGGTCGCCGTCGAAGATGGCGACGGGTGTGGCGAGATGGTCCAGCGTTTCGGCATGGCTCTTCAGCGTCCGTTCCAACTCGGCGCGTACCGCTTCTATGTCGGACACGTCGACCGCAATGCCGGCCGAACCGCCGGGAACCTTGACGTCGACGACGTCGAAGAATGTGCGGTTGCCGTGCACGACGGTCGAGATCTTGTCGTGGAAAGGCGATTCCGGCGTCGTCGTCGCGCGAATGCGTTCGCGCGCCACGGTCGTCAGCATCTCGCGGCCTTCATTGATCGCCTGCTGCGGCGAGCGCGCCTCGACCGCGTCGCCATACGCCTGGTTGACCCAGGTGAGGCGGCCCGTCGGGTCGCGCTGCCAGGCCGGCATATCGATCGCGTCGAGCATGGTCTGGAACGCCGAGATCGAGGTCATCAGCCGGTCGCGTTCGATCCTGAGTTCGGCAAGCTCGGCGCGCAGATTGTTGAGCGCCACGAAGCGGACGAAGGCGCGTCCGCCGGAAACCCGGCCCTGCGCCTCGAGGATTTCGTCGCGGATGGTCTCGACCACCATATCGAAGCTCTGCGCCTCGTCGCGCAGCCGGTCGATTGCCTTTTCCAGTTCCGCGGCCGAGCGTGACTTCAGCCAGAGACCGAAAGCCAGGAATTCGCCGTCCTGCGGTGCGCCGGTCTCCGGCGGAAGCTGGCCGAGCAGTTCCGGGCGGGCAGTGCCGTCCCAGATGACGATCCGCCGGTTCTTGTCGGCAATCAGCGCCTGGTATTGTGAAATGCGTTGCTGGGCGTCGGAGAGCGCCGAGCGGATTTCCCGGCTCTCATTCTCCAGATTGCCGCGCTGGCGCACGAGCCAGAGCGTCGAAAGCAGGGCCGCGGATATGACGCCGATGACGACGGAAACGCCGATGACCTGCGAGGAGGTGAAGAGGTGAGCCGAGGCCGCCGCCTGCTGCTCGCCCTGTGCCAGAACCGGCCGCGCCAGCGCGGCAAGCGCCGTGCCGGCCGCGCAGGTTTTCAGGAAGCGCGCCAATGATCCATGCTCTTGCTTTTCGGCCTCGTGTGCCGTTGCAGATCTATATTCTTGGCCTGCCGTGAGCGGGCGGCGACCGGCGCGAGCGCCGTCATCCGCCTGACCGGGCAGGCTGTTTTTCAATTCCGACATCCGCGGTATGTCTCCGTCCTTCAATGTGCCGCATTACGACAAGACATCCCATTTTCGGAGCGGTCGGACGGGGTCCGGCGTCCCGAATCAAGTCTTAAAACAATACTTCGGAAGGGAATCGTCGGGAAGGGAGCCGCCAAAAAATAAGCCGCGGCATTTGTCAATGCCGCGGCTTCTACATCTTGTGGATATCGAAGAGCCTATCAATATCTGTAGTGGTCGGACTTGAACGGGCCTTGCGGCTTCACGCCGATATAGGCAGCCTGCTCTTCGCTGAGCTGGGTGAGCTTCACACCGAGCTTGTCGAGGTGAAGGCGTGCGACCTTCTCGTCGAGATGCTTAGGCAGGATGTACACCTTGTTCTCATACTGGCCGGGCTTGGTGAAGAGCTCGATCTGAGCCAGTGTCTGGTTGGTGAAGGACGCCGACATCACAAAGGACGGATGGCCCGTCGCATTGCCGAGGTTGAGCAGACGGCCTTCGGAGAGAAGGATGATGCGGTTGCCCTTGGGGAACTCGATGAGGTCGACCTGCGGCTTGACGTTGGTCCACTTGAGGTTACGGAGCGCGGCGACCTCGATTTCATTGTCGAAATGGCCGATATTTCCGACGATCGCCATGTCCTTCATCTGCCGCATGTGGTCGATGCGGATGACGTCCTTGTTGCCCGTCGTGGTGATGAAGATGTCGGCCGAGGAAACGACGTCTTCGAGCAGGACGACTTCATAACCGTCCATGGCGGCCTGCAGGGCGCAGATCGGATCGGCTTCCGTGACCTTCACTCGGGCGCCGGCGCCGGAAAGCGAGGCAGCGGAACCCTTGCCCACGTCACCGTAACCGCAGACGACGGCGACCTTGCCGGCCATCATCACGTCCGTGCCGCGGCGGATGCCGTCGACCAGCGATTCCTTGCAGCCGTACTTGTTGTCGAATTTCGACTTGGTGACGGAGTCGTTGACGTTGATTGCCGGGAAGGGCAGCAGGCCCTTCTGGCTGAGCTGGTAGAGACGGTTGACGCCGGTCGTCGTTTCCTCGGTGACGCCCTTGATGGCGTCGCGCTGCTTGGTGAACCAGCCCGGGGAAGCGGCGAGGCGCTTCTTGATCTGTGCGAAGAGGATTTCCTCTTCTTCGGAATGCGGGCTTGAGAGGACGTCCTCGCCGGCTTCGGCGCGCGCGCCGAGCAGGATGTACATGGTGGCGTCGCCGCCGTCATCGAGGATCATGTTGGAAAGGCCGCCGTCGGCCCACTGGAAGATCTTGTCGGTATAGACCCAGTAATCTTCGAGCGACTCGCCCTTGATGGCGAAAACCGGAACGCCGGCAGCGGCGATCGCGGCGGCGGCATGGTCCTGCGTCGAGAAGATGTTGCAGGAAGCCCAGCGGACTTCGGCGCCGAGCGCCACCAGGGTTTCGATCAGCACGGCCGTCTGGATGGTCATATGCAGCGAGCCGGTGATGCGCGCGCCCTTCAGCGGCTTTGCGTCGCCGAATTCGGCGCGGCAGGACATCAGGCCCGGCATTTCGGTTTCGGCGATCGTAATTTCCTTGCGGCCGAAATCCGCAAGCCCGATGTCGGCGACAACATAATCTTTTTCAGTGCTCATAGAGGTCTCCAGGCTGAAAAACGTCTCAAAAATTGGCGCAGGCGGAAGCAAGCGCACGGCATGTCTGCCGTTTAGCAGGCTTCGCTTGCGATGGCAATAAGGATATAAAGAAGTCTTTATATGTTTATATGAGCTCGCCGAGCTCACATTTCTTCGCCGAACCTGTTCTGGATCAGCTGATCCAGGGCTTCCAGCGCTTCAGCGGCCTGGCTGCCGCTCGCCGAGACGACGACGCTCGAGCCGGGGCTTGCCGCCAGCATCATGAGGCCCATGATCGAGGTGCCGCCGACCGTCATTCCATCCTTGGAAACGGTGATCGCAGCATCGAAATTCTCGACCATCTGCACGAATTTGGCGGAGGCTCGCGCGTGAAGACCGCGCTTGTTGATGATGAGGAGTTCCCGGGATAGCGACGTCATGAAGGCCCGTTATTTTCCGCTGAGCACACGGCTCGCGACATTGATATATTTCCGCCCGGCTTCGGAAGCCTCCACCAGCGCCTTCTCCATATTGTTCTCACCACGCACTCCGGCGAGCTTGATCAGCATCGGCAGATTAACGCCGGCAATGACTTCGGTATGGCCGCTGCTCATGACCGATATGGCGAGATTGGACGGTGTGCCGCCGAACATGTCGGTCAGGATGACGACGCCATGGCCGTCATCGGCGCCGGAAACAGCTTGCAGAATGTCCTGCCGTCTCTGGTCCATGTCGTCTTCGGGGCCAATACAGACCGTCTCGATGAATTTCTGAGGACCGACGACGTGCTCGACAGCATGACGAAACTCTTCAGCCAGCTTGCCATGAGTGACAAGCACAAGTCCGATCATGATATTACTGCTCCCATTACGCAAACGGTGGCCCAATATCGCAATGCAGCAATTACGTCCACCGGTGGGGGCACATCTTGGCGATGAAAAGCCGAAGTGCAAGATAAAAATGCAAATATATAAGGCAGATTGAGCAATCCGGAAGCCTTCAATCGCCGATATCGGGGGCTTTCGCCATCAGGATTGCAAGCGGCGAAGACGCGCCTGTGAGCAACCGCAATGCGGGAAGGGAAAAACCGGCGGCAAGGCTGACCATTTCGCCCTCGGGGGGCACGCGGTTCTCGCCGGAAGCGCTCCCGGGAAGCACGGCATAATGCATGGCCGCCTGGGGAACATGATCCTGCCGAACGATGCCGGTGCCGCGAAGTTCGATCAGCCCGGCGATCGACGGCGGGCAGGTGGCGATCACAGTGCCGGCCTCTCCCGACAGAAGCACCTGATCGTCGGCAACCAGCGCCGTGAACAGCCCGAGACGGCGCGCCTCGGTCATGCAGGTAAAAGCCAGCATCGATTTTCCCCAGCCTGACGGACCGCTGAAGAGCAGGCCCGTCCTGCCGACGACGATCGCCGTGGCATGGATGTTGACGGCCTCCGTCATGCCGCGGGATCGAGGGGCAGGGCGAGGATAAAGCGCGCGCCGAGCACCTGTCCGCTTTCGGCGTCCGTAATATTTTCTGCCCGGAGCGATCCGCCATGCGCCTCGGCGATCTGGCGGCTGATCGAAAGTCCGAGGCCAGAATTCTGCCCGAAACCTTCCGATTCCGGCCGATCCGTATAGAAGCGCTCGAAGATACGGTCGATATTTTCCGCTTGGATGCCGGGGCCGTTGTCTTCGATCGTGGTGACGCAGCGCGACCGTGTCCGCATCAGCCGCACGGTAATCTTGCCGTCCTTTTCAGGTACGAAGGAGCGGGCGTTCTCAATCAGATTCGTGACGATCTGGCCGATGCGTAGATCGTGACCGTTGACGAGGAAGCGCGTCTTGATGTTCGGCTTGCGTTCGATCTTATAGTCGATCTCCACCTGCTTCTTGCTGCCACGGATCTGGCGTGACACTTCGATCAGGTCGCGCAGCAGCACTTCCATGTCGATCGAAGCGGCATCGACGCGTGCCAGTTCGGCATCGAGGCGCGAAGCGTCGGAAATGTCGCTGATCAGGCGGTCGAGACGGCGCACGTCGTGCTGGATGACGTCAAGCAGCCGTTTCTTGGAATCCTCCGACCTGGCGAGCGGCAGTGTTTCGACGGCACTGCGGAGCGACGTCAGCGGGTTTTTGAGTTCGTGGCTGACATCGGCGGCAAAGCTCTCGATCGCGTCGATACGGTCATAAAGGGCTGTCGTCATCTCGCGCAATGCGATGGAGAGGTTGCCGATTTCGTCCTGGCGAGCGGAAAAGTCCGGAATTTGCTCACGTGTCTTGGCGCCGCGGCGAACGCGGATGGCGGCAGCCGAAAGCCGGCGCAGCGGATTGGCGATCGTCGATGAGAGCACCAGCGACAGCAATACGTTGACGAGCGTCGCCACACCGAAGACGCGCATGATGGCCAGTCGTTCGGCATGAACGATATTGTCGATATCGCCCGCCTGCGTCGACAACAGCAGCACGCCGAGTACGGCGCGGAAGCGCTGGATCGGCACGGCGACGGAAACGATGAGTTCGCCTTTCTCGGTGGTGCGCACGACCGCGCCGCGCACACCGGTCAGCGCGTTCATGACTTCGGGATAGATCGAGCCGTCGCCACCTGGTGCTTCCTTATAGAGCGGCAGGTTGCCGGGCTGCAGCGCCTTGTTGAACAGTGTCGCGAACCAGTCGCTCCACGTCTGTTTTTCTTCCTCAACCGGCGGCAGGTCGAAGCGCAGCACCTGGCCACGCGAATAAAGGTGACGCGAATCGAGCAGCAGGTTGGCGTCGGCATCGAAGATGCGGGCGCGCGTACGCGTCGGCGAGATCAGCCGGCGCAGGACAGGCGCGACCTTCTCGGGATCGATCGGAAATTCCAGATCCTCGTCATTCGGCACCGGGGTGATGCTCTGGCCGGCTTGCAGCTCGAGCAGTTTCTGCGGATCGATGGTGATCGAGTTCGTGTCGACCGACGCGGAGGCCGAAACGGCGCCGGCGATGATTTCGCCCTGCGTCAGAAGGCTTTCGGCGCGGGCGTCGATCAAGCCCTCGCGAAACTGGTTGAGATAGAGGATGCCGCCGACGAGCACCACCAGCGCGACGAGGTTGAAGAACAGGATTCGCCGCGTCAGGCTCGAAAACACCGCATTGCCGAAGATGCGGCGGATCAGCGTGAAGGGATGAGACCAACGGCGGGCCCGGACGCGACGGGTGCTCACGCCCTCCGCATCGTCCAAATCCCTTTCCTGCACCAACTGTGCCAATGACAGGCCCTTTCGAAGGGTAGGGCCGGGTGGACCGGCCGGCGACCCTCAATCGTCTCTTGCCGCGCCGCGAGGCGTCAGGCTGCTTCGCGGAAGCGGTATCCCACTCCGTAGAGCGTTTCAATCATATCAAAGTCGGTATCGACCATCTTGAATTTCTTGCGCAGCCGCTTGATGTGGCTGTCGATGGTCCGGTCGTCGACATAGACCTGTTCGTCATAGGCTGCATCCATCAGCGCGTCGCGGCTCTTGACGACCCCGGGGCGCTGCGCCAGCGAATGCAGAATCAGGAACTCGGTCACCGTCAGCGTCACGGCTTCGCCTTTCCAGGTGCAGGTATGGCGCTCCTGGTCCATGACCAACTGCCCGCGCTCCAGCGAGCGGGCCTGCTGCACCGCGCCGGCCTTCGGCGTGCCGCTGGGGCTCGTGCCGCCGGCGGCGGCGGCTTCGCGGCTCGAGGCGCGCCGCAGGACGGCGCGGACGCGCTCTACCAGCAGGCGCTGCGAGAACGGCTTGGTGATGAAATCATCCGCGCCCATTTTCAGGCCGAAAAGCTCGTCGATCTCCTCGTCCTTGGAGGTGAGGAAGATGACCGGAATATCCGACTTCTGCCGCAGGCGGCGCAGCAGTTCCATGCCGTCCATGCGCGGCATCTTGATGTCGAAGATCGCCAGCTGCGGCGGTCGCGCCAGAAGGCCGTCGAGCGCCGAGGCACCGTCTGTATAGGTCTCGACCTTATATCCTTCGGCCTCCAGTGCGATCGACACCGAGGTGAGGATGTTGCGGTCGTCGTCAACGAGCGCGATTGTCGGCATGGTGTTGGTCTCCGTCATCAGTGCGCAGTCTCCCGGATTTTGGTCGTCCCCAGGCGGTCTCAGTGACCGGATGCGCTTATGGAGGATAAAGGTGGAACAAATTGTGGCAAAGATAAAGGGGAGGATTGTTGTTAAATTCGCGAGCAACCATAAGTCGTGCGTCAAAATGTTTCAACGCGAGCACTTCAAACGATTTAAAAAGAACGCGATAAATTTAAATCGATTAATTATTTGATATTACTGTATTTTCTCAATTACAGTCTATTGTCTTTTAAAATTTCTCCCCGTATTTCTAGCTTAGTTTTAACGGCAACGAGCCTGAGCAAAGGGAACTAGCCATGGAAAAGTTCGGAGTTCATAACCCGGCAACGGAGCTTGCAACGGTTGGATTGGGCGGCGCAGCCAGCGTTCGCTACAACTTTTCCGCCGCTGCACTCTATGAGGAATCGATCCGCCGGGGTGAAGCCGAACTGACCGCTCAAGGCGCGCTCAGAGCCATTACCGGCCAGCATACAGGTCGTTCGCCGCGCGACAAATTCGTCGTTCGCGACGCCAATACCGACGGCGAAATCTGGTGGGACAACAACAAGCCGCTCTCGCCGGAGCATTTTGCCCTGCTGCGCGACGACATGCTGGCCCATGCCGCCGGCAAGGACCTGTTCGTCCAGGATCTCGTCGGCGGTGCCGAGGAAGGCCACGCCCTGCCGACCCGCGTCGTCACCGAATTTGCCTGGCATTCGCTGTTCATCCGCAATCTGCTGATCCGCCCCGAAGCCGCTGCACTGCCGAGCTTCGTGCCGAAGCTGACGATCATCGATCTGCCGAGCTTCAAGGCCGACTCGGCGCGCCACGGCTGCCGTTCGGAAACAGTGATCGCCTGCGACCTTACCAATGGCCTCGTCCTCATCGGCGGCACCTCTTATGCAGGCGAAATGAAAAAGTCTGTTTTCACCGTGCTCAACTACCTGCTGCCGGCAAAGGGGGTGATGCCGATGCACTGCTCGGCCAATGTCGGCCCGGACGGCGATGCGGCAGTCTTCTTCGGCCTGTCCGGCACCGGCAAGACGACGCTGTCGGCCGATCCGGCGCGCACGCTGATCGGCGATGACGAACATGGCTGGAGCGAAAACGGCATCTTCAACTTCGAAGGCGGCTGCTACGCCAAGACCATCCGTCTCTCGGCCGAAGCCGAGCCGGAAATCTATGCGACGACGCAGCGCTTCGGCACCGTGCTCGAAAACGTCGTGCTGAACGAAAACCGCGAGCCCGATTTCGATGACGGCTCGCTGACCGAAAATACCCGCTGCGCCTATCCGATGCATTTCATCCCGAACGCCTCGGAAACCGGCCGGGCCGGACATCCGAAGACGATCATCATGCTGACCGCTGATGCCTTTGGCGTCATGCCGCCGATTGCACGCCTGACGCCCGATCAGGCGATGTATCACTTCCTTTCCGGTTACACCGCCAAGGTGGCCGGCACCGAAAAGGGTGTCGTCGAGCCGGAAGCGACCTTCTCCACCTGCTTCGGCGCACCCTTCATGCCGCGGCATCCGGCCGAATACGGTAATCTGCTCAAGGAGCTGATCGGCCGCCACGGCGTCGAGTGTTGGCTTGTCAACACCGGCTGGACCGGCGGCGCCTACGGCACCGGCAAACGCATGCCGATCAAGGCGACGCGCGCCCTTCTGGCCGCGGCCCTCAGCGGCAGACTCGGCCAGGTCGAATTCCGTACGGATCCGAACTTCGGTTTTGCTGTACCGGTTTCCGTCAATGGCGTCGACGGCGGCATTCTCGATCCGCGCTCGACCTGGGCCGACAAGGCAGCCTATGACGCACAGGCCGAAAAGCTGGTTTCGATGTTCATCGCCAACTTCGCCAAGTTCGAAAACCATGTCGACGGCGGCGTCCGCGACGCGGCTCCCGGTGTGAAGGTCGCGGCCGAATAAGAAGGAGCAATTCCAGCAAAAGTGTGCAGCGGTTTTGCCAGGCAAAGCGCGAAGCGCTTTTGCCGGGAATTGCGTTAAACAGACTCTCTGACTCACGTGAAACCCGGCATCGCAGGATCCCGGGTTTTCTCACGGCGGCCCATGTTTTCAATTGGCTGCCGATATGAGATAGAACGCCGCATGGCCAGCGACGCACTCTACATCGATGACAGGATCACCATCGCAGGATGGGAACTGACGGAACAGTTCGTTCTTGCGGGCGGCCCCGGCGGGCAGAATGTCAACAAGGTCTCGACCGCGGTCCAGCTGTTCTTCAACATTCCGAATTCGCCGTCTCTTAACGATCGCGTCAAGGCCAATGCGATCAAGCTTGCCGGCCGGCGCATGTCGAAAGAGGGCGTCCTGATGATCGAGGCGAGCCGCTTTCGCAGCCAGGACCGCAACCGCGAGGATGCGCGCGACCGATTGAAGGAACTCATTCTCGAGGCCGCCAAGCCGCCGCCGCCGCCGCGTAAGAAGACCAAGCCCACCAAGGGCTCGGTCGAGCGTCGCCTGAAGGAAAAATCCGGCCGCTCCGAAGTTAAGAAAATGCGCGGCCGCCCCGGTGGCGGCGAATGATATGACCGGCCTGATGAACGGCATCCGCCATCTCCCCGGCTACCTCGACCGCGCGCGCCAGGAGGCATTGGTGGCGGTGATCCGCGCCGTCGTCGCCGAGGCGCCGCTCTATGTGCCTGTTATGCCCGGTACCGGTAAGCCGATGTCGGTGCGCATGACCAATTGCGGGCCGCTCGGCTGGGTGACCGACAAGGCGCGCGGCTATCGCTACCAGCCGACGCACCCGGAAACGGGGAGGCCCTGGCCCGACATGCCGCAGCAATTGCTCGATATCTGGGATGACGTTTCAGACTACGACAAGCCGCCGGAAGCCTGCCTCGTCAATTTCTACGCCGACGACGCGCGCATGGGCCTGCATCAGGACAGGGACGAGGAGGATCTGCAGGCGCCAGTAGTCTCGATCTCGCTCGGCAACAGCTGCCTCTTCCGCGTTGGCGGCCTCAACCGCAACGATCCCACGCTGTCTTTCAAGCTTTCGAGCGGCGACGTGGTCGTTCTCGGCGGTGAGGGAAGGCTTTGTTTTCACGGCGTCGACCGTATCCATCCGGCGACCTCGACGCTGCTCAGGAACGGCGGCCGCATCAATCTGACGCTGCGCCGGGTCCGTGCTTGAAAATTGATTGCCTGCTATAGTTTTCGCAGCGCAACCTGCTCGATCAGATGATCCTTGCCCTTCTTCAGGATGAGATCGGCCCGCGGCCGCGTCGGCAGGATGTTTTGCCGCAGGTTTTTCAGGTTGATGTTCGTCCAAAGATCCTCGGCGATTTCGAGCGCTTCGGCGTCGGTGATCGAGGCATAACGATGGAAATAGGAGTTCGGGTCGCGGAAAGCGGTCTCGCGAAGCCGCATGAAGCGGGTGACATACCAGTTGTGGATCTGGTCTTCCGCGGCATCGATATAGATCGAGAAATCGAAGAAGTCGGATACCATCGGCACGATCTTGCCGTCGGCTGGCAGGTCGCGCGATTGCAGCACGTTGATGCCTTCGAAGATCAGGATATCGGGCCGGTCGACGATCTTGTATTCGTCCGGCAGCACGTCGTAGACGAGGTGCGAATAGCTCGGCGCCTTCACGTCAGGCCGTCCCGCCTTGATCGCCGAGAGGAAGCGCAGGATCGCCGCCGTGTCATAGCTTTCCGGAAAACCCTTGCGCTGCATCAGTCTTTCCCGCTGCAGCACGGCGTTCGGATGCAGGAAGCCGTCCGTGGTGACGAGATCGACCTTCGGGCTCGAAGGCCAGCGGCCCAGGAGCTCCTTGAGGATACGCGCCGTGGTCGATTTTCCCACAGCGACCGAGCCGGCGATTCCGATGACAAAGGGTGTCTTCGTCACGTCGGAGAGGCTGAGGAAGCGGTTGCGCTGCTCGAACAGCAGTTGCGAGGATTCGACATGCGACGAGAGCAGACGCGACAGCGAGAGGTAGATGCGCCGGACCTCGTCGAGATCGATCGGGTCGCCCATCGAGCGCAGCCGTTTGACCTCGTCGCCGGTCAGCGTCAGCGGCGTGTCCGCCCGAAATTGCGCCCATTGCTCGGAAGAGAAGAAATGGTAGGGCGAATAGGATTCCGACTGGAAGTGATCCAATATCTCCGGCACCCCGATAATCTCAGTCGCGATACTCATGAACTCTGCCGGCTGGCCTTTTCCTTGAGACCGGACTGCGCGGTTCTGCGCTCGAGCTCGGCCATCACATTCTCTAACGGTATTTCAGCAATCTTCAATACGACCAAAAGGTGATAGAGCACATCGGCGGCTTCATAGGTCAGATTGTCGCGGTCGCCGGTGACCGCCGCCATCACGGCTTCGATCGCCTCTTCACCAAGCTTCTTCGCCGCCTTCGGCTGGCCGGCGGCCACGAGTTTGGCGGTCCAGGATTGCTCCGGTGAGGCCTTCGACCGTTCTTCGACGATGCTTTCGAGGTCGGAAAGGGAAAATCCGCTCATATCTGCGCTTTCAGAATTCAGTCGAGACGCATGTCGATGCCGCACTTCGACATATAGTGCTTCGCCTCGCTGACGGAATAGGTGCCGAAGTGGAAGATCGACGCGGCGAGCACGGCATTGGCGTGGCCCTCCTTCACCCCGGCGACGAGATCGTCGAGGTCGCCGACGCCGCCCGAGGCGATCACCGGCACGCGCACCGCATCGGCAATCGTCCGCGTCAGTTCCAGATCATAACCGACCTTGGTGCCGTCGCGGTCCATCGAGGTGACCAGCAACTCGCCGGCACCGCGCGCCACCATCTTCTGGGCGAACTCAACCGCATCGATGCCGGTCGCGTTGCGGCCGCCATGCGTATAGATCTCCCAGGCGCTGAGATTGTCGCCGCCGACCGCCTGCGTGCGCCGGCGTTTGGCATCGATCGAGACCACGATGCACTGATCGCCGAACTTGTCGGCCGCCTCGGCAACGAAATCGGGATTGCTGACGGCTGCCGAATTGATCGACACCTTGTCGGCGCCGCACAGCAGCAGCTTGCGGATATCGGCGATGGTTCTCACTCCGCCGCCGACGGTCAACGGCATGAAGCATTGCTCGGCCGTGCGCGATACGACATCGAAGATCGTCTCGCGATTGTCCGAGGACGCGGTGATGTCGAGGAAGCAGAGTTCGTCGGCGCCGGCGGCGTCATAGGCCTTCGCCGCTTCGACCGGGTCGCCGGCATCGACGAGATTGAGAAAGTTGACGCCCTTGACGACGCGGCCGTCCTTGACGTCGAGGCAGGGGATGACACGGGCTTTGAGGGTCATTATGCGGTTTCCTTTGCCCTGCTGGCCTTGATCAACGCCAGCGCTTCCGCCGGGTCGATGCGGCCGTCATAGAGCGCACGGCCTGAAATCGCGCCTTCGAGCTTTCGTGCGTCGGGCTGCAGCATGCGTTTGATGTCTTCGATGGAGGCAAGGCCGCCCGCGGCGATGACGGGAATGGAGACGGCATCGGCAAGCTCCAGCGTCGAGCTCCAGTTGATGCCGGTCAAGATGCCGTCGCGGTCTATATCGGTATAGATGATCGCGGCGACGCCGGCGCCCTCGAATTTCCGGGCAAGCTCGATGATGCCGAGTTCCGAAGCCTCCGCCCAACCCTCGACCGCCACCTTGCCGCCCTTGGCGTCGATGCCGACGGCAACCTGGTCCGGAAATTGCCGGCAGGCCTCGATGACCAGATCAGGATTTCTGACCGCGACGGTGCCGAGAATGACGCGCCGCAGTCCGCGAGACAGCCAGGCCTCGATATGATCGAGCGTACGGATGCCGCCGCCGAGCTGTACTGGATTTTTCGTCGCCTTCAGAATCGCCTCGACGGCATCGCCATTGGCCGAATGTCCCGCAAAAGCGCCGTCGAGATCGACCACGTGCAGCCATTCGAAACCCTGCTCTTCGAACGATTTCGCCTGGGCGGCCGGATCGGTGTTGTAGACCGTCGCCTGCTGCATGTCGCCGAGCTTCAGGCGGACGCATTGGCCGCCCTTCAGGTCGATCGCGGGAAAAAGGATCATGTCGTCTTACGTCCGTAGAGTGGTCGATAGCGTCAGCGCATTCCACGCATCTACGATATCCGAGCGGAAAAAGACAGCGGCAATGGCGGCCGCGGCCAAAAGCAGGAGAAGCAGCAGGGCGACGGTGAAGCCGGCACGGACCTGGCGCCAGAAACCGAAACGTCTCTTTACCGATGTCTCGATCTCGCGCACCCGTCGCAAGGCGTCGCTGTTGACGGCGGCAAGCCGGATCTCCGGCTCCATCGCCTCGACATAGGTCTCGGCATAACTCGAAAGTATATGCGAGGCACGGTCGCGCAGCGTGTTGCGCAGGTCGGTGGAGAAATAGTTGCTGGAAACGGCGGCAAGCTCGGCCTCGTTGGGCGATCGGCCGGCGTTGCGCTTGCGATAGCTGACGACGAAATCGCGTTTCTGTCGTTCGTAAAGCGCGTAGGCAAGCAGGCCGATCAGATCGTCTTCGCCTTCGATATAGAATTCCAGCACGGCTTCGGTGATGTCGTCGGCATTGATGCCGTTGGCGCGCAGCTGCGAATTCTCGTTGCCGGCAAGGAATTCATGGATCATCGGTCCAGCCTTTCTTTCAATGCCTTTGCCGCATTGGAAAGCGCTCTTTTATGGATGGTTGTGTCGACGCGGCGAATGATCGTTCCATCGGGAAGCCGGATGTCCGAGAAGGCAGGCAAGCCCTCTCTGGAGGGTCGCAGCGTATAGAACACCTTGCCTGGTTTTCGCGAAGCCGGCATCGAGCGCACTCCTGTTCCGCCCTTTCCATAAAGGGAAAATAAGGCGGGGGTATTACGGGTTCCAGCGCAGGAAATTCGCGATCAGGGCGAGGCCGAGCTTCTGGCTTTTTTCAGGGTGAAACTGGGCGCCAGCCATGTTGTCGCGCCCGACGAGGGCGGTCATCGGGCCGCCATAGTCGACGGTCGCAATGACATCCTCTGCATTTTCGGCGGCAAGATGGTAGGAATGGACGAAATAGGCGTGCAGTCCCTGCGGGCCTGTGGGAATACCGTCGAAGAGCGGGTGCTCGCGCCTGAGGTCCAGCGTATTCCAGCCGATCTGCGGGATCTTGAGCGCGGGATCGTCAGGCGTTATCTCGACGACGTCGCCGGATATCCAGCCGAAGCCCTTGGTCACGGTCTTTTCAAGACCGCGCGAGGACATCAGCTGCATGCCGACGCAGATGCCGAGAAACGGTCGCGCCTTCTTCTCGACCGCCTCGATCAGTACGTCGGTCATTCCGGGCACGGCATCGAGGCCACGCCGGCAATCGGCATAGGCGCCGACGCCGGGAAGCACGATGCGGTCGGCCGCGGCAACATCCTCCGCCTTGTCGGTGAGATCGATATGCGCATCGATACCCGCCTCACGGGCGGCGCGTTCGAAAGCCTTGGTCGCCGAACGCAGGTTGCCGGAACCGTAATCGATAATTGCGACGCGCATCGTCAGCGTCCTCCATCAAAACCAAAGAGACCAAGCGATGTAGCCTGGCCGCGCGGACTGTTTGCACCTGCTTTGTTCTGCCAGTCCGGTGTGACGGTGTCGTCATGATCCGCGGTGGCCGCCCTGTCCGAGAAATAAATCTGCTCGGCAATGTCGAGCTTATCGGCCGCAATGAGTGCGTCCTCGTTCCAACCTTTGGCGGCAAGAGTGCGGATGCGCCAGTTCTGACCCTCGAGGCCGACGATCATGTTCACGCCAAGCATGATTGCCACTCCCGCCGCCCACAGGCCCGGTTCATCCGTCAGCGCCCCGCCGATTGCCTGCAGCAGAAAAGCCGCGGCCGCATGCAGCCACAGCCGATGCGCCAGCAGCCAAATCCACGGAAACAACAGGCCGAGGAAGGTGAAGCCGTCGCGGATGGTTCGCGTCTCATCGGCCGTGGCGCTCGTGCCGCCGGGCGGCGTCAGGAAAATATAGCTGGATGTCATTGTCGTCGCTCCCTTGGGGGGCTCAGACGAGCGTGCCCTTCGTCGAGGGAACGCGGCCCGCCTGTCTCGGATCGATTTCTGTCGCCGCACGCAATGCGCGGGCGACGGCCTTGAAGCATGTCTCGGCAATATGGTGGTTGTTGGCACCATAATGGTTGAGAATGTGCAAGGTGATGCCGGCATTCTGGGCGAGCGCCTGGAAGAATTCCCGAACGAGCTCGGTGTCGAAGCTGCCGATCTTCGGCGCGCTGAAGGCAACGTTCCACACAAGGAACGGCCGGCCGGAAAGATCCACCGCCGCCTTGGTCATCGTCTCGTCCATGGCGAGGTCGATCGAGGCGTAACGCGTGATGCCGCGCCGGTCGCCGAGCGCCTTGGCGATCGCCTGGCCGATCGCAATGCCTGTATCCTCGACCGTATGGTGGTCGTCGATATGCAGATCGCCCTTGGCTTCGATCTCCATGTCGATCAGGGAATGTCGCGAAAGCTGGTCGAGCATATGGTCGAAGAAGCCGACGCCCGTCGAAATCTTCGATTTGCCAGTGCCGTCGAGATTGACGGAAACGGAAATCGAGGTCTCATTGGTCTTGCGGGAAACGCTGCCCGTGCGGCTTGCTGCAGTCTCGGCCATCCGGCCCTCCATCGGGAATAAGGCCGTTCCTTATCAGGCGTATCGGCAAATATCCAGAAGCCGGGGAAGAGAAAAGCCCGCCCATTTGCAATCGGCTCCGGCCTGCTTACATAGGGCTCAACAAGGACCCGTGTGTGGTCTCGCGTAAAAGCCCGCGTCACGGGCAGACAGGTGTTTTATGACAACAATTATTACAGTTCGAAAAGGCGGCAAGGTGGTGATGGCCGGTGACGGCCAGGTGAGCCTCGGCCAAACCGTCATGAAGGGCAATGCCCGCAAGGTGCGTCGCATCGGCAAGGGCGAGGTCGTCGCCGGTTTCGCCGGCGCCACGGCGGACGCCTTCACCCTGCTCGAAAGGCTTGAAAAGAAGCTGGAGCAGTATCCCGGCCAGCTGATGCGCGCCGCCGTCGAGCTCGCCAAGGACTGGCGCACCGACAAATACCTGCGTAATCTCGAGGCCATGATGCTGGTCGCCGACAAGTCGATCACGCTGGCAATCACCGGCAACGGCGATGTCCTCGAGCCCGAACATGGCACGACGGCGATCGGTTCCGGCGGCAATTTTGCATTCGCCGCCGCCCGCGCGCTGATGGATACCGACAAATCGGCCGAAGAGATTGCGCGCCGCGCTCTCGATATCGCCGCCGACATTTGCGTCTACACCAACCACAATATCGTGGTGGAATCGCTTGACGTCGAAGTCTGAATCCCAGGCTTTTCGGCTGCCGCCGCGGCTGATCTGCCGGGGCGAAATAACGACGAATTGCGGCCGGACGCCGATGGCTCCGGACCGCCAGGAGAATGATGCGCAATGACGACCTTTTCCCCCCGCGAGATTGTTTCCGAACTCGATCGCTACATCATCGGCCAGCATGACGCCAAACGCGCCGTCGCGATTGCGCTGCGCAATCGTTGGCGTCGCCAGCAGCTCGACCCGAGCCTGCGCGACGAAGTCATGCCGAAAAACATCCTGATGATCGGTCCGACCGGTGTCGGTAAGACCGAGATCTCGCGGCGCCTCGCAAAACTCGCCGGCGCCCCCTTCATCAAGGTCGAAGCCACCAAGTTCACCGAAGTCGGCTATGTCGGCCGTGATGTCGAGCAGATCATTCGCGATCTGGTCGAGGTCGGCATCGGCCTGGTGCGCGAGAAGAAGCGGGCCGAGGTGCAGGCCAAGGCGCATGTGAGCGCCGAAGAGCGCGTGCTCGATGCGCTGGTCGGCACGACCGCTTCGCCCGCCACGCGCGAAAACTTCCGCAAGAAGCTGAGGGACGGCGAACTCGACGACAAGGAAATCGATATCGAGGTGGCCGATGCCGGTTCCGGCATGGGTGGCTTCGAAATACCCGGCATGCCGGGCGCCAATATCGGCGTGCTCAACCTGTCGGAAATGTTCGGCAAGGCGATGGGCGGACGCACCAAAAAGGTCCGCACGACGGTTAAGGCCTCCTACACCGATCTGATCCGCGATGAATCCGACAAGCTGATCGACAACGAGGTGATCCAGCGCGAGGCCGTTCGCTCCACCGAGAATGACGGGATCGTCTTCCTCGACGAAATCGACAAGATCGCCGCCCGCGACGGCGGCATGGGTGCCGGCGTTTCGCGCGAAGGCGTCCAGCGCGACCTCCTGCCGCTCGTCGAAGGCACGACGGTCTCGACCAAATACGGGCCGGTCAAGACGGACCATATCCTCTTCATCGCCTCCGGCGCCTTCCATGTCTCCAAGCCGTCGGATCTGCTGCCGGAACTGCAGGGCCGCCTGCCGATCCGTGTCGAGCTGCGTCCGCTGAACAAGGAGGATTTCCGCCGGATCCTGACGGAAACCGAAGCAAGCCTCATTCGCCAGTATCGGGCGCTGATGGAAACCGAAAACCTGAGCCTCGATTTCACCGAGGATGCGATCGATGCACTCGCCGATGTCGCCGTGCATTTGAACTCCTCGGTCGAGAATATCGGCGCACGCCGCCTGCAGACGGTGATGGAGCGGGTCCTGGACGAGATTTCCTACAATGCGCCCGACCGGGCCGGGGCAGCCATCACGATCGATGCGGCCTATGTGCGCGAACATGTCGGCGATCTCGCGCAGAATACCGATTTGTCACGCTTCATTCTGTGATATCGGCGCACCGGTTCGTGGCTTTACCAGTGTGAATGCCGCAATGTGATGAACTCGACTATCGACAGCGGGCCTTTTCCTTTTTAGTGAAGGCCCGTTTTGTTTGCCGCTGCGGCTTTATTCGGCCAAGATTCTGGTCCAGTCAGCCGCATCGCGAACAGGACGATGAACGGACGGGATAGCGGATCGTGCGACGCCTTTTGACAAGCCTTTTGATTGCCGTTTCCCTGGTGAATTCGGCGCCGGCCTTCGCGATGCAGACGGTGCCGGCCGGCAATCGCCATGCCGAGCAGCCAGATATTCCAGGCGCTTCCGTCCGCCGCACCAAGGGCACCAAGAGCAGCTTCGATCTGAAATATGAAAAGGTCCATGACCTTCTCGCGACGGATCACGAGCTGATGGCCAAGATCCGCAAGGTCTCCAGCGCCTACGGCATCAACCCCATCCATGTCATCGGCGCCATCGTTGGCGAACATACCTATAATGTCGACGCCTACGACCGGCTGCAGGCCTATTATGTCAAGGCCGCCTCCTATGCCGGCGAAAGCTTCCGTTTCGCCTATGACGGCGAAAGCATCGACGATTTCGTCGCGCGGCCGCAATTTGCGCAGTGCAAGGGCAAGAGCGATTCCTACACGCTCTGGTCCTGCCGGGAGGATGTCTGGGAAAGCGATTTCCGCGGCAAGACGGTCGGCGGCGAGAGCTTCCCCAACAACCGCTTCAGTGCGGTCTTCTTCCAGCCCTTCTACGCCGGCCAGACCTTCGGACTCGGCCAAGTCAACCCGCTGACGGCGCTGATGCTCTCCGATCTCGTCTCCCGCGTCTCCGGCTATCCGAAGCTGAACGAGAAGAATGCGGGCGCCGTCTACAGGGCGATCATGGATCCCGACATCTCGCTTGCCTTCGTCGCCGCCTCGATTCGCAGGTCGATCGACGACTATAAGGAGATTGCCGGCATGGATATTTCGGGCAATCCCGGCCTCACGGCGACGCTTTACAATGTCGGCAATTCACGTCAGCGCGCTACCGCCCTTGCAGCGAAAAACCGTTCCGGCGGTGCGACGGTTTGGCCCGAGGAGAACTATTACGGCTGGCTGATCAACGACAAGCTGGACGAACTCAAGGGCCTGCTCTAGCTTCAAGCTTGCCGGGAAGACGGCGATCTTCCCCGAAAGGCTTTGACGATGGACATGCGTCCGGATCCCTTCGTTCCGCCGGCACCGCTGCCGCGCACCGTGCCACCGAGCCGGCTTGACATCATTCGCATCATCCTGCGCAACCCGCTCGAACTCTGGGGTGAGCCGTCCTACACGCTGCCCTGGATCAAGACGAGCTTCTTCGGGCAACATACCCTGATTGTCAACGATCCCGGCTTGATCAAGCATGTGCTGGTCGACAACGCAGCCAATTACCGCATGTCGGACATTCGCCAGCTGGTGCTGCGGCCGATCCTGCGTGACGGCCTGCTGACTGCCGAGGGCCAAGTCTGGAAGCGATCGCGAAAGGCGGTTGCCCCGGTCTTCACGCCGCGCCACGCGAAAGGTTTTGCCGGGCAGATGCTGCGGCAATCGGAAGATTTTGTCCGAAAGTATGAGAACGTCGATGCGGCTGGCCACATCTTCGATATCGCCACCGACATGACCGATCTGACCTTTGCTATCCTTGCCGAAACGCTTTTCTCCGGCGAAATCGTCTCGTCGAGCGGCCATTTTGCCGACGACGTCAATCAGCTTCTCCATCGCATGGGCCGCATCGACCCGATGGACCTGCTGCGGGCGCCCTCCTGGGTCCCGCGCCTGACCCGCATCGGCGGTCAGAAGGTACTGGAGAAATTCAGAGCGATCGTGCGCGACACCATGGATATGCGGCTTGCGAAGATGAAGGCCGATCGCGCCGCGGCCCCGGAGGATTTTCTGACGCTGCTCCTGGAACAGGCAGGCCCCGATGGTCTGACGAAGGCGGAAATCGAGGACAATATCCTGACCTTCATTGGCGCCGGCCATGAGACGACGGCGCGTGCGCTGGCCTGGACTCTCTATTGTGTCGCCAACAGCCCGCACATCCGCGAGGCGATGGAGAGGGAGATCGACGCCGTCCTTGCAACCGGCGCCGAGCCTGTGGAATGGCTGGATCTGATGCCGGTGACGCGGGCGGCCTTTGAAGAAGCTCTCAGGCTTTATCCGCCCGCGCCCTCGATCAATCGCGCCGCGATCGCCGATGACCTCTGGACAAATGCCAAGGGTGAAAAGATCGAAATACCGGCCGATATCACCGTGCTCATCATGCCATGGACGCTGCATCGCCACGAACTCTATTGGGAGAAGCCGCGTGCCTACATGCCGGAGCGTTTCCTGCCCGAAAACCGCGGCAGCATCGGCCGATTCCAGTTTCTGCCGTTCGGTGCCGGCCCGCGCGTCTGCATCGGCGCCACCTTCGCGCTGCAGGAGGCGGTGATCGCACTGGCTGTCATGATGCACCGTTTCCGTTTCGACCAGACGGAATCGACCAATCCCTGGCCGGTGCAGAAGCTGACGACGCAGCCGCAGAACGGGCTGCCGATGCGCGTGTCGCCGCGCACAATTTCCAGGAAAGCATAAATCTTTCGAATTATTGCGGAATTGACTGTGAATGAAAGCCGGGCAAAGTGGCAGCATTCATAGGCGCTGCCAGGGAGAATGTCGCATGAGCCGCATTGACAAGAACGGTCTTGCCATCGAAACCGTCCTTCATGATTTCCTGACCCGGGAGGTTCTGCCGGGCCTGGCGATCGATGCGGACAAGTTCTTTGCCGACTTTTCGGCGATCGTCCACGATCTCGCCCCACGTAACCGCGCGCTGCTGGCCAAGCGGGACGAGCTGCAGACCAAGATCGACGATTGGTATCGCCGGCATGGCGCTCCGTCGGATATGGACGAATATCAGTCCTTTCTTCGCAGCATCGGTTACCTCCTGCCGGAAGGATCGGACTTCCAGGTCTCAACCGAAAACGTCGATCCCGAGATCGCCTCGATCGCCGGTCCGCAGCTCGTCGTTCCCGTGATGAATGCCCGTTACGCGCTGAACGCCGCGAATGCCCGCTGGGGCTCCCTCTACGACGCGCTCTACGGCACCGACGCCATTCCCGAGAGCGACGGTGCCGAGAAGGGCAAGGGTTACAATCCGAAGCGCGGCGAGAAAGTCATCGCCTGGGTGCGCGATTTCCTCGACGCGGCGGTGCCGCTGCAGGACGGGAGCTGGAAGGACGTCGGCGGCCTTTCCGTCCAGGATGGAGCGCTTGTCGTCCGATCCACCGACGGCGAACAGCTGATGGTGAGAGAGAACGGGCATTTTGCCGGCTATCGCGGCGATGCGGCCGCTCCGACGCATATCCTCCTGAGGAACAACGGCATTCACATCGAGATCGTCATCGATGCGGCGACGGCGATCGGCAAGGCCGATCCGGCCCACATTTCCGATGTCTGGCTGGAATCGGCGATCACCACGATCATGGACTGCGAGGATTCGATTGCTGCCGTCGATGCCGAGGACAAGGTCGTCGTCTACCGCAACTGGCTCGGCCTGATGAAGGGTGATTTGCAGGAAGAAGTGGCGAAGGGCGGGACGAGCTTCGTGCGCAAGCTCAACCCGGACCTGGACTATCTCGGCCCGGATGGCGCGTCCTTCGAGGTGCATCGCCGTTCATTGATGCTGGTGCGCAATGTCGGCCATCTCATGACCAACCCGGCCATCCTCGATAAAGACGGCAACGAAGTGCCTGAGGGCATCATGGATGCCGTCATCACAGGCCTGATCGCGCTTTACGATATTGGTCCGGCCGGCCGAAAGAAGAACTCGCGCACCGGCTCCATCTATGTCGTAAAGCCGAAGATGCATGGACCTGAAGAAGTCGCCTTCGCCGTCGAGATCTTTTCCCGGGTAGAAGATGCGCTCGGCATGCCGCGCAACACCATCAAGATGGGCATCATGGATGAGGAGCGCCGCACGACGGTCAATCTCAAGGAGTGCATCCGCGCCGCCCGTGAGCGTGTCGTCTTCATCAATACCGGCTTCCTCGACCGCACCGGCGACGAGATTCACACCTCGATGGAAGCCGGTCCGATGATTCGCAAAGGCGACATGCGCCAGGCAGCCTGGATATCGGCCTATGAGAACTGGAATGTCGATATCGGCCTTGAATGCGGACTCTCCGGCCACGCCCAGATCGGCAAGGGCATGTGGGCGATGCCGGATCTGATGGCGGCGATGCTGGAACAGAAGATCGCTCACCCCAAGGCCGGCGCCAACACCGCCTGGGTTCCGTCGCCGACGGCTGCAACCCTGCATGCCACCCATTATCACCGCGTCAATGTCGCCAAAATCCAGCAGGGGTTGAAGGATCGGGCGCGCGCCAGGCTTTCCGACATTCTCTCAGTGCCGGTTGCGGTCCGTCCGAACTGGACGCCGCAGGAAATCCAGCGAGAACTCGACAACAATGCCCAGGGCATCCTCGGCTATGTCGTGCGCTGGATCGATCAGGGCGTCGGCTGCTCGAAGGTCCCCGACATCAACAATGTCGGCTTGATGGAGGATCGCGCGACGTTGCGCATTTCTGCCCAGCACATGGCGAACTGGCTGCATCACAAAGTCGTCGGCGAAGCTCAGATCGTAGAGACGATGAAGCGGATGGCTGTCGTCGTCGACCGGCAGAACGAGTCCGACCCGGCCTACCGGCCGATGGCTGGCAATTTCGACGAGTCGATCGCCTTCCAGGCCGCCCTCGATCTCGTGCTGAAGGGCAGGGAGCAGCCGAACGGCTATACCGAGCCGGTGCTTCACCGCCGCCGCCTCGAGCTCAAGGCAAAGCAGACCGCGTGACAGCGAATGCAAAAGGCCGCCGGAACGACAGTCCGGCGGCCTTTTTTATACCGAATTCAGTATTTACCTTACTGGATGACGATGACCTTGGAGGTCCCCTTGCCGGGACGCACGCGACTATAGAGGTCGATGACGTCCTGGTTCATCAGGCGAATGCAGCCCGAAGAAGCGGCAGTGCCGATCGAAGCCCATTCCGGCGTGCCGTGCAGGCGGAAGAGCGTGTCCTTACCGTCCTCGTTGAAGAGATACATGGCGCGGGCGCCGAGCGGATTGCTGAGGCCAGGCCCCATACCGTCTTCGACATATTTGGCGACGTCGGGACGGCGGACGGCCATTTCCTTCGGCGGGTGCCAGGTCGGCCATTCCTGCTTCCAGGCGACGTAGGCGGTGCCGGCCCATGCGAAGCCCTGCTTGCCGACGCCGATGCCGTAGCGCATCGCCTTGCCGTTGGGGAGGATGTAATAGAGGAAGCGCTCGCGCGTGTTGACGATGATCGTTCCGGGGCGCTCCGTGGTCTGGTAGCTGACGACTTGGCGGCGGAACTGCGGCTTGACCCGGCTGATCGGGATCGCCGGCAGCGAGTATCCGGCATCCTTCGTCACGCCATAGGCGTCATCGAAGATCTGGGCCGTCTGTACCGTCGGGCCGGCGCCCTTGTCGTCGACGGAGGCGCTGTCTGAGGTTGTGGAGCAACCAGCCAGAGCGAGCGTCGTCAGCAGGCCAAATACAGGGAATGCATTGCGGATGCGCATGAATGACTCTTGAAGTTTTAGGGCAAGGAGAACGGTTTTTCGACCATCATTGATTATGGTTTATTTTCGATTAACTTGCGCTTTGCAAGACTGCTGCAGCGCGACGAATTCGTCTGTTGCGCAAATTAAAAGTGCATGGCTTTTTTGCAACAACACGCCTGGCCCCGCGACGGTTATCCATGACGATTTTGAGCGTTTACAATAACAATCCGTTAATCGATGGCCGGCAATCGGACAGGGCCATGATGGTGCGACGCGGCACGCAGATATTGCTGCATGAAATGCGCCATGCCGTGCTGCCCGAACTGCCGCTCGCCAGCGGCCGCCGAGCGGATCTGATCACGCTTTCGGAAAAGGGCGAGGTCTGGATTATCGAAATCAAGACGTCGATCGAGGATTTCCGGGTGGATCGCAAATGGCCGGAATATAGGCTGCATTGCGACCGCCTGTTCTTTGCCACGCATAAGGACGTGCCGCTCGACATCTTTCCCGACGAGTGCGGGCTTTTCCTTTCGGATGGCTACGGCGCCCACATGCTTCGCGAGGCGCCGGAACATCGCATGGCGCCTGCCACGCGCAAATCGGTCACGCTCAACTTCTCCCGCGCCGCCGCGCAAAGGCTGATGATGGCCGAATGGGCCAACGGAAAACCGTTCACCGTGGACGACGTTTGACGGTTGCTTGCTTATTTCGGCGCGCGTTTCGCAAGGATGCGCTGCAGCGTCCGGCGATGCATATTGAGCCGGCGCGCCGTTTCCGAAACATTGCGCTCGCACATTTCATAGACCCGCTGGATGTGTTCCCAGCGTACCCGATCGGCCGACATTGGATTTTCGGGAAGCTCGGCTTTTTCACCTGGCCGTTGCGTCAGCGCCGAAAAGACGTCGTCGGCATCCGCAGGCTTTGCCAAATAGTCGACGGCGCCGAGTTTTACGGCGGTCACCGCCGTTGCGATATTGCCGTAGCCGGTCAAAACGATGATCCGCGTGTCGTCGCGCCGCTGGCGGATCGCTTCGATGACGTCGAGCCCATTGCCGTCGCCGAGGCGAAGGTCGACCACAGCATATTTAGGCGGCCGGCCTTTCGATTTCGCAACGCCCTCCGCCACTGATTCGGCCGTCTCCACCTCAAAGCCGCGCGTCTCCATCGCCCGGGCGAGGCGGCGCAGGAACGGCCCGTCGTCGTCGACGATCAGCAAGCTGGCGTCAGGCCCGATATGGTCTTCATCCGACGCGGCGAAATTTTCATGATTCTGTTCTGTCATCGTCCCGGGTCCCGACGGTTGAGCGCCCGATCTTGGTCAACCGTTTTTCATTCTACTTATGCCCATAAACTCATTTTGTCGAATTTGCGTCGATCAGCATCCGCGGCCATTCGATGCGGATGCGCGCGCCGGCTTTTTCCGGCTCGCGGTTCTCGAAAATCAGCGATGCGCCCGAGCGTTCCAGCAGCGTCTTGGCGATGAAAAGTCCGAGCCCAAGGCCGCCGGCCGTATCTTCCTTCTGCCTTTTGGTCACATAGGGCTCGCCGATTCGCGTCAGTATGTCAGGCGAATAGCCATTGCCGTCGTCCTCGATGACGATCAGCACTTTGTCGTGATCGTGCTCGACGGTGACGGTCACTTTCTCCCTGGCATAATCGACGGCATTTTCGATGAGGTTGCCGAGCCCGTACATGATGCCGGCATTGCGGTCGGTGACCGGCTCGCCCTTGCGCGGGCTTTTTTCGATGAGCTCAAGAGTGATGCCGAATTCCCGGTGCGGCGCGACAACCTCTTCGATCATCGAGGAAAGCGGCAGGCGGCGCATATGCGCCTCGCCGTCGGAGGAGAGGGTCGTCAACCGCCGCAGGATGTCACGGCAGCGTTCGCTCTGGCTTCGCAGCAGCATCACATCCTCGCGGAAACGGTCGTCGTCCTTGAGTTCCCGCTCCATTTCCTTGGCGACGACGCTGATCGTCGCAAGCGGGGTGCCAAGCTCGTGTGCGGCGGCGGCGGCCAGTCCGTCGAGCTGTGACAGGTGCTTTTCCCGCTGCAGGACCAGTTCGGTCGCCGCCAGCGCATCGGCCAGCTGGCTCGCCTCCATCGAAACGCGATAGGCGTAAAAAGCGGCGAAGGCCATCGTCGAGGCGATCGAGCACCAGACGCCGAACTGCATGACATTGTGCACATTGATCTCGGCCCCGTCGAACCAGGGCAGCGGAAAGGGTGAAAAGGCAAGCACCGTGATGCAGACCATCGCAAAGCCGATCAGCGCCGTGCTGTAGCGGATCGGCTGCGAGGCAAACGAGATGATGACCGGCACGCAAACGAGGGCGGCGAACGGATTAGCAAGGCCGCCGGTGATGAAGAGCAGCGCGCAAAGTTGCAGCAGGTCAAAGCCGAGCAGCGCGAAGGCGGCCGGCGGCTCCAGCCGATGCGTCGGCGGATAGCGGATCGTCAGATAGAAGTTGACCCAGGCAAGCGCGGCGATCAGCGAGGAACTGGCGATCAGCGGCAAGGGAAACTTCAGCCAGAAGGCCACAATGAACACCGTCAGCGCCTGGCCGCCGACGGCAAGCCAGCGCAGCCGCACCAGCGTCTGCAAACGCAGCCTGCGGCTGCTGTGCCGATCTTCCAGCGACTGGCTGTCCGTCTTGTCGATCATGCCAGGCTTGTCGATCATGCCGGGGCTCCTTGATGGCTCTCATGTACCACGTGGTTTTGCCCGTGTCGTCGGCAACGCCTCTTCCGGCCGCTCCGGCCAGGGATGCCGGGGATAGCGCCCGCGCATCTCGGCGCGTACGTCCTTCCATGAGCCGGCCCAGAAGCCGGGGAGATCGCGTGTCGTCTGGATCGGCCGGTGCGCCGGCGATGTCAGTTCGAGGAGCAGCGGCAGACGGCCTCCGGCGATCGCCGGGTGCTGCTTGAGCCCGAACAGCTCTTGCACGCGGATCGTCAAGACCGGCTCCTCGCCCTCATATTGGATCGGATGCCTTTGGCCGGTCGGCGCCTCGAAATGCGTCGGGGCAAGCCGGCTAAGATCGCGCTGCAATTCGTGTGGCACCAGCGACATCAGCCCGTTCGAAAGCCCTGCCGGGGAAATCTCAGAGAGGCTTCGGGCCTCCCCCTGAAAGGGAGCGAACCATTCCTCCATTCGCGAAAGCAGGGCGGCGTCGCTGACGTCAGGCCAGGGATCGCCGATCGTTCTATGGAGGAAATCGATCCGCTCACGCAGCTGGATGGCATCCTTCGAGAAGGCAAGCTGATCGAGTCCCAGTTCGCGCACGCCTTCCATCAGCGTCTGAGTGACGGCTTCCCCGGAAGGACGCGGCAAGGGCGTCTCGTCGAAGACGATTGCGCCGAGCCGGGTTGCCCGCCGCGCCCGCACCTGGCGGCTCTGCCGGTCGAAGAATATCTGGTCGTCGGTTCTGATTTCGCCGGGCAGTTCGGCTTCGATATTGCCGCGCGTCACTTCGGCTGCCGCCAGGATCCGCGCCTGCGCCGCCCGGCCGGTAAGATCGGCGATCACAAGCATCTGGCTGCCGGCCAGCCTCTCGGTGTCCGCCAGTTCGGCCCCCCGCCCGTTGGCCATCACGAATCGTCCGCGCGCGCCGCGCTGAAGTGCGATTCGATCCGGGAAGGCATGCAGCAGCAGCTGGCCCGCAAGCGCCGGCGCCGTTGCGCCAACTTGGTCAAGCCCGCTCGCCAGCCGCCCTGCCAGCCGTCGCGCCGCCTCGGCTCTTTCGCCGCGCTCGGCCTTGAAGCGCCGCAGCCGCTCCTCGATATCGAGGCTCGTCCCGCCAAGCCCCTGCTCGGTGAGAAGAACGGCGATCATCGCAGCCTCCCGGGCATGTCCGATTTCGCCCGCCGAGACCACCATGGCCGCAAGCCGTGGCGGCAGGGCGAGATCGCGCATCACCTTGCCCCGCGCTGTCAGCGCCCCGTCCTTGTCGAGCGCGCCAAGCTGACCGAGCAGCGCCCGCGCTTCCCTAAGCGTCGTTTCCGGCGGCTGATCGACAAAAGCGAGGGATCGCGGATCCTGGACACCCCAATGCGCGAGATCGAGCACCAGCCCGGAAAGATCGCTGGAGAGGATCTGCGGCGGCGTGAAGGCCGGCAGTGCCGCCGTCTGTCCCTGGTGCCACAGCCTGACGGCGATACCCGGTTCGGTTCGCCCGGCGCGGCCAGCCCGCTGATCGGCAGAGGCCCGCGACGCGCGCACCGTCTCCAGCCGGGTGATGCCGGTCGACGCCTCGAATACCGGCAGGCGTTGCAATCCGCTGTCGATCACGATCCTCACGCCGTCGATGGTGATCGAGGTTTCGGCAATCGACGTCGCAAGCACGATCTTGCGCGTTCCCTTCACCGCCGGTCGAATCGCGGCATCCTGCTCCTTCTGGCCGAGATTGCCATAAAGCGGCGCAATCAGCGTTTCCGGTCCGAAACGTCCCTGCAGCCGCTCTGCGGTCCGCGTGATCTCAGCCTGGCCGGGCAGGAAAGCGAGGATCGAGCCGGTTTCGTTGGCGTGCGCGTCGATAATCGCGCGCGTCACGGCATCTTCGATGCGCTCACCGCCCGGCCGATCCTGATAACGGAGATCGACCGGAAAGCTGCGCCCCAGGCTTTCGATGACAGGGGGCTCCTTAAGCAGGTCGGCCACACGGTCGACGTCGAGCGTTGCCGACATCACTAGGATGCGCAGATCCTCGCGGAGCGCCGATTGAACGTCGAGCGCCAGCGCCAGCCCGAAATCGGCATCGAGTGAACGCTCGTGGAATTCGTCGAAGATCACGACCGAGATTCCGGCCAGCTCCGGATCGTCGAGGACCATCCGGGCAAACACCCCTTCCGTTACCACCTCGATCCGTGTCGCTGCCGATATCCTGTTGTCGAGGCGCATGCGATAACCGACCGTGCCGCCAACCTGCTCGCCGAGCAGTGACGCCATCCGGCTTGCCGCCGCTCGCGCCGCCAGCCGCCGCGGCTCCAGCAAGATGATCTTGCCGTCGCCGCGCCAGACCTGGTCGAGCAGGTAAAGCGGCACAAGTGTCGTTTTGCCCGCGCCGGGCGGCGCCGAAAGAACGGCACGTTTCTGCTCGGCCAAGGCTACGCCGATGGCCGGCAGGACATGCGAAACCGGAAGTTCCGGCAATGATGCACTGATTGTCACTTTCGGCCCGTCACCGTTTCATAGGCAAGGATAGCCCCGGCGAGATCCTCGAGTGCGGCGCCGACCGATTTGAACAGCGTGATTTCGGCGTCATGGCTCCGCCCGCTCCGGGCGCCGCTGACGAGTTCTGCAAGCTCCGCCTTTATGCCGTCCTCCTTCAGCACGCCGCTTTTCAGCGGCTGGACGATATCGCCTGCCTCAGTGAGGGCGCCGGCCCGGGTATCGACATAGACGCTGGCGCGACGGATGGCCTCGTCGTCGCTTTCGCGCATGTTCGGCTTGAAGGCGCCGACGAGATCGAGATGGGCGCCGGGTTTCAGCCATTCGCCTGAGATCAGCGGCTCGTTGGAAAGCGTGGCGCAGGAAATGATATCGGCCGTCCGGGCTGCGGCCTCGGCGTTCTCGACCGCTTCGGCATTCAGACCGAGCGCTCGTGCCTCGGCCGCGATCTTTTCCGCTGCCTGTCCATTGCGGCCCCAGATGCGGTACCTCTTGATCGGCCGGGTCGTACGATGGGCGAGCATCAGGTTGAGGGACAGCCGGCCGGTTCCGCAGATGAGCATCTCCTCTGCGTCTGGTCGGGCGAGATAGCGGGCCGCCAGCGCCGATGCCGCCGCCGTCCGTCGCGCCGTCAGCTCGCCGCCGTCGATTGCGGCCAGCATCTCGCCGGTGGCGCCGGAGGAAAGAAGATAGGTTCCGAAGATCGCCGGCAGGCCCCGCCGCATGTTGCCGGGAAAAACCGAGACGGTCTTCACCCCGGCATAGCGCCCGGGAACCCAGGCGGGCATCAGAAGCAGCGTGGCGCTCTCCTCGCCCGGCACCTCCATATCATGGTGATGGCGCACCGGCATCACGCAGTCGCTCTGGAACATGCGGGCGATCGCCTCGATCAGGTCCGGCCAGGGCAGGGCCGCGCGCGTCTGTTCTTCATCGAGGACAAGCAT